>CAZZYX010000014.1:0-46528 GCA_964658485.1 uncultured Acetobacteraceae bacterium | reverse complement strand
CGCGCCCGCTGCGCGCTGCGCCAGGATCGGACGACCGGGATGGCAGGGCCAGGCTTGGGTTGTTCATATCAGTGGCGGTTCCTGACAGCAGAGGCTGAGCGATGGTCAATGGCCGGTCCCGCGATCAGCTGACGGCATCGACGACCATTCGCTGAAAATGAAACACCGCCTGTTCCCAATATGGTGAAAAGCGGGTGCGGATGCCGGCGCCATCGCGGGCGTGGATCGTTGCCTGCGATCGTTCGATAAAGGGAAAGTCTTGCGGCAGGACTTCTTGCCACATCGCGATCCGGCGCGCGCGCGCGGCCTCGTGCGCGGGCGAGGTGGCCGCTTCGCCATCATAGTAGAAATGCAGCTCTACTTTGGTGCTGGCTGCGCCATCGGGTAGCAGGATACCGATCATCACGTGATCCGCTTCGATCAGCACCGTGCCGGTGGGGAATACGTTCAGTACCAGCAGCCGGTCCGAACGCAGGCCATTGTCGGTGCGCAACGCCGGCAACGCACCCGGCTTGGCGACGCCGGTCTGCGCACCTGCAGGTAACGACATATCGACCCAGCCACCGGTATAGACGCCATCGGAAAAGCATGGGGTGGTGTTGCGATAAGCGCCGGCATCGAGTTGCGGATGGCCAAAAGGCAAATGATAATCCTCGATGCCACCTTCGGTCGAAAGCTTCCAGTTGCCGCGATAGACTTCGTCGATGCGGCCACCATGGCGCAAATCACCAAGATCGAGAGATTTCACCAGTTCGACCAGCGGGGCGATATGCTGCTCGAAAGGAGCGGCAGCGCCGTCGAGGTTGACGAATACATAGTCGAGCCATCGACCGACCGGAATTTGCTTCAGGCCAAGTTCGGCGCGGTCGAAGCCTTCGGCCGCGTTCAGTCTGGCGCCGGCGATTTCAGGAGTCGCCATCAGCGCGCCTTCAAGATTATAGCTCCAGGAATGCCAGGGACAGCGGATCAACGAAGCCTTGCATGGGCTTGCCACCAACTGGAGCGCACGGTGACGGCAGATGTTGTGAAAGGCACGTATCTCGCCTTCGCGTCCGCGCACGAGCAGGATCGGCCAGCCCGCGAGATCGATCGGAATCATGTCTCCAACCTCGGGAATGACTGACCCGACGGTCACGACGCACCAGGTCGAGGGGAACAGCTTTTCACGTTCTAGCGCGTAAAAGCTGTCGCCGTAGAACGATCCGGGAATGCCTTCCGCCAGATGTATCGGCCGATCCAGCGCCACCCGTGCGTTCTGCAGGTCTTCCTCGGTTATCACGCTTGCATTCATCATCGGCGCCTTGTTCCTGGTCGGCAATATGTGGGTATTGCTAGGTATGCCACAGCCTGTTCGAACCCCAACTTTCCAGGTGCCCCCCGCCAAAAGCTTCAATTGCTATTTTTTTGTTTGGTGGAGATAATCAACTCAAGCGGGTGTCCGCCAATTTTTTGAAGAGTGACGGCGTTGACATTGGTCCAGTTTTCCTGCCGGAGAGGAACATATTTGTCTGAACATTGTCTAGGGGCTAACGCGCTATGACAGGCATAGCGCCGGGCTATGCGCAGGCGCGGGTGGCAGCGGCGTCATAGTGTCGATACTCGACCGCTTCACGCGCACCCTCGACTGGAACCTGCTCAAATATTTCGTCCAGATCGCCCATGATGGCAGCATCGGCGCCGCGGCGGATAGCCTGCGCCTGAGCCAGCCCAGCGTCAGCGCCGCGCTTCGGCGACTGGAGGATCACCTTGGGTTGCCGTTGTGCATCCGCAGCCGAAAGGGCATCCGGCTGACCGGAGCGGGACAAGAGTTCCTGAAAAAATGCGAGATCATCATCGATTCTCTTGCCGCCGCACCTGCCGAATTGCGTGCGGTCGCCGGCGACCTCGGTGGCTCGATCTTCCTCAAGACGATATCGCGGGTGACGTCGCCCGCTCTCGACGCCGGGATCACCAGCTTCAAGGCGCGCTATCCGGACGTCGAACTCATCCTGGAGACAGGTCATGGCGATCAGATCATCGACCAATTGCTTAGCGGCGACCTCGCCATGGCGATCGGGTTCGACGATGCCAACCGCGCCGAACTCCGTCACGCCTTGCTGTTGAGCGAAAGTCAGCAGCTCTATTGCGGCCCTACCCACCCGCTCTTCGGCAAGTGTTTCCTCGATCCCGCGGCGTTGCGGGGCGAAAGCTTCGTTACCATGAGCCACGACGTACCGGCGGCGCTGGGTGAATTTCACCAACTCCATGGGCTGGGTAAGCAGATCAGCGGCATCGCCGACAATATGTTCGAGGTCGCGTGGCTGATCGGCCTGGGCATCGGGATCGGCCACCTGCCGGAACCCATGGTCGGGACGATGGCGCCGACGCTGTGGCCGCTCCTGCCCCCCGGCGTCGCCCCCCGGCTGGACATCTTTCTGATGTGGCGTCCCGACCTGCAAAGTCAGGCGGCGCTGCGCCTGGTCGAAATGATCGTCACGCACATCGCTGCCGCGAACTGACGAATAGATTGCGGCTATGCCCGTCATTGCCGCTGACCGCCTATACAACTCCTCCGATTGTGCCTTAGCTGCCGAGATCGAAAACCGCACGGCGGCGACATCGCTGCCGATGTCGGCAAGCCTCTCAATCAGGAGCGTGTGATGACGTCCATTCGCATGCCGATCGTCTTTTTCGGCCATGGCAGCCCGGTCATTGCGCTGGAAACCAACGCCGTGACGAGGACGTGGTTCGAGATGGCGCGGGCGATGCCGCGGCCAAAGGCGATTCTATGCATATCCGCACATTGGCTGACGCAGGGGACCGCAGTGACGGCGATGGCGCAGCCGGCAACGATACATGACTTTGGCGGATTTTCAGAGGAGATGTTCGCGATCCGCTATCCGGCGCCCGGTGATCCCGCGCTGGCCGCGCGCGTGCGCGATCTGCTGGCGCCGACGCCGGTGGCGCTGGATATCGAGCAATGGGGGTTCGATCATGGCGCCTGGACGGTGCTGATGAAAGCCTATCCCCAAGCCGATATCCCCGTGGTGCAACTGAGCATGGACTACACCAAGTCGGCGCAATGGCATTATGAGCAAGGCCGCAAACTGCGGCCGCTGCGGGAGGAGGGCGTCCTGATCGTGGGAACCGGGAACACTGTCCACAATATCTCGGCAATGTCGCGTTCCGATCGCCATGGGCCGCCGCATAGCTGGGCGGCGGCGTTCAGCGATGCTGTGCGCGACGCCGTGGTCGACGATGATCCGTTTGCCGTTGTGCAGCATTCCGACAAGACGGCCTTCTCGAAGCTCGCGCAGCCAACCCCGGATCATTATTGGCCGCTGCTCTATGTGCTGGGCGCACGCGAGCCGGACGATCGGGTGAGCGTTCCCGTCGACCACATCGAATACAAATCGATCGGCATGACGAGCTTCCTTATAGAGCCAGCGCCCGCTGCTTGATGAATTGTCATGATCGGGCCCGCAGGATCATTCCGGTCGGTGAGTTCTGCCGGCCGCAGCGACCAGCGAATTCACCTCGGCCCGTTTCGGCATCGCGCTCCCCGCGCCCGGCTGCTGCACGCAGAGCGCCGCCGCCGCGTTAGCGAAGGTCAGCGCGTCCTCGATAGTGCTGCCCTCGTCGAGAAGCGCGGCCAGCGCTCCGCAAAAACAATCGCCCGCACCGGTCGTATCAACGACTTTGGTTGGAAAGGCGGGCACGAAAACGTGGCTATCGGCGCGAACTGCGATGCAACCGGCCGCACCGAGCGTCACCACGACGACTTGATCGGCGCGTGTAATCAGCCTGCGCGCTGCCAAGGCCTCTTGCGCGTTTATCGGCGCGACGGCGAGGCCCGCATACCATGCAAGTTCGAGCTGATTGACTATCAGGACGTCCGTAGCAGCGAACAATTTGGCGCCCTCGTCGATCGCCGGTGCGGCATTGAGGATATGCAAGCGTCCGGCAGCAGCTCCAAAAATCGCCGCGATCGCAGCCACGGGAACCTCAAGCTGGGCGAGCACGACATTCGTCTCCGCTCCGACGTGGGCGATTTGGCCGGGACTGACGTTGCGGTTGGCGCCTGGGATGACGATGATCTGGTTCTCGCCGTGGCGATCGACGGCGATACGCGCCAATCCGGTCGGTATATCGCGGTAACGGACGACCCCATCGACATCGATGCGGTTCGCAGCAAGATGGTGCAACATAAAGGCACCCGCCTCGTCGTCTCCCACCGCGCCGATCATTGCCGTGGAGGCGCCCATGCGCGCGGCGGCGATTGCCTGGTTGCAACCTTTCCCGCCGGGCGACCTCCGTTCGCTTTCCGCCAGCACCGTTTCGCCTGGGCGTGGCAAAGCTTCGACCGTGACGACCATGTCGAGATTGATCGACCCGAGAACGAGCACCGTCATCACTTCGCCTTTCCGGCTCAGGCAGAGCTATCGCCGCCGCGTCTTATATCGTCCCCGATTCGCGATCGATACCGGATTGCCCGCTGTTATGGCAAAGCCTTGGCCGCCGCCATGGTTCGATCTGAAATCCTTACTCCGGAGCGGCAGAGGATCAAGCTGGCAATCAAGCATGCCGTGATCGGCAAGAGCCTTCGCGGCATGCCCGTGCCTGCCGCAAGCGTCGAGGTCCCGGCACTTGCCGGATAGCGACGGCCTTCCGACACCTCGACGATATTGGGCGGTCACAGCCATCTGGCTGGCGATCGGCATGGCGGTGCTCGATGGGGCCATCGCAAATGTAGCGTTGCCGACGATAGCGGGCGAGTTGCAGGTGTTGCCCGCGAACGCCTTGTGGATCGTCAACGCCTACCAATTGGCCATTATCGTAGCCTTGCTCCCGCTCGCCGCGCTCGGCGACACGCTTGGCTACCGCTCCGTCTATATCGGCGGCATGATCGTATTCGTGATCGGATCGCTGGCCTGCGCGATGTCGCAGGATCTGGCGCAACTGGTCCTTGCCCGTGCCGCCCAGGGGCTGGGTACCGCCGCAATGTTCAGCAACAATGCCGCGATCGTCCGTTTTACCTATCCCGAGCGAATGCTCGGGCGGGCCATCGGCTTCAACGCCGTGGTCATCGCCGGGTGCTCGGCGCTCGGTCCGACGTTCTCTGCCGCGATTCTATCGATTGCGACGTGGCAATGGCTGTTTGCGGTGAACCTCCCGATC
The DNA here is from genome assembly GCA_964658485.1 of uncultured Acetobacteraceae bacterium. GTDB lineage: Bacteria > Pseudomonadota > Alphaproteobacteria > Sphingomonadales > Sphingomonadaceae > Novosphingobium. The sequence continues at coordinate 41,371 of CAZZYX010000014.1, read as the reverse complement.
GGCATTGCGGCAATCGCCATTGCCCTCCGTACGCTACCGGTCGTCGCAGACCAGCGCCGGCCCTTCGACCTTTTGGCGGCGGTGTTGAACGCGCTTGCGGTCGGCGGCCTGATCGTCGGCGTGGTGGGGTTGGCCGGCGCCGGCGGCGCGCTGGCGGCGCTGGCGCTGGCCGGAGGGGTCACGGCGGCGATTTTCATGATTCGTCGGGAAACGGGCCGGCCTCACCCGATGTTTCCAACCGATCTGCTGAAGATTGCCAAGCTGCGTCTATCGCTTGCAACAATGGTGGTAGCCTTCGCCGCTTATATGCTCGCGTTCGCGGCGTTGCCCTTCCATCTTCAGGATCGCCTTGCCCATAGCGCGGTCCAGACCGGTCTGTTGATGACGCCCTGGCCGGTGGCGGCGGCCGTCGCCGCGCTGTTCGCCGGCCGCCTCGCGGATCGCTTCCCCGGCGGCATGCTCTGTGCGACCAGTCTATTCGTCTTCGCCATCGGTCTGGCGACGCTGGCAATGCTGCCCGTCGATGCCGGGGGGTTCGACATCGCCTGGCGCATGGCCTTATGCGGCATAGGCTTCGGCTTTTTTCAGTCTCCCAACAATCGCGCGATCATTTCGGCGGCGCCGCGGCAGCGCAGCGGCGCCGCCGGCGGGCTGCTCGCCACCGGCCGCCATCTCGGCCAGGCCAGCGGCGCCGGTATCGTCGCGCTGCTCTTTCATAGCGGCATCGCCGCCCCCACCACGCTGGCCCTGGAGATCGCCGCTGTCGCCGCCTGCTTCGCCGGGCTTATCGGCATCGTGCAAGCCCGAACTCGGGCAAAAACCGACCTGTTTTCCCCAGGCGCGGATCGCGAGCTGGAACCGCGATTCTAGTTCGTACCCGGCTATTCGGTCAGTCGAAAATCCGCGTGCTCATTCCATCAAATCCAACCGAGTTGACGAAGATCAACAACAACGCCCTGTCTTTCGTCTCTGGTGGAGCCACACGAAAAAGGGATCGACCATGACCTATCAAAGCCTCAGCCCCTTCGATGGCAAGCTCATCAAGGGATTCGCCGATATCACTTCGGGTGAATACGAAAGCAAGGTCGCCAAGGCCCAGGCTTGTTTCGAAACCTGGCGCCACACCAGCTATGCAGCGCGCGCGGTGATCATCGCCAAGGCTGCCGAACTGCTGCACGAACAGGCCGACGCCTTTGCGCACACCATGACGCTGGAGATGGGCAAGCGGATCGGCGAGGCGCGCGGTGAGGTCGAGTTCAGCTCGCGCATCCTGTCCTATTACGCCAAGAACGCAGAACGTTTTCTCGCTCCGGTCAAGCTGAACCCGTCGCGAGGCGAAGCGCATATGGAGAGCAGCCCGATCGGCGTGATCTTCGGCGTCGAGCCATGGAACTTCCCCTATTACCAGCTGGCGCGGATCGCCGGGCCGCATTTGATGGCGGGCAATACGCTGGTGGTGAAGCATGCCGGCATCGTTCCGCAATGCGCGCTCGCATTCGAACAACTGCTGCTCGATGCCGGCGCACCGGAAGGTTTGTATACCAATCTGTTCATTTCGCATGACCAGTCCAACCAGCTGGTCGATGATCCCCGAATTAAGGGTATCTGCCTGACCGGCAGCGTCGCGGCGGGCCGGGCCATTGCCGCTCGCGCGGGCCAGAACATCAAGATCTCGTCAATGGAACTGGGCGGCAGCGACGCCTTTATCGTGCTGGAGGATGCCGACCTCGACTTGACGGTACCGTGGGCGGTGTGGGGCCGGATGTACAACACCGGCCAGACCTGTTGCGCGGCCAAGCGCTTCATCGTCGTCGATAGCATCGCTGATAAATTCATTGCCCGTTTCCAGGCGGCGCTGGCCGCGCTCGAACCCGGCGACCCGATGGACGAGGCGACCACGCTTGGCCCGTTGTCGAGCGAAGCGGCGCTGGTGGAGTTGCTGGCGCAGGTCGAGGACGCCGTGGCCAAGGGCGCCAGGCTGTTGCTGGGCGGCAAGCGCGTCGATCGCCCCGGCTCCTACATGCAACCCTCGATCCTGACCGATATCATGCCCGACAACCCCGCTTTTCGCGACGAGTTCTTCGGTCCGGTGGCGCTGTTTTTCCGGGTCGAGGACGAAGCGGCGGCGATCGCTCTCGCCAATGACTCCGACTTTGGCCTGGGCGGCTCGGTGTGGACCAGGGACATTGCGCGCGGCAAGCGGGTGGCGAGCCGGGTCGAAACGGGCATGATGTTCATCAACAACATAGACTGGACCGACGCGGAGCTGCCGTTCGGCGGGATCAAGGACTCCGGCTACGGTCGCGAACTGGGCGACATGGGCATCCAGCAATTCGTCAACAAGAAGCTGGTTCGCACCGCGCTCCTGCACGCTCCGGCCTGACTGCCACGAGCGAGGGCGCGGATCAGCGCCCTCGCCGTCGTCAACTCCCAAATATTGGAACCTTTCGATGTACGTCAACGTCGCCGTCCTTAAGGAGACGCAGCCGAACGAACGGCGCGTCGCCCTGACCCCTGCGGTCGTCCCCAAGCTAATCAAGCTGGGCGCCAGATTGCATATGCAGGCCGGCGCCGCCCACGCGATAAAGATTGCCGATACCGATTTCAGCGATGTCGCGATCCTGGAAGACCGCATCGCCATGGTGCGCGCTGCCGACGTCGTGCTGGCAGTCCAGCCCCCCGCGCTGGAGGTGATTGACGCCATGCAGCCCGGCGCGATCCTGGTGTGCTTCGTCTATGCCGCCAACGAGCCGGAACTGGTCAAGCGGCTGCTGGCGCGGCGCATTACCTGCTTTGCGATGGAGCGCATCCCCCGGATTTCGCGGGCGCAGTCGATGGACGCGCTATCCAGCCAATCGGCATTGGCAGGGTATTACGCCGTGGCGCTGGGCATGACCCACATGACCGGGGTGCTGCCCAAGATCACCTCCGCCGCGGGGGTGATCGGGCCGGCCAAAGTGCTGGTGATGGGGCTAGGGGTGGCCGGACTCGAAGCCATCGCCACGGCGCAGCGTCTCGGCGCCGTGGTCGAAGGCTATGACGTGCGCCCGGCAACGAAGGAGCAGGTGCTGTCGCTGGGCGCCACGTTCGTCGATACCGGCGTCGATGCCACCGGCAAGGGCGGCTATGCACGGACGTTGACCGCAGAGGAAAAAGCTCAGGTCGATGCGGCGCTGACGCAGCATATCCAGGCCGCCGATCTGATCATCACCACTGCCGCGATTCCCGGCAACGCTTCGCCCAAGCTGGTCAGCAAGCGCCAGGTCGCGGGAATGAAGTCTGGCGCGGTCATCGTCGACCTGTCTGCCGACGGCGGCGGCAATTGCGAGGATACCGTGCCCGGCGAGACCATCACGGTGGGCGCGGTTACGATCGTCGCACCGCTCAACGTCCCGTCACTGCTGGGCCGGGCGGCCAGCGAGCTTTACGCCAAGAACCAGTATGCGCTGCTGGCGCTGATGATGAAGGACAACATCATCACCATCGACTGGACCGACGAAGTGATCGCCCGGACCGCGCTGACCCGCGACGGCAAGTTCTGCGACGCCGAGGTCAAGCCCGCCCCATCGCCCGCGAAAGCGGCTTGAGCAGATCGGATACTTGCCATGCATTTCGACATCACCATGACCGGGTTCGTCGCGCTTTATATCTTCATGCTGGCCGGCTTCGCGGGTTGGGTTATCATCGGCAACGTGCCGGCGATCCTGCACACGCCGCTGATGTCAGGATCGAATTTCGTCCACGGCATCGTCGTGGTTGGCGGCCTGTTCGCGCTATTCAATGCCAGTACCGCGCAGGAGCAGGGCATCGGCTTTTTCGCGGTGCTGCTGGGCGCGGGCAATGCCGCCGGCGGCTACGCCGTGACCGACCGCATGCTTGCCATGTTCAAGACCAGCGCCGCTAAACCGCCCCCGACGCACGGCCGGGTCCATCATCTGAAGAAAAGCTGAGGTCCGCCATGTTTACCGTCATCCCCCAACTCGTGATCGGCGCGGCTGATCTCGGCGCAGCATTCCTGTTCCTGTTCGGGCTGAAGCAGATGTCTTCGCCGGCAACCGCGCCGGCAGGCATCCGCGTCGCCGGAATAGGCATGGTCGCTGCCGTGCTGGCCAGCTTTCTCTATGTGTTTTCCGTCGATGCAGCGGCGCGACCGCACCTGCCCGTCAACGTCGCGCTAGCGGTTGCCGCCCTACTGATCGGTGGGGGAGGCGCCTGGGTCGTCGGGCGCAAGGTGGCGACAACCGCCATGCCGCAGATGGTCGCGATCTATAACGGCATGGGCGGCGGCGCTGCCGGCGCGATCGCGGCAATGGAGCTGTTTGGCGGTCGCACCACGGGCGTGACCGCGCTGGTCGTCACACTGCTGGGCGGGCTGATCGGCGCAATCTCGCTGTCAGGGTCGCTGATTGCGTGGGCCAAGCTCGACGGCGTGCTCGAACAGCCGTTGCGGGTAAAGGGCCAGCAATTCGCCAATGGCGCGGTGATGCTGGCGACACTCGCCGTGGCCGGGGTGATCGTGGCGTCCGCGCTTGGCGTCGGCGGCCTGGTGCTGGCGACGTCGAGCTGGATCTGGATCTTCTTCGCCTGTGCCATGGTGTTCGGGATATTGATGACCCTGCCGATCGGCGGCGCCGACATGCCGGTGGTGATCTCGGTCTACAACGCCTTTACCGGATTGGCCGTGGGGCTGGAAGGCTTCGTCCTCCAAAACCCAGCGCTGATGATCGCCGGCATGGTGGTGGGCGCAGCCGGCCTGCTGCTGACGGTGATCATGGCCAGGGCGATGAACCGCTCGATCGCCAATGTGCTGTTCACGAATTTCGGGACCGTGGCCAAGCCCAGGCGCGGCGCCATCCAGGGCACGGAACGGCCGACCGACGCGTCCGACGCGGCGATCAAGATGCGCTATGCCAACAGCGTCATCATCGTGCCCGGCTATGGGCTGGCCGCCGCCCATGCCCAGCAGAAGCTCTATGAATTCGTCAAGCTGCTGCTGGCTGCCAAGGTCTCGGTCAAGTTCGCCGTCCACCCGGTCGCCGGACGGATGCCGGGCCAGATGGACGTGCTGCTGGCCGAAGCCGGCGTCCCTTACGACATGATCTACCAACTGGAAGACGTGAACGAGGAATTCGCCACCACCGATGTCGCGCTGATCATCGGCGCCAATGATGTGGTCAACCCGGCCGCGCGCACCGACAAATCCTCGCCGATATACGGCATGCCGATCCTCGATGCCGACAAGGCCAAGCAGGTCTACGTCATCAAGCGCGGCCAGGGCAAAGGCTACTCCGGAATAGTGAACGCGCTGTTCTACTCACCCAATTGCAACATGGTTTACGGCGATGCCCAAGCTGTGCTGGTCAAGATGATCGAGGCTGTACGCGGTTTGGGCGCGGCTGCGGCATGATAGCCCGCATCACCCGCATCGCCCCGATCGCCTTGACACTGGCCGTGCTGGCGGGCGGCGCGTCAGCCGCGCACGCACAGATGGTGGCAACCGACGCCGCGACACCCGCGCCATCGATCGAGCCGCTGGCTGCACCCGTATTCAGCTTCAGCCTGACGGGCGCGTCGAACTATATTTTCCGCGGCGTCAGCCAGACCGAAGACAATGCTGCCGCCTTTGGTGGCGTCAAGGTCAGCTACGACCATTTCTACCTTGCGGCCGGCGCAGAGAACGTCGATTTCCACAATGGCATCGATGTCGAATATGACCTGTCGGGAGGCTGGGCCCCGTCTCTGGGCAAGTTCGATTTCGATGTTGGCTTGATCCGCTACGGCTATATCGGCGCGGCGCCCGGAATTGCCATCGACACGATTGAATTGCGCGGCGGCGTGTCGCGCAGCTTTGGGCCGATCAGGCTGGGTGGTGCCGTCAATCACGCCTTCGACTATTTCGGCTCGCACCGGCCTGCGACCTATTACGAAGGCAATGCGGCGTTCCAGATCACGCGCCGCTTGAGTGCCAGCGCCGCCGTCGGTCGCCAGCAGATCGACGCGGGCAACAGCTACACCACCTGGAACCTTGGCGCCGGCTATGCCTTCGACAAGCACATCGGCGTGGGCCTGCGCTACACCGACACCGACGCACATGCGGATGGCAGGCTTTACCACAGCCATGTCGTTGCCTCGATCACGCTCGGCTTCTGATTCCCCTGTCCCAACAAAGGAACTTACCATGATTGCCAAGACCATGCATGCCGCCGTCGTCACGGCTTTTGGAAAGCCCCTGGAGTTTCAGGAATGGCCGATTCCGATGCCCGGTCCGGGCCAGATCCTGGTCAAGACCGAGGCTTGCGGCGTCTGTCATACCGACCTGCATGCCGCTAACGGCGACTGGCCGCTCAAGCCGGTGCCGCCCTTCATTCCCGGCCATGAGGCGATCGGCATCGTCGTGGCGATGGGCGCCGGGGTGACCATCGTCAAGGAAGGCGACCGCGTCGGCGTCCCGTGGCTCTATTCGGCCTGCGGGCACTGCGAATACTGCCTGTCGGCGTGGGAAACCGAATGCCTCACCGCTGAATTCGGCGGCTACACCAGGAACGGCGGCTTTGCCGAATACGTCCTGGCCGATCCCAATTACGTCGCTCACATCCCCAGGGGGCTCAGCCCCCAGGCCGCCGCGCCGCTGATCTGCGCCGGTGTCACCACCTACAAGGGACTCAAGGAAACCGAGGCGAAGCCCGGCCAGTGGGTTGCCATCTCGGGCTGCGGCGGTTTGGGCCATCTCGCGATCCAATACGCCAAGGCGATGGGGCTGCTGGTCGTCGGCGTCGATATCGATGACGGCAAGCTTGCGCACGCAACCCGCCTCGGCGCCGATCTGGTCATCAATGCCAGGTCCGACGATGCGGTCGAAACCTTGCTCCGCGAAACCGGCGGCGGCGCGCATGGCGTGTTGATCACCGCCGCCTCGCTGTCGGCGTTCCAGCAGGGCGTGGCGATGACTCGCCGGCATGGCATCGCGGTGCTGAACGGCTTGCCGGCGGGCACTTTCCCGCTCGACATCTTCGATCTGGTGGCAAAATGCGTCACCGTGCGCGGGTCTTTCGTCGGTACCCGGCAGGATATGGCCGAATGCCTCGACTTCGCCGCGCGAGGCAAGGTCCATGCGGATATCGAGTTGCAGCCGCTGTCGGCGATCAACAGCGTCTTCGAGCGACTGGAACACGGTGAAGTGCCATCGCGCGTGGTGCTCGATTTCAGCGACAGCCAACCCGACAAGGTCGCTGGCCACGCCAGGGACGCGGTTCCGGCAGCTCTGGTCGGCTGACATACCGGGTGCATGCCACGGTGATGAATGAGGTCGGCGGGCCGCTGGCATGGACCCAGCTGCCCGATCGGCAACCCGGACCGGGGGGGAGCAATGGCTCCACGCGATCCGCAGCATGCCGGAAACCATTCCCTTCGAACCAGGCTTGGTGGTTCCTTGACCAAGCCCGGCCCGGCTTCAGCCCAGGTTCAATATGTATAACCGACTTTGAAGAACACGGTGCGGGGCGGATTTTGGGCACCTTGCAGCAGCAACGTACCGGCGTACGGACCTGCCTTGATCGCGGCGCCGATTGGGGTCAGCGTCGAGTAATAGAAGGAATTGGTCAGGTTGCGCGCCGTCAGCGTAAAGTTCCAGCGCTGGTCGCTGGTTTCAAAGCTTGCAAAAGCATTGGCAAAGCCGTGCGCGGCGATGCGATACTGAGGGCTATTGATCGTGTCGGAAAAGAACGAAGTCTCGTAATTGCCGCTGCCGCCCAATTTCAGCGTCCCGTAGCGGTCGACGGGGATCGACCAGGCGACAGACGCGAAATATTGCAACTGCGGTTGGCCCGCGAACTGCTTGCCGGTATAATTATAGGCAGGGACAGTGCCATAGGATGGCGCCGAATAATTATCATACCGCGTTTGCAAATAGGAAACGTTGAAGGCCAGCAGCAGGTTGCGGGTGGGCTGCGCGGATGTTTCGAGTTCAAATCCAGCGGTGTGCGCCGAAGGTGCGTTGCCGCGCGTACTGACATAGGTGCCCGAAACAGGGCTATAGGCGGAAACTGCGGTTTGCAGGTTGATGTAGTCATTATAGAACCCGGTCGCGTTGATGCGCAGGCGGTGGTCGAACCAGTCCGTCTTGAACCCGCCCTCATAGGTATTCACGGTTTCGGGACTGTAGGGCAATGCCGTGGCCAAAGTCAGTGCGCGGTTGTTGAAGCCGCCGGCGTCGAAGCCCTTGGCATAGTCGGCAAAGAAAAACGCCGTTGGCGTGATCTGGTATGAAAGACCGCCCTTTGGGGTAAAGGCCCGCCAGGTTTTGACGTTGAGAATCGACGAGTTGTTGAAATTTACCTGAGAAGCAGAAATATTCACGCCCAGACTGGGGATCGTGCCGCCGGTAAGAACCTGCGGGTAGAGCAATGGATCGATAGCGTTCCCGGACAGATCGTCATTGACGCCGTTGAACGCAAAGGCACGATGCTCGATGATGTAACGGCCGCCGGCGGTGATCGTCAGCTTGTCGGTGAGATGATAATTGCCCTGCAGATAAGCTGAATAGTTGCGGGTGATCGTATCGCCGATCTGGTCGAACGGTGCGGCGGGTAGTGCCGTGTTCGACTGGGGCAGGCCGGTGACATAACCGATACGGTTGCTGGAAAAATTCTCGAACAGATAATAAAGCCCACCTGTGAAATCGAACCGGTTCCAATTGCTCTGCAACTGGAATTCCTGGGTAAACTGGTGCTGGCGGTAAGTGATGTAATTGTCGGAAATATCCACCGGCGAAGGCTGCGCCGCGTCATAGGGCAGGCGGTTCTGGCCATCGTTGTTATAATTGACCGGGGCCTGGTTGAAAGCACGCAGTGCGCTGATCGAATGCAGGGCCAGATGGGGATTGAAAACGTAGTCGATGCGTGCGGTTACCCCTCCCGCGTGCGAACGGTTGATCCCCGGTCGCCCGGCATAGCTGACGTTGGCCTGATAGCCGGCCAGCGAGGTCGGGCTGTACAGCGTGCCGCCGGTGATTGCGCCCAGACCGGACAGCGCCGGGTTCGAGGCGTTATAAGTGGTCGGCGTATATTGTGCCGCCTGCGAATGGTCGATGGTGCCATCCGCCGACAGCGTGACTTTCAGCCTGGCAGTAGGCGTGAACACCAGCTTGATGCGACTGCCGGTGGTGTTCTGGTTGTTGACATGGTCCTGTTGCGACGGGTTCCAGGTGTAGCCGTCATGCTGGTCGTGAGCGACGGCGATGCTGGCATCCAGCAGTCCGGGAACCAAGGCTCCGGCAAGATACGCATGCGCGTTGACGGTGTTGTAATTGCCATAGCCGATATCGCTGCTGGCTTCCAGCTTGTCGGTCGGGGTACGGGTGACATAGCGGATCGCACCGCCGGAGGAATTTGCCCCGAACAGCGTACCCTGCGGGCCGCGCAGCACTTCGACCCGCTCGACGTCGGTCAGGTCGGTCATGCCGTTGATCGCGCGAGCCAGATATACGTCGTCAAGGTACACGCCGACAGTCGGGTCGAAGATCGGGTCGCTGTTGCCGATGCCGCGAATGAAGAAGGTGTTGGTCAGCGGGGTAATGCCGGATGGAGCGGTGTAGAGACCCGGAACCTGCCCGGCCAGGTCTCGTGTCGTCACGACGTTCAGCGTTCGCCTGAACTCCTCGCCGATCACGGTGACCGCAACCGGGGTGGACTGGAGCCTGGTCTCCCTGCGGGTGGCGGTGACGACGATATCGCTGATGATGCCAGCGTCGCTTTCAGGTAATGCGGCGCCGGCGGTCGCGGTCGCGGTTGCTTCTGGGCTATCGGCGAAGGCAACGCCGCTCCAGCCGGCACTCGCGAGAAGCAGGCCGATGGTGAAGCGTGAAGTGACACGGCTCGCAGCGATTTGGAGTCTGATAGAGGGCATTGGTATAACCTTTTCGGGACGACATGCGACAGCCGGCAATCGCCCGCTGCGGGATTCAGGTTGGTTGCGGTTTGCGGTCGATTGGCAGGCCTGCCGGATGCTGGATCAGGCGGCGCGCCGAGGCGCGACTGGATAACTACCGCGAAAAATCAGGTGTGATAGGCGGTCAAGCCCGTGCCCTGCGCGAGCGTTTCCCCGGGCGTGAGGCACTGCCCCGCCATATCGGTCACCGGGCAGGTGTGGCCCGCCGGGCCGGTGCCACTAGCGTGATTTCGAGCCGGACGGCTTTATCGGGCGTCCCGGAAAGCCTTTAGCCAAAGCTCCGCAAGCGTTTTGCACGAGTGGTTTGAACGTCAACACGGTTTGCTGCCCCCTTTTTCGATCACGGCTTCACCACCTTGCGGCGGCCGGATCGCTGAAGGAGATCATAAGCGGCACCGACAGCCAGGTCTTATGAATTCTCTACTAATTAATTGAGATATACTGATGACGTCTGCGGCTTGTCGGACACTATTCGAGTTCAGGATTTTCCGGTCATGGCGCCGTACTGGATCGAGACCCGCGAATTCTTCCGGGTTTGGTGATCTGTTGCGCGAAGCAGCCAGACCACCGCAACACCAACGGCCTTAGTCAGGCAGGCGCCGTGACCACCTCGGGCAGATGAGCCAGGATCGTGTCGGCCTCGGGTCGAACCAACCAGTCAGGGCTTGCTTCCAGGTGGCGGAGCGTTCCATCGGCGTTGATGATAACGATCGCCGGCTTGGTGATCTCATAGCTATCGGTGCCTAACGTGGCTCCAATCCATTTGTCACCGGGTTTGACCGTGGGCTGTTCCTCGGGAAAGAACGTGATACCCAGATAGCGGGCGAGCGCGTAGCCGGGGTCGGACGCAACCGCGAAGCCCAGGCCGTGACGGGCGATCAGGTCTGGATCGACCGGTATCTGGGCGCTGACCGCGACCAGCGGAATACCCGCGGATTTCAGGCCCGGCCACAAGCTCTCGTTGTAATAGGGCAGGGCGAGATTGCACGCCGGGCAGCCGCCGAAACGAAAGTAAATCAATACTGCCGGGCCGTTTGCCGTCAGGCCGTCGCGTGAAAGCGCCGCGCCATCCTGGTCGATCAACGTAAAGGCTGGCAACGCCACGCCCAAGGCAGCTTGTTTTGCAGGTTCGTGACGCTCGACCAGAACCTTTCGCTGCGCCGCATTGCGCGCCAATTGTGCCGGCGGCCAGGATTGTTCGCGTTCGGCCTGCAGGGCAGCAAAGCGGTCGCGGAGGGAAGGCTGTGCCATTGTTGATCCTCTCGATGGTCGGAGGCAACAGCTTAGCGCGCGGGCAGCGGCGTTCGATAATGAGAAGCAATCGACGAAGCATTGAATTTTGAAATAGGCGATGCGCATGCTGTCGCGCTGTCGTCGAGGATTGCGGCGGCGCGGGGCCACCTTTCATCTCAGATGGTGAAGCCGATCCAGCGTCCGCAAACCACCACGCTTAGCCAGATCGCCAGCGAAACGGCGCCCGACACACGGGGCGCCAGCGCCCTTGGCTGGTCCAGCCAGCGCGCCGCGCCAAAATGAAACGCCAGGACGTTCAGGCCCGCGGTCACCAGCAACAACAGCTTGATGCGGAAGAAGATATTGGTGAAATAACCGATGGGGTTGGCAAAGATCATCAAGGTGCCGGTTGTTGCCGCCAGCGCAAAGCCTACCCAGGTGATGGGTAACATCCGGGCAATGGTCTCGTGCGGCGACCGATCACGGAGGCCAAGCCCGATCAACTGCAGGTCGACGAACGCGATCGAGCCCAGGACCAGCGACAGCGCCAGCACATGGACGGCTTCGATTGTCCCGAACAGCCAGTTGGAATCGGTCAGCGTCTCGGCGAGGGGGGTGGCGGACAGGCGTTGCGCCAAAGCATCGATGGACATGTCGTCTCCGGGTACGAAAGGGTCAGCCGGGGGCACCGGGCCAGGGATCGGCGTAAGCGATCCAGCGCCCGAAGAAGATCACCCCGGCCCAGGCGAGCAGCGCCATCACCGCCAGTACCCGGCGGACCCAGCGATCGACTGGCGATCCCGGTTTCGCCATATCGGTCAGCCCGGCGAAGCGTCCGCGCGAGGCAGCGGTCGCAGTCACCGCTATGACGATCAACCCCATCTTCAGCCAGAAAGCCGTGCGGAACAGCGCCCGGTAAGGCTCACTGGCAATCAGCAAGGCGCCGGTGAAGGCCAGGACGCCCAGCGCGATCCAGACAATCGGAAAGGTGCGGTCGACCACCTCCCGGAGAGGGTATTGTCGTTCGACCAGCCCCAGGACGCGAAGATTTATCAACACCGCAGCGATGATGACGGCAGCGATTGCGATGATGTGGACCACCTGCAAGGCAGGAACGAGCCAGGAGTCCCGCGTCACCAGCGAGGTCAGGCCCGACTTGGACAGCCAGGTGGCGAAGTTGACCAGAAAAGACATCGCAGGGTTCAGCCTCGAGGCAGGGCGGTCGACAGCGGCCGGTTGCTGCTGTTGCCGCGCGGTCGGCGAAAAGGCAAAGGGTCGGACGCACACACCAAAAATATCATTAAGCTATGAGCGCCGCCCATATGAAATAGGGTCGAAGACGGTCGCTCACTTCTCGCCGTTTTTCTCGATATCGATCAGCCGGGCCTGCAGCACCTGACCGCTGGCGACCAGGGTTGCCTTGCGGAAGCCACCGCCCTTTTCGCCATTGCGCAGCGGATTGACCTCGACAACGATCTTGTCGCCAGGATTCAGCGATCGGCGGCTCCAGCCCAGTCGGGTCAGATTTCCCGGACTGGTAAGCTCGACCGCCCACAACTCGGGTGCACCGCCGGGATGATCCGCGAGCACGAATAGCGAGACGTGCGGATTGACCCAGCGGAACTCCTTCACCGTGCCGTTGAGCGTGATCACCTTGCCCGGATCGAACATCGCGAAGCTGTGGTGAGCGCGCACCGGCGACGAAAGGGCCAAGGCGGCGAGCGTAGCAATTGCAGCAGATCGAAACAGGCGCATCGGTGATCTCATTTGCTGGGGGGCGGCAGGACATTGCCGTCATGCTGATAGTTGGGCTCGAAAATGGCATTGCCCCATTCATCCTTGCCGTCCTGGAAATCGCCCTGGCGGCACACACCCTCGGAAATGGCAAAGCTGCGCTCACGCTTGCGATGAAACAGTCGCCGGGTGGTCCATGGATGGGTGAGGACGTGCGACGCATCGATGGTGAGATCGAACGCCAGCGTATCGGGAGAGACCAGGTGAATGCGCTCGCCAATATGCATGTCGCCACCGTTGGGAATGCCGACCGACTCGCTGACCGCCAGAAATACCTGCGGCAGGATGCCGATGGTGTCGACGACCAGCGTGTCGCCTTCCCAGTGGCCAATCGATTCGCCGTGGAAGCTCGGGTCCGGATCGGGCGAGTGGCCGCGTCCATCGGTCCAGATCCGGCGCAGCCGGTTGCCGTCGGATTCGCCCAGCAGCGTAACGCGACCGGGCGTGAACAGAATTTCCTGGGCGTTGTGCGTGATCAGGATCAGTCCCGGCATGCCATGGGGCAGGCAGTTGAGCAGCAAGCCATTTGGTCGTCCGGCCTGTTCTTCGGCCACCCAGTGATCGACCTGCTTCTGGATTTCCGGTTTCCAGGGGACCGGGTTCGTCTTGATCTGGGCATTCTGGTCAGTGACGTCCGGCGACCAGGTTCCACTCCAGTCGGGCAATTTGGCCAATGCCGCCCATTGTGCCGCGCTGGGCGCTGGATCGAGGATGTGGCTCGGCGGTGCGGGTTGGGCATCGGCAATGCCCGGTAGCAGCGCCGGCATCGTGCCCAGGGCAAGGCCCAGGATTATCTTGCGCAAGCCGATGTTCCTCATTTGCCGGTTGCTCCCGCGCCAGGCACCGCGCCCACGGTCAGGACTTTGCCGGTGGCAAGGATGATCGCCCGTTTGAAGCGGCCCGCGCGCCGGCCGTCACGGATCGGGTCGATGTCGACCCGGATCTTGTCGCCCGGCAGCAGCGTGGTGCGCGACCAGCCCATCTTGCTGAGATTGCCTGGGCTGGTGGGTAGCTCGAGCGACCACAGTCCCGCGTCATACTGGCCGACCTTGTCCGCCTCGATCCACACGATCGCGTGCGGCGCGGTCCATTGCAATGTCTTGACGGTGCCGTCGAAGGTCATCGGCCTGGTGGGATCGAACATCGCAAAACTGTGGTGGGCGGATACCGTGGTGGTAACTGCGGCAAGGCCGATCAGGGCGGCGAAATAGAGTGGTCGCATCATCGATGGGCCCCGGGAGTGTGATTGGAAGGACCGGGATCGGGCTGGTCCGGCGGCAGGCGAGCGCCGCCCGCATCCTTGGGGATCGGCTTGAACACCGCATTGCCGTTGGCGTCGGTGTCCTCGTAGAAATCTCCCTGTCGGCACGAGGATTCGACGAAATCATAATCGCGCTCGCGATGGCGCGTGAAAATACGTGACGCCTGCCATGGGGCGGCCAGCACTTTGGGCGCCGTGACGACGATGTCGTCGCGCAGGGTCCGGGCATCGACCAGGGTGATGCGTTCGGTGACGTGCATGTCGCCGTCGTTGGGAATGCCGACGCCTTGCCCCATGGGAATCCACACCTCGGGCAGGAAGCCGATCGTGTCGACCACCAGCGTATTACCCTCCCAATGACCGACCGAATGGCCGCTGAAGGTCGGATCGGGGTCCGCCGGGTGGCCGCGCCCATCGGTCCAGATGCGGCGCAGGCGATTGCCATCGAACTCGCCCAGGATGGTCACGCGTCCCGGCGTCACCAGGAACTCGACCGAATTCAGCGTCTGCGTGACCGAACTCGGCAGGCCCTCCGGCAGGCAATCGATATAGATGTTCTGGGGTCGCCCCTCGGCCTCCAGTTTCTTCAGCGCCTCGACCTGCCTGGCAATCGCAGGCTTCCAGGGCGGCGCGGTGGTGCTGCCCGCCTCGAACTTGTCGAGCGGCCCCGGCGTCCAGACCCCGCTCAGGTCGGGCAAGCGGGCGATGGCCGACCATTCGGCGGGACCCGGCACAGGACTGGCGATCGGGCCAGCGCCGGTCGGGCCGCCCTGCGACCAGGCGGTGGCCGCCGGGCCGATCGCCAGCACAGCCGCTATCATGCTCGTCAAGGTGGATCGATGAGGTTTTCTCATATATTCATTTGCCGTGTAAATAATTAGGTTCGTTCATTTTGAACGATGTCTTTGCAAGCTGCCAATAACGGCAAGTGACGAGGGCATCGACTACAGGTTTGCGCCATGGAGTTGCAGCAACTTTTTCTAATAAGGGACGATGAACAACTCATTGGAGAAGGCGCTCCAAACATCGGACAACCGCACCAAGGCGGTCATGTCGTGTTTCCTGTCTCCATGTAGCTACGTGTAGGTGGGCGCGGCCCTCGGCTGGATTTCACAGCAGACGAGGAGTGCTCAATTGACGGGAAAGCAGGCGGACCCAACCACGCGGCGCATGCTGGTATGGCAGGCCTTTCGTTCGATGCCTGTTATCGCCGGAGCGGCCGTAGTGGTCCTGCTGCTGGTCGCTGTGGCACTGGTTCATCATCACTCGCGCGAAGTACGCCTCCTGCGCGCTGACCCGGACACGATCCTGGACCAGCGCGGCCTGCGTCGCTTGGCGCTCCAGCAAGGGCGCGCGGTGTTCCTCGAGCAATGTGCGGGTTGCCATGGCCCAAGTGGTCGGGGCGTCGCTGGCGAACCGGACCTGACCGATCGCGAATGGCTCTACGGAGCAGGGCGCGTCGCCGAGATCGAAGCGATCGTCCGCTACGGTATTCGCTCGCGCAATCCCAAAGGCTGGAACCTCGCCAGCATGCCGGCCTATGCCAGCCTTCATCCCTACGCCGCCGAGCCGCTGCCGACGCTGACTCCCGACGAGGTCGACGACATCGTGCAACTTCTCGTATCCTATGAAGGCCTTCAGGCGAATTCGGAGGCCGTAGCGCGGGGACACGCCGTTTTCGCCAAGGCAGGGTGCTGGGATTGCCATGGACCGGACGCGCGCGGTGACAGCGCGATCGGCGCACCCAACCTGCGCGATGCCGTAACGCTTTATGGCGGTTCCCCAGCCGTCCTGCGGCAAACCATCGAGCAGGGTCGCAAGGGTGTCAGCCCGGCCTTTGCCGGTCGTCTGTCGCCCGCCGAGATCCGGGCCGTGGCCGTCTATACGGCTTCGCTGTCCTATTCCGCCTCCCAATCCGCTCGAAAGGATGCGTCGTGAACCCGCAACGTACAAATGGCGAGAAGTGGAGCCTGGCCCAGCCCGATACGCGGCGGTCGTTGCTGCTGGCGGCAACGGGTGCGCTGGTTGGCCTGGTCATAGCCGGCTTCGGCCTGTTTACCGCGCAAGGGACGCGCACGGCCTCGGTCCCGCCCGAAGATGTCGCGGTCGTCAACGGCGTGCCGATCCTGCGGGTCGATTTCATCTCGCAGCTTCGCGCCCTCGACGAAATATCGCTCGGCCAGGCCACACCTGCGCAAAAAAGCGCGGTCCTGGGCGACATGGTCGCCGAGGAACTGGCAGTGCAGCGCGGTGTCGAGCTTGGCATGGCGACCGACGACACCGATACGCGCAATGCGCTGGTCGCGGCCATGCGCGGGCAGCTGGCGACCGATGTGTTGGCAAGCGTACCCACCGACGCGAAGTTGCAACGCTACTATGTCGACCACCGGGCGCGCTATGCCAGCGAAGGTCGGATGCAACTGCACTGGTTCGTGCTGCCGTCCGGCGCCGGTTTGCAGGCTACGGCCGCCGTCGCGAAATTGCGGGCAGGGCAGCCGCTCGACAGGGTGGTCGCTACCTATCGGTTGCGCTCCACCGGCAGGGTCGATGATGGCGAGGAATATTATTTCGCCGCTGCCTTGCACCTGGGGCCGCGCCTGTTCGGCATTGCCCGCAAGCTTGGGAATGGCGTGGTCTCCGATCCCGTTTCTACGGCGGAGGGCATCGCCATCCTGGTGATGATCGACAACCAGCCGCCCGTCGCACAGGCATATGGCCAGGCGCTGGACCGGGTGCGCGAGGATTATGCGCGCGACCGGCTGGCCGCGGTAGAGGCGGCCAACGCCCGCTTCCTGCGCGGCCGGGCCGATGTCCTGGTCGCGCCGGATATGCGCTGATGCAGCGAATTGCCCGGATTGCGTTCGCGTGGCTGGCGATGATGGCGATGGCCGGTACTGCCGCTGCGCATACCCGCAGCCAGTCGCATAGCGCCTGGTTGATCGACGGCCCATCCGTGCATGTCGGCTTCACCGTGCCGGACATCGAGGCGGCACGGCTGACTGCCGCTGGCCGCGCCCCCGACGATACCCGGCTGCTTGGCTATCTGGTGCCCAAGCTGGGCGTTGAGGCGCATGCACAGCCCTGCCCGGTGACCACGCCGCCGCGCGCCGTCGCTGCCTCGGCCGGCTTCCGCCGTATCGAACTGGCCTTTCTCTGCCCGGATACCCGCGACATGGTCATCCACTCGACGGCGTTCTTCGACCTTGTACCGAGCCATACCAATTTTGCCCAGATCCAGACGGTGCAGGGCGATTTCTTCGAGCAGCTGCTGACCCGCGACGTGCCGGCCATTGCCATCACCGGGCCGGCCTCGCAGCACCGCCTGCAGGATGCAGGCTTCCTACAGTTCGTCGCGATGGGGATCATGCACATCTTTACCGGCGTCGATCACATGTCGTTCCTGGTCGGGCTGGTGCTGATCTCCCGCCGGCTGCGCGACCTGATCTTCGTCGTTACCGGCTTTACCATCGGACACAGCCTTACGCTGGCACTGGCCGTCACCGGCATCATCCGCCCCCATGCCGAATATATCGACGCGCTGGTCGCGCTGACCATCGCGCTGATCGGGGTGGAAAATGTCGCTTCGGCAACGCGGCGGCCCGGCCTCGTGGCGCTGTGGACTGGCGGCGCGCTATTGTTGATGACCGGCTTGCGGCTGGCCGGCATCGGGCTGCTGCCGCCGCTCCTGCTGCTCGGCGCCGGGCTGTTTTCGGCCAACTACCTGTTGGTGTCCGGGCATCTGCGCGATGCCGGACGGGTGCGGCTAATCGTGACGCTGGTGTTCGGGCTGATCCACGGCTTCGGCTTTGCCGCCGATTTGCTGGAAAGCAAATTGCCGGCAGGCCGGCTCGCGGAGTTGTTGCTGGGCTTCAATGTCGGAGTCGAGATCGGCCAGTTGACGCTGGTCATGGCGCTGACGCTGGTAACGGCTTTCCTTGTCAGCCGCCGGTGGGCCCTGCCCAGGCCTATCGTCGGCGATGTCGCGGCCGCCGGCCTGATCGGACTGGGCACCTTCTGGTTCGTGGCGCGCAGCTTTTGAAAAGCATACTCAGGATGCCGCTTCAAGCAACTGACAGGCTGCCGCGTGCTGGCCGGGGTCAAAGTCGTGACCGTCCGGTACCGGCTTTTCCGTGTCACGAGAAAGTGGCCGGGGCCGCGCCGTAGTGCTGCGCGGCAAGGTTCGCGTAAAACCGGCAAGGATGTTGTCGTCATTACGCCAAATCAGAGCATCACCTTTGCCGATAACGTCAATGGCGGCGATCGATGTTGCCGAACTATCCTGTCGTCTGCCTGGCATCGCTGCTGATCGCCATGAACTTGCGATGCACAAAGGCGTTCGTCATGCAGCCTCAATCGCCTGGCTGGACTTCATCGCGCACCTGGCCATGTGCAACGACGGCAAAAAGGCCGGTGCCGCCGATGATATTGCCAATCAGCGCGGGCAAGATGAACCCGCCGACAGCGCCTGCAAAATTGGTTTTGCCCATTAGCATCAGCAGCCAGGCTTCTGCCGACCCGGCCACGACATGGCTGAAACCACACAGTGCGATTGCGTAAGTGATCAGCATGATGACCCAGAACTCGCTACCCCGCGCGTTGGGCAGGATCCAGGCGATCGAGGCAATCAGAAAGCCTGCCGGCATGCCAAGCAAAAGCGTCGTTCCAAAACCATGAGCCAGCAGGGAAGCCGAAATCGATACCGCCGCGGCAAGCTGTGCAGGTTCAAGAATGATCTGTCTGGCCATTAACTCAGCCACCAGAAACGTGCCGACCATGTTGGCGGTAAACACGGCGGCCCAAAGACGCAGGAGCCGGCCGAGATTGCGCATCGTGGGATGGGTCGCGAGCGGCAGGACTGCGGTGACCGTGCTTTCGGTAAACAGTTGAAGATTGCCGAGAATCACGATGACAAAGCCAACCGTGTAGCCAATTGCTATGACGAGCTGCGCCCAGGCAGCATCAGGCAAGTGCATGCGGATCGAAGATTCTGCCAGAATTGAAGCGCATATTGCCACGCCGGCGGCGAAACCCGAAAACAGCAGCGACTTGATCGAACGGTCGAGTTCGTCATCGCCCTGCAGTCGTACGACCTCGTGAACGACCTTGGCCGAGCCCGATCCCCGGTCGTTTACCGCGGTTTTTTCGCTGTCGGAGAGTTGGTCGGATGGTTGCGCTTCCTGGTCAGCTTCCCCCGCCACCGGATCAACTCCCAAGCGGAGACGTGGCGTAGCCGGCAAGCAGTGCTGCTGCGTCATCGTAAATCGCCAGCGCTCCGGCTTCCTGAAGCGACTCATCTGAAAATGCGCCCGATCTCAAGGCAATGGCTGCGATCCCGCACTTTGCCGCCGCCTCGATATC
The DNA here is from genome assembly GCA_964658485.1 of uncultured Acetobacteraceae bacterium. GTDB lineage: Bacteria > Pseudomonadota > Alphaproteobacteria > Sphingomonadales > Sphingomonadaceae > Novosphingobium. The sequence continues at coordinate 21,780 of CAZZYX010000014.1, read as the reverse complement.
GTAAGGTGTGTCGCCAACGACAATGACCTCGTCAACTCCGATCCCCGGCAATTTTGCCAATGCCGATGCGAAGATATCGGGAGCCGGTTTGGTCTGTTTCACTTCGTCCGCGCTGGTCGTCGCGGCGACAAGATCACGGGCATCCAGCAGGTCGAGATAGTGGTCGAGTTCGGCCTTTGATGCAGACGACGCCAGTACGACCTGCTGCCCGAGGCCGTACGCATGCTGAAGCAGGTCACGCGCTTTCGGGAACGGCTTGACCTTCGCCAGAAACTTCGCCCTGAAAATCGCGCCATGCGTGTCCCCCAGCTTTTCGACTGCTGCCTCGTCAAGGTTTGGCAGCATCGTCGGGACGAGCATGTCCGTACCCTTGCCAATCTGGTCGTGCACGACCTGGCGATCGAAGGCCGCGCCGATGGTGGCAAACGCTTGCTCCCAGGCCACGACATGCATGTCGTTGCTGTCGACCAGCGTGCCGTCGATGTCGAAGAGAATGGCCTTGATCTGCATGGTATAACTTCCTGACTTTAGGTTATCCGCCCGGCATGCGCCTGTGCCGGCACAACCAGCCTTGTAAGTCTGCTCATGCCTGGGCTGAATTAACGGTTCCCTCCGGTGATGCTGCGGCAAGTGCATCGACTACTGCTTCGGCGCCGGCCGCCGCTTTTGCCTGTGCCCGCTGGCGTCACTGCCAGGTGAGCACAAGTCTGCCATTTGCCGGAACCCGGTAATCCACCCTGTCGTCCGAGACGGCATGCGGCCGCAGCTCGTCGCCAGGAAAATTCGCCTTCGATGTGAGCCGCGCGGAGCGCCAGCCCGCCTCTACCCTCGCGCCGGATAAGCGCCCAGACGGAACTGGCCATTTGCCGTACTTCGACGGTCAATTCGCCGATTATAAAACTGTCCAGCTTCTTGCCGCCGCCGCACGCCAGTGACTGACGAAGCGCCAGAACATAAGGGCTTACAGCCGGAACATCGGACTGAAGCGCAAGCGTTGCCATTTCTGCCTTCCGTTACAAAGATTCGATTGAATCAAACGACCTTGCCGCGACCGGGTTCCGCAGAGTCCTCCCCCGCCCGTTCATCGCGGCAACAGCTGCAGGATCGGCAGGTCTCACCGCTCGAGTTCGTAACCCGCACCCCGACGGCCACGCGTCAGCGATGCGCGCATGCGAGAGATCCGGAATGATCGTCGGTCCGACATCGGCATAAGGCACCCGCACATATTCGGCCTGGCCACCGTCATAGCCGCCCGCGGTGTGCGAGTTTGCCGACGCCACCGGGGACTATCTTCCCGGAACCGGTGGCTGAACTTCCCTGAGTAACGACCGCGAGCCGAGCGGCAGAGCCTATCACAGGAGTGCGACCAGCAGCTTCATATTCAGGCCGATGAGTATTGCCGCGAGCACTGCTGCCAGGCAGCCAACCCATAAGCTGTTGGAAAATGCGCCCATGACTCGTCTGTCGCCAGTAAGTCGAATGAGCGGAACCACCGCAAATGGCAGCTGCAGGCTCAGGACAACCTGGCTCGCGATAAGCAGCTTGCCCGTCGCGCCAGGCCCATAAACATAGATCACCAAAAACGCCGGGAGGATCGCCAGCAGTCGCGAGGCGCTTCGTCGCAACCACGGGCTCATCCGCATAGCGGTGAAGCCTTCCATGACGATCTGGCCGGCGAGCGTGCCCGTGATTGTCGAATTCTGACCCGACGCCAACAGCCCGATAGCAAAAACCGTGCTGGCGAGACCGACCCCAAGCACCGGGCTGAGCAGCTTGAATGCCTGTTCGATACCCGTCACCTGGACCCTGCCGGTGGCATGAAATGCAGCTGCGGCAAGAATGACGATGGCGCCATTGATGAGCAGCGCGAGCAACAGCGCAAAGCTGCTGTCGAGGATGGAAAATCGAAGCGCTGCCTGCTTGTCCTCGTCGCTTGATCCGAAGCGCCGCGCCTGGACGATCGAGGAATGCAGATAGAGATTGTGAGGCATGACCGTTGCACCGAAAATCCCCATCGCCAGATAGAGCATGGTCGGGTTCGTCACGATCTCCCCGGTGGGCAGGATGCCGCCAGCGACGCCGGCCAGGCTTGGCTGTGCCATCACCAGTTCGAATGCGAAGCAGGTTCCGATAATCACGATCAGGGAGATGACGAAAGCTTCGAGATAGCGAACGCCGAGTCTTTGCAGCGCGAGGATGATGAAGACATCGAGGATCGTCAGGCTGACGCCCCAGAGCAGCGGCAGGCCAAACAGAAGTTGGAGCGCGATTGCCGTGCCAAGCACTTCCGCCAGGTCGCAGGCGATGATCGCGGTCTCGCAGAGCAACCACAATATCACCCGAACGGGCGGGCTATAGCGTGCGCGGCAGGCCTGCGCGAGATCCAGTCCGGTTACGATCCCGAGTTTGGCGGACAGTGCCTGCAGAAACATCGCCATGATGTTGGCGATGACCACGACCGACAGCAGCTGGTAACCGAAGGCCGAGCCCGCGGCGATGCCCGTTGCCCAATTTCCCGGGTCCATATAACCAACCGCAACGAGATAGCCGGGACCAGAGAAAGCCGCAAGTTTCCGCCAGAATGAACCGCCGCGTGGAACGATGATGCGCCCACGTGATACTTGCTTGGGAGCTTCGTACAACGGGGAGATCATGCCATCCGGCGCCGCAATCGCAGGGGGTGGGGGCATAATTCTCCTCAAGAAGCAGAGGGCACGCCCAAATCGCCGGACGTGCCCCCAAAAACTTGCCGACTTTAGCTACTTGGCCTTGGCCTGTAGAGCGGCGTCGCTGATGTCGTTTGCCGCGCCGAGATCGGCATCGGTGATCCGCCCTGCTCCCGGTCCAGCGCCAAGATCGGCCCCGGTCGCCGGATTGACATCCGGATAAGACTTCGTCCGCGTCGCAAGCTTTTGCAGCACCGCGCGGTCGGCCGCGCTTACCACCACGCTTGCCGTTCCGTCGCCGCCGTCGATCGGCATGCTCTGTGTGAGATCGTCGATGCGTTCCCATTGCTCGCCCGTGTTCCAAGGCCCGTTCATGTCGCCCTCGCCCTGCGAGGTATTGACGTAGAGGTTCGCGAACCGCTCGATGCCCGGCAGTTTGCCAACCGGGAAGTTATCCGTGATCGCGTAGAGCGCCTTCTCGAAGGACTTCTGGTGCGCGACTTCGCGCGTCATCAGGAATCCCAGTGCCTCTTTGATGCCGGGATCGTCAGTGACGTTGATCAGCCGCTCATAGACGATCTTCGCCCGGCTTTCGGCGGCGATGTTGGAACGCAGATCGCAGGTAGGATCGCCACGACTGTCCACATAGGCAGCAGTCCATGGCACGCCCGACGAATTGGTCAGCGACGGCCCACCGCCATACAGGATCGATTGGGTGTGGCTGTTGCCACCAGCGTTGATCGACATATAAAGGTCGGCTTCTTCCATCGCCGCCTCAGACAAGTTCGCTTTTACACCGGTATTGAGCATTGCCACGATCGAGCCAATGACTTCTAGGTGGCTAAGTTCCTCTGTCGCAATATCCATTAACAAGTCTTTACGACCTGGATCGATTTCGCTAAGTCCCTGAGTAAAGTAACGCATGGCCGCGGCAAGTTCGCCATCGGGTCCGCCGAACTGTTCTAACAGAAGCGACGCGAGCACTGGATTTGGTTCGGCTACTCTAACGGTATATTGTAACCGTTTATTATGCATGAACATTGGACGCTCCTGGCGCTGAGGCCCTTGCCAGCACGGCGGGGCTATTCGGGAACCACAGCAGGATCGCTTCGTTCCGATCCGAAATCGATATCCTAACCTGGGGCAAGTCGAATTCGCGGAAGTGATCAATTTGCCAGAAGATATTCATTGAGTTACTTAGCCTGTTTTCTCAAAGCCTTCCAAAGCAGGCATCCATCTCACTCGTGTCACGCTGGCGACAATCTATCTGCAAGCTCCTTGTTCCAGACCCCGGCGGTGCCATCGGCCGGCGCACGCCAGTCGCAACGGGGCCGCAGACAACATCTCCGTTTCTTCAGTCGCAGCCGTGCTCCGTCTCTTTCCTCTAACGGATGCTGTGAGTGAAATGTTCTGATCTGGCATTTCTACATTGGCTCTACTCTACATCGGCTCTACATGGCCGCTTGGAAGTGGCTCATGATGATGCCGGTAGCGCCGCCACAATTATTAACAACTTGAGAGCGAGCTGAACGAGATCTCTTACGTGAAGGATGCGTAGAGCCGCCTTGGTGTAATACCGCCGACGCCGCTTGTCATAGCGAACAAGCTGCGTCGGCGTGTACATTCAGGCCGATAGCAGCCCCGAACCGACATAGCGTTCGATTTCCTCGCGATATCGGTCGCCGAGCATGGTCTGTTCGACACCCGGAACCTTGTCCTTTAGATCAAGGAACCAGCTGCTCTCTTCCTGATACATGTGATGCGTCACTGCACCGCGGATATGCTCGAGCTTGTCGCGATAATCTTCGCTCATGGGGTCAAGTTTCTCGAGCAGCGCCATTTGCACCTTGGTCAGCGCCTGCTCTTCATAGGCCATTCCTGCATGCGCTTTTTCTCCTTCATCGGTAAGCGCAGGATAGAGGACCGCCTCTTCTGCATTGGCATGACCGGTCAGAATCAGCGCCAGTGTCTTTTGTGCGGCGCGGCGCGTGCCGGCATCGCTCGCCGCCTTTACGTCGGCAAAGCGCGCTTCAATTTCATCGTGATGGTCGATTACCTGTGACAGCCAGTCGCCGGGACTGGCTTTTGCGCGCGCCTTGGTACGTGCCTCCATGCGGGTTTCCTCGCTCTCGGGGGGCGTGATGGCAGCGACGATCTTATCGAAAAATGACATGGTCGTGTACTCCTGTTTGTGTTGCAGGGCTGGGCTGAAGACACGGCCCGGTGTCAGGCGAAAGTCGGACACCGTCCGTTCGGTCAAGCCTCGACAAGAACGATCGGGCGCCCATTCGACGACGGCTGAACAAGAATTGTTCTCCAGATACCGCAGGTGGACGTAGCAAAGGTGGCATAGATCCGGGCACGCGGAACAGATTGGCCCAGCATTAAGATCGACATTCTTCGATCACGATGCTTCTACCCGCTCAAATTCTGTCCGCTTGCGCCCTGTTTGAACTGGCGTGCGCTGTTGAGCTAACCGAGGATAGTATTTTTTGTTTCAAGCGTGAAGGCGAGCTGCAGGTAATAGCTCGGCTTCAGCTAGATTGATCATTCTCAATGTGGTGCGGTACTGTCGGAGCTGCCGGTTGTACCACCCATCGAGCCCTGACTGGTCCCCGTCGAACCGGTGGAATTGCTGGGCATCGATGACGTTGCACTATCGCCACCCGTCGTGTCCGTAGATGAGGTCGACGAACCTCCGCTGCTGGACCTGCCAGCATGCTTGTGGTGCTTTGAGGATGTTGACGATCCCGTGGCAGGTGATGTCGATTGGGTGTCGGTTTGTGCTCCCATCGAGCCACTGCTTGAATTGCCCGTCGAACCGTTGGTTGTCTGTGCTGTTGCTGCGACTGGGATCAACACCGCAGCTGCAGCCACCATTGTCAAAATACGCATTATCTCTCTCCTACTGGTTTGTTTACAACGACCTAAAGACGGATGGCGTTCCTGCCTTTATGATCTATTTTGGAAAATTTCGGTCGTTTGTCCATATTCCGGGGGTACATTGGGGCCTGCAATGAACGCCAGTGTCGTATAACTTGCGTCTCAATTACCGCGCGCTCGTCCCGCGATTCGCGTCACCGCCAGATCTGCTGTCACATTCCCAACGGTGCGAAACAGGTCCGGCAATGATTCGACCGCAAGCAACAGCGGCAAGGTTTCGATGGGCACGCCCATCGCCAGGCAAACCGGTCCGATCGTTGCCAGGAACGAAACCTGCGCCGGCAACCCTACGGCAGCAAGGCTTACCGGTATCGCGATCAGCGCTCCCAACGCCAGTGTCGGCCATGACAGCGGTATGGCATGGAGATGTGCCAGATAAACCGCGACTGCGACGTTAGCTGCCGCACTTGCGGCTCGGAACAGCGAAACCGCCAGTGGCAGGATGATGCCCGCTGCGTCCGATGGCACATCCAGCGCCGCCGCCGCCCGGATCATCACGGGAAGGGAAGCGAGTGACGACTGGGTGCCGAGGGCGATAGCCTGAGCAGGCGCGACCGCGCGAGCAAAACGGAGCGGTGTGGTACCGCCGGCTGCAACCGCCGCGACATAGGCAATGAACGTCGCCAGCAAGCACATGCTGGCAACCGTAACGATGTATTGGACAAGTGTTCCTGCAACCTGTGACCCCATCCTCCCGCCTGCGGCAAAAGCCAGCGCCAGGATGCCTATAGGTGCGATCCACAAGACCCAATTGACGATCACCAGCATGGCCTGCACTACCGCCTGGAAGAATATCAGGATGGCGTCGCTCAAGGCGGCTTCGATGCGCGCGGCCGCGCAACCGAACAACACGGCAAACAGCACCAGTGGCACGATCGCGGTTTCCGCTGCGGCGCGCACCGGGTTCATCGGCGCAATCGCCTGAAGCCATCCGCCCGATGAAGAAACCGGTGCACTCATGTTTGCCGACAAGCCTGGCGGCATCGGGTGGACTGGCCACCAGCCAAGCAGTAGCGTGGCGGTAGCGGCAGCGGCAAAGCAACTCGCGGCCAGCAATATCGTGAACCACAACAGCGCCCGCCAACTGATCTTGCTGGCCGAACCCAGCCGCGCGGCCGAGATGATCCCGGTGACCAACAGCCCGAAGATGAGGGGCACGACGGTCATGCTCAAAGCATCGAGCCATAGCTGCCCGACAGTCTGGGCAAAGCCGAGCGCGGCAGTGATCCCGGCACTGTCGCTATGGTTGAGAATGACGCCGCCAGACAAGCCAACCAACAGCGCAGCAAACATCCGGGCCGGCGCGTTGAACCAGTTCCGCCGCATCACGCCTGCAGCGCGCGTCAGTGGAAAAGCCCGAGCGCTCGCCGATAGCGCTCGAAACAGCGCGCCCCGCAGGTGAGCCTCATCAATGCCCCTTCGGCGATCGCAGTGGCGCGGCGGGGGTCTTCTTCGACGAGCGGGCGCAGGGCTTCGCGGTTCCAGTCTTCGCTATGCTTGACGTCGAGTATCGCATGCAGATCGAAGTAGCGACGTTCACGGTCGCTGAGGCCGACGCGCCGGAGGCCTTTGGCGACCAGTGCCGACCGGCCGGGCGAGGTCAACTCGATGACCCCGAGCGCACCCACCGAATGCCAAGCGTAGCGGCGGCTAGTTGCCATTGCGGTCATGGTATTGGCAAGGGCAAGACTTTCCCACACGGTGCTCTCGATGACCGGATTGGCATCAAGCGCTTCGACCAGCGTCTGGAGCATCGGGCCGTGCATGCCCTTGCTCTTGCCGCGCCCCATTTCGTCCCAGTAATTACGCGCAAGTTCCAGCTTTGCGGCATCCGGCAATTTCACCTGGGTATAGGCGACAAGATCGTCGAAGCCCGCTTCCCCGGCTGCCTCCTGTTCGAAGAACCAGCGCAGCTCGTCCAGCGCTGCGGTCTCGGCCAGCCACGGAAACAGCGCGTCGTCCTGACCAGGACCGACCTGCTTGAGATCTTCGAACCAGGCAATGAATCCATCCGGATCGGTAGGAGCTGTGGCTGCCCATCCGATGACAGCCCGGCGCAGCTCGTCGATGAAAGCCCCTTCCAGGCGCAACATGCGCATATCGCGGTCCAGCACCCGGCCCCAGTCACCTTGCGGGAATTGCGGCGTCAGTCTTTGCCGGTTCCAATGCGCCAGCCCGCGCTGAAAGCTGTCGGTATGGAACTGCGAGGACGGCGAAACATTACTTTTTTCCAAGAGAGTAGCCATTGCTATACCTATTTATCGAAGTCCGATTTCTAACGCAGCATGTTTGGCGAGGTTCCTCGCAGCGGCCGGTGACGCCAAGGCTTATGACCGCATCGGTGGATTCGCAGATCTGGGTCAAACCGCCGGAGCGGTGAACACGGCCAGCACGACGGCAATACGATCGACATCATGATACGCCGGGCTGGCAAGCTCCTCGCCGAAGACATCGGGATCGAGCTCATGGTAGCGCATCGCGCATCCTGCATCGGCAGCAAGCTGGTCAAGCCGGCCACCGAGCCAATCTTCGCCGCTCACGATAGCGCTTCCCGAATAGAGGAGGAAGCGCCCGCCAGGTGCCAGTCGCGGCAACGCCATTGCCGTCATGGCGAGCGCTACCCCGCTGCCGTGCTCACTGCCGCCGTCGCGATACGCGCGACCTGCCGGATCGGCGATATAGGGCGGATTGGCGAGGATCAGATCAAGCCTGCCCGTCACTCCCGAGAGATCATGCGCGACAATGCCGCATGCCTCGATGCCCGCAGCGGCAGCGTTGATCCGCGCGAAGTCCAGCGCCCTGGGATTGATATCGGTCATCGTGATGACGCTACCCGGAGCTGCTGCTCCGGCGACGATGGCACCGACGCCCGAGCCGGTGCCGATATCGACGATCTTTGCACCCGTCGCAACCGGTTGCCGGTCCAACTCTGCGTCGATGGCGTCGGCAAAGCGATAACTGTCCGGCCCGAAGAATACCGCATCATAAGCTTCGGTAGGAAAGGCAGAGTGGAGGTAAAGATTGCCATGCAGGGAAGAAACGCGAATGGTAGGGTGCCACAGGCCATTCTCGCCCGGCAACACTGCTTCGGCGGCCACCAGCAAGGCGAATATCCCGGGATCGATGGAGTTTTGCCGAAAAGGCAGGCTCCAGCCCAGGATATCGGTCAGGGACCGGGCTTCCCGCTGTAGCCTGCGTTCGAACACGATAGCGTGAGTTGCCGGTGTCGGCGTCACGAAGCGGTATTCGAGACGCCGCAGTACCACCAGCAGCTGGGTTAATGCGCCGTCCGACGAAACATCGCGCTTGGGCCGCGCGTTTCGCATTGTTATGCTGGGATCGAGAAGATCACCGGCCCATATCAGATGATCCGGCATGCGGCTCTCCGCCATGCCTGCGGCTCGGCGAAGGAAATATCCGCGTCCGCCAGGACGGCATCTTCCTTTTGTGACGATTCTCCGCCGATATCGACGCCCGCCATGGCTGCCGGCGTGATGAATTTGGTATGTTCGGTATGCTGCGTTTTCGTGGTCATTGTCATTCTTGTCTGCAATAGCTGGGCTTTGTCACACGCCGTCGGCGAGGTATGACCAAGCAACGCAAGCAGTTGCGGCAGGTTTCCATCTGCGGCCTGTAAACTGATTTAAATCAAGACGAATTGGCATTCAGGCAAAGATGGTTCTCGGAGCCGTGGAAATTCATTCGAGCATGCTGCCAAGAGTGGCACTTACACCTCCGCCATCATGCGATTGGTTTCCAGCGCAAAGTGATCGATCGCCGATGCCAGGCTCGGCATTAACAGTCCTCGCTCGCTGGTCATGGCCGAATAGACCGGACGCCGCGCCAGCCAGCCCATTTCGCGAGCAGGCCGCGCTTCGATCAGGCCGACCGGAAGATCCAGCGCGCCGCCGATGACGAGGGCAAATTCCGCCCAGCTCAGCGCGCCATCGTTGACCAGATGCCACAGCCCGCGTTCATCATCGATGATCAGGTCCAATGTGGCGCGAACCAGATCGGGCACGTAGGTCGGCGATGTCACGCAATCGGTGGCCGCCCGGAACGGCACCTTGGCACGCAGCGCCGCAACCAGATGGACGGCAAAATTATGCTGGTCGAATGGCGAGAAAAACGATGCCGTGCGCACGATCAAGGTGCGGCCCGAGGCTCGTTCCAGCACCTCGTCGGCCCTGGCCTTGCTGGCGCCATAAACGTTCAGCGGGGCAGTCGCATCGCTTTCGACATAGGCCCCTTTGGACCTTTTATCCGATATCTGGCCGTCGAACACCAGGTCGCTCGAAAAGCAGGTGTAGTGGATATCCCGCTGGCAGCACGCCTCGGCCAAGTTCACGCTGCCGGTGAAATTCGCGGCGTGGCATTCCCGCGAGTAATGTTCCGCCTCATCAACCCGAACCCAACCGGCGCAATTGATTACCGCCCATGGCCGTAACCGGTCCAGCACCGCCCCCATACGGGCCGGATCGCACAAGTCGATGGTGTCGCGACAACTCAAGACATGGTCGATAGCGCGAAGCCGGCAGGCGCCGGCGAATGCCTGTCCCAGCGTACCACTGGCACCGACGATCAGGATGGGACGGATATCGGGCCGCCGGTCTTCGCTCGCATTGCCCGGACCGGTGCGACGCCACCAGCCTGCCCCCGCCAGCACCGGGTGATCGAATGCCCGACCCATCGCTAGCGCCTGGATCATCGGCACCATGGCGGTGGCGCGGGGCGGCGTCGTCCGCACGTCGAACACGCCGCTTTCGTAATGACCCCGGGGCTGTGTCAGCAAGCTGTCCCAGTCGAAGGCGCCAAGCAGGCTCCAGGCGGTGACGGCTTCGATCCGCGCCCCCTCGCTGCGCATTTTCAGCGCCGTTTCCCACGCCTCCCCGAACCAGCGCATCTGCTCTTCGCGGGTACAACCATTATGCACTTCGGTGATGGCGATCGGTAGCCGATAACGCTCCCAGCAGTCCCTTAGTGCGCCGGCCAGGCCAGGTGAATCGGCAATCGCCCGCACCGCCTCGACATCCGCCACCGGTCCATAGCTGCACTGGCCATGGCTGGACGCCGGATGTTCGTCGAGGCGGTGGTCCAGGAAACGGTCGCTCGTCAGATAGTGATTGAGCCCGAGCAGATCCGGCGGACATGGCGTATCGACCAGGCTTTGCAACTGGCGCTCGAAGCCCATGTCCACCAGCCGATCCCAGAACGGATGTTCGCGGGTAAACCGTCCGGTCAGTAAATCCCACGAGGCCCACCGCCGCAGATTGTCATACGCCGCCTGGCCTGCCCGTTCCGGCGTCGCACTGGTAAATCCGATGTCCTCGGTCTGGATCAGCCGCGCGCCCGGATTGATCTCCCGAATGGCGGTCATGGCCGCGCGCACCGCGTTTGCCTGATTGATCAAGGCAAGCCAGAAATCGCTCTCCTCTTTCCGGTGCGGATACCAGTGCCCGTAAAGCGCCGAAAAGCGCGCCGTCGTGAGCGGTTCGTTGACCGGACACCAGTCCATGACCCAGGGGTAACGCCGTGCCGCCGCTGCTGCATGGGCGGCAAGCCCATCGGCAAAATCGTCATCGAGCAGACTGGTTTGCCGGGGGCCGCTGCCATGGTGGATCAGCCCGACAAGGGGGCGAACGGCAAGCTGGCGCAACCGGTCCAGCCGCTGGTCATGCCAGTTCCACCGACGGGCATTATCGGCAGATAGGGCAAATGTTTCCCACAACAATGGATAGCGCAGCACGGTCAAACCCAGTTCCGCAAAGCGATCCAGATCGTCGGGTCGCGCATCGTGGCCTGACAATTCGACCTGATCAAGATAGCGATCGCCGATCCGGTTGATCGTGCATTCTGCTCCGCCCCAAAGGGCTAGCGGGGATGATGAAGCGAAATCTGGTTTGCTCAGCAAAGCCTCCTGGCGCGGCATCGATCGGGAGTCATTACAGGAAAATGGCAGCGGGATATAAGTCTCCGTATTGCCACATTCATCTTAACCCTTGTTAATATTGCAGAAAGAACGGGACCATCTCCCCCGTCGCCACGTTATCTCCAGGTTATCAGGCATACAGAGGGGTTACTCGATGACGTTGGTGTGTTTCTCACATCTGCGGTGGAATTTTGTGTTCCAGAGACCGCAGCATTTGATGACCCTGCTCTCGCGCGATTTTCCGGTGATCTATTGGGAAGAACCGATCTGGAGCAAAGACGGCACAGCACCTTACATCGAAACCTCCTCGCCCCAGCCCAATGTAACGGTGGTCGTTCCTCACCTGCCCGAAGGGCTGAATACAGAATCCACCACCGAGACTTTGCGCGACTTGCTCGACATCCATCTCGCCAAGGCACAGCGGCCCCTTATCCGCTGGTATTATACGCCGATGATGCTGCCGTTTTCTCGGCATCTTACCGTGGCCTGCACGATTTACGACTGCATGGACGAGCTGGCCAATTTCCGCTTTGCCGCGCCCGAACTGGTCGACCTGGAAGCCCGTTTGCTGGCCGCCGCAGACCTGGTCTTCACGGGCGGCTTCAGCCTGTACGAGGCCAAACGACGTTTGCACCCCTCGGTCCACCCTTTTCCTTCCAGTGTCGATGCGCAACACTTCGCCAGGGCACGCCGTTTTCGTGCGGCTGGCAAACGGAGCGAGGACTCTCCGCCCCGCCTCGGCTTCTACGGCGTGATCGACGAACGCATGGACCTGGATTTGCTGGCGAATATTGCCGACGCGCGGCCCGACTGGGCGCTGATAATGGTCGGACCGGTAGTCAAGATCGATTCGGCGCTGCTTCCGCAGCGCGCGAACATCTCCTATCCGGGCGCCTGCACCTATGATGAGCTGCCCTTCCACGCCGCCGCCTGGGACGTGGCCTTGATGCCCTTTGCGATCAACGAAGCGACCCGCTTCATTTCGCCGACCAAGACCCCCGAATATCTCGCCGCCGGCTTGCCCGTCGTTTCCACCCCGATCACCGATGTCGTGCGCCATTACGGCGATCTGGAAGCGGTCGAGATTGCCGGCTCGCCCGAAGCTTTCATAGCTTCCTGTGAGCGGGCGCTGGCACGGGCACGGCAGCCGGATGATGCCGAGTGGCGGCGGGAGGCAGATGACACCCTGCTTGGCCAGTCATGGCAAGCGGTCGCCGGAAACATGAAGAAGCTGATCCAACGGGTCGTTTCCTCTTCGATGGCGCGCGGACGCCACTATGATTATCTGGTCGTCGGGGCCGGTTTCGCCGGCGCGGTGATGGCTGAACGACTGGCACAGGACGGCGGCAAGCGGGTCCTGGTGATCGATCGCCGCGACCATATCGGCGGCAATGCCTATGACCACCACGACGCCGCAGGCATTATGGTTCACCGTTATGGCCCGCATATTTTTCACACCAACAGTCAGGATATAGTCGATTATCTGTCGCAGTTCACCGATTGGCGGCCTTATGAACATCGCGTCCTGGCCGACATCGACGGGCTGCAGGTTCCGATGCCGATCAATCGCACGACCCTGAACCGGTTGTATGGCCTGAAGCTGGCGACCGACGAGGACGCCACCAGCTTCCTGGCCAGCCGCGCGGAACGAATCTGTCCCGTCGTCACCTCGGAGGACGTGGTGATCTCGACGGTCGGGCGCGAGCTATATCGGACCTTCTTTCGCGGCTACACTCGCAAGCAATGGGGAATGGACCCCTCCGAACTCGACAAGTCGGTAACCGCCCGCGTGCCCACCCGGCCCAATACCGACGATCGTTACTTCACCGACAAATTCCAGGCGATGCCGGCGCAAGGCTATACCGCGATGTTCGCTGCCATGCTCGACCACCCGCTGATCGATATCGAACTCGGCGTCGATTTCGAAGATGCGAACAAACGCGTCAGCTATGACCGACTGGTATTCACCGGCCCGATCGACGAATATTTCGGGCATCGCTATGGCAAGCTGCCATATCGGTCGCTCGATTTCCGGCATGAAACGCTCAATCAGGAGTGGCTTCAGCCCGTTGCCGTCATCAACTACCCGTCCGAGGATGTCCCCTACACGCGGGTCACGGAATACAAGCACCTGACCGGACAGAAGGCGACGCGCACCAGCATCACCTATGAATTTCCCAGCGCGCAAGGCGATCCGTACTATCCCATCCCCCGGCCCGAAAACGAAGCCCTGTTCAAGCGCTATGACGCCCTGGCCCGTGACACCGCCGATGTGCTGTTTGTCGGACGGTTGGCGACCTACCGCTATTACAACATGGATCAAGTCGTCGGTCAGGCCCTGGCAACTTACCGTCGGCACTCCATCCAGATGGGTTTTGCCGGCGACCTGGAGGAACTGCCCGCCGTCGCTGCGGAATAATCACCAGGCGCCCAGGCCCAATGCTCAGATATTGTCCTGGCCGCTTCTGCTTTTCGACTGCTGTTCGGCAACCCTGGCAGCAGCGATAAGGCTCTGTCCGGTTTGTTCCGCGGCTGTAGGTGTCATCGTCAGCGCCACGCCGTCCGGCCCATCCAGAATCACGAAGCCGTCTTCGGCGCTGGCAACGCCGGGTTCGGATTGGGGTTGGGGGACGCGATCCGGATCGGTCACGAAGTACGCCTTGCAGTAGCCGTCGAAGGCTGGGCTGACTGAGGTTCAATATAAAGGTAGGCTGGATCAAACTGACCCCTTGCAGCAAACCGCCTGACGTCGAGGATCTCGACAACGGACGAGCGAAAAACACACAGCCGGTCTTCGCGCAAATGCCGCAGGACCCGGTTCACATGGACATTGGACAATCCGCAAATCTCGCCCAGGTCGGACTGGGTAATGGGCAGCTCGAACTGCCGACCGTCGCTCAATCCAACTGCCATCAACCGGGCATTCGTTTCGCACAGGAAATGCGCCACTCGTCCGACAGCATCCAGACGGCCAAGCCGGAAGAGCCACGCCCGGTGGATAGCCGCATCGATCAAAGTCGCGAACCATAGTTTACGGGTCAGCCGGGGCCAGTCTCGCGTGATTTCCTCGATACGAGAATGCGGAAAAATGGCGACCGTAGCGGCGGTCAAGGTCGCCACATCGTGGTCAAGAACTTTGAGAGGAAAGCCATGGAGGTCAACGAAATCGCCGGGTACATGAACTGCAACCAGTTGTCTCAGACCCTGACGATCGTCAATGTAGCGGGACATGAAGCCTTCGAGTAGCAGCGTGCTTTGCTCGAGGTAGTCACCAGCACGCACAGTCGTCGTTCTTGGCTTGAGAATCCGGGTCTCACTGATCGACGCCTCCAAATGCGCCCGCTCATCCAGTTCAAGGTGAACGGCGCTCTTGTCCCTCAAAAACCTTTCAGAGATCATGACCGACAGTCTCCCACGGGTCACAAGGCAAAATTTCGATTTAGCGGCAGTGGTTTACCTCGACAGACCAGAGTATGGATAGCCCGACGTTGAAACCTCGCTTTGTTGCTTTGGTTCCTCCAATAAGGATTCCGTCGCAAACATCTGCCGCAAATCGCTTTTGGTTTCCCTTTTCCGGACGGTATCGTGGTTGCTTTTGGGGCAGCCGGGGGTCGGCGGTGCACCTCAATCGGGCACCAGAACTCCCTCGATCGGTTGGCCTCGCGTCATGCCGATAGCTCCTGCCAACATTGTCAGCACGGCCGCAAAGCCCAAACCAATGCGGGGTGCCGTGCTGACCGGCAGAAGGGCAAACAATATCGTCATGAGGACTGCGCCGGTGATTTGTCCCGCTAACCGGGCAGTCGCCTGCATGCCTCCCGCTGCTCCGCTCCGCTCGCGCGGGGCCGAAAGGAACATGATACGATTATTGGGCACCTGGAATAAGCCACACCCCAGCCCGCACAATGCGGTGATCGGGGCCAGGAGCCACAGATTGCCGTGCAGAGGGGCTAGCGACGCGGCCAATAGTCCGGTTGCAAGAAACACACTTCCGACCGCGCAGAGTTTAGCCGTCGATACACGGTTGACCAGCCGGCCTGCGATCGGTGCGGCCACAGCTACGGTCAGCGGCCAGGGCGTGAGATAAATGCCGGTTGCCAGGGGCTTCTGCTCCAGTCCATGTTGCAGATAGAAGGGCAGTGCTATCAAGCCCATCATCTGACCGGCGAAACAACAGACCGAAGCGATTACGGAAATGCGAAATGAACTCCCGCGCAGCAGGTCGATCGGAATCAATGGCGCTGCAGTCTGCAATTCCCGCCGGACGAGCGCTGTAAAGCTCAAGGCGGCGGCCACCATCAAGACAGCCGCTACTAACGGTTTTGTCGGCAACAATTCGGCGCCAATCACCAGCGCGGCAAAGCCCCCGCTGTTGAACGCAACGCTTATCATATCCACCCGGCGCCCGCTGCCGGCAACACGCGGCAGCACCGGGCTGGCCAGCAGAACCGCCAGGCCCAGCGGAACGTTGATGGCAAACAGCCACGGCCAACCCCAGCGGGAAAGGATTACCGCGCCGAAAGTCGGACCCGCGGCATAGGCCAGCGCAACAGCCAATGCGTTCCAGCCGATGGCAGTGCCGAGTTGCTCCGGCGGGACGATAAATCGCAGCAGCGCGACGCTGAGCGCCATCACCGCCGCTCCTCCCAGGCCCTGGAGAAAGCATGCGCCAATCAGCCAATCGAGCGACGGCGACAAGGCGCACAATGCCGAAGCACTGGTAAACACGATGATCCCGGCGGTGAATACCCGACGAAAGCCAAGGCTTTCACCCAAGGCCGCGCAGGGCAGCAGCGCCATCATCAGGCCCATCTGGTAAGCGGTGATGATCCGCACCGACATGGCGGCAGATGCATGCAGCGCGCGGGCCATCGTCGGCAGGGCGATATTCAGGATGGCCGCATCCAGCACGACCAGCACCATTCCCGCCAGCACTGCAGCCACCGCCGCGGTCCGGCGATGTCCCGACAACCACAGGTTTTCATCGGAGGGGATTGGCGATCCCGGTAGTGTCGGGCTGCGGCTAGTGACGTTCATGATGAATCTCATTGGCTTCTAGGCGGCAAGGGACGAGCGATCGTGTATTTTGTGGGTTTGCGGTGACCCCTTTCCAAGCGACCGCCAGCAAGCCCGATGGTGCCGCAGAACGGGCGAGTGTCGTTTTCCGCAGTTATGGCGTCTGCCCAGCTACAATAGCGGGAATTATGCTGCAGGCTCGATGAAATTCAGCTCGCGCCGGCAACAGTTTGAGGCACCCTTCGGCGCCCCAAACCATGATGACGTTTTGCCAGACTTGCTTACATATGAAACGACAGGCGCAACCCGTATCTTGCCGGATCGCCGAGGAAACCGCGGAAAATGGTGGCGCCGGTGGTGGTGTTATTAGCACCCATCTGAGCAGCCAATGGCTGAGCGATCGCCGAGACGTAATATTTCTTATCAAAGACATTGGTGCCGAACACAGCCAGTTCCCATCGCTGATCGGGCGAACGAACAGCCAAACGCAAGTCTGTCGTCTCGTAGCCGGGGAGCTTCGATTGCGGATTGTCGGTATTTGTAGTATAGAAGCTGGAAGTATAAGTCTCGCTGGCATTGAACGTTAATTTATAGCCTTTGATTTCGCCGAAATCCCAGTTGACACCGATATTGCCATGGATTTTCGGGGCATATTCAAGCGGGCGCCCGGTGAGATCCTGGACGGTTGCGCATCCTGTCGACGTTGATACTCCATTCACCGTTGTCGTCACTACCCCGGTGCAACCTTCCAGGCCAGGTGCGCCGGTGTCGCTGGTGTAGATTGAATCGAGATAGGTCACGCCATAGCTGAACGTCACATCTCGAACCGGCCGGAACCGTCCGTCCACGTCCACGCCCCGCGATCGCACCGAACCGGCGTTGCGTTCCAGGAACGCGAAGCCGTTGTAGGAGCGATCCTGAAAGTCCTTGAGTTTCGTGTTGAACAGGCTGGCGTTGAACGTCAGCTTGCGGTCGAACAAGCTCGATTTCACTCCGACTTCGATGTCGCTTACGCTTTCGGACCTGAAGGTTCTTGCCGCGGAACCGAGTGCCGTTGGCGAGAAGCTAGCGTTGAAGCCGCCGGCCTTGTAGCCCGTGGAGTAGGTGGTGAACAGCATGATGTCCGGGGTCGCCTGCCAGGACAGGGAGGCGCGGTATGATGGTTTTGTCTGTTTGTAATACAGGGCGTCGGGGCCTTCGGCAGTGATGAACGGCGCGACCCCGAGCGGATTCGCAGTAACCTGGGTGAGCACGCCGGTTTTCTTGTCCGAAGTCCCGCGAATGCCGAGCGTCAGATTGACCGTGGGTACGATGGCATAATTGATCTGGCCGTAGGCGCCAAGACTGGTGGTCTTTTGCGAGAGGTCGGTAGCGCCTGCGTTCGTCTGCGGCGCGGCAAGGCACGCCGCAAGCTGTTGCGGCGCCGAGCCATAAACAGCTCCGCAAAATTGCGATCCGAGATTGAAATTCTGGCTGATCGAAAAATCTTCATGGAAATAATACAGGCCAACGTTAAAACCCAGTTTTCCACCGAGATAAGCGCCGGGCGCCGAAACCAGTTGCAGTTCGTGGCTCTGGCTCTTGCTCGTCGTCTTGACTCGCACGTCTACCAGATCGACCGTCGTTCCAATCGAATCGCCGGTTTTCTGTTCGTTGCGCCAGTCATGATAGCTGTCGATCAAGCGCACCGTCAGTTTGGGCGAGACGCTCCAGCTGAGATCACTGGTAATCCCGACCTGGCTGTCGTGCAGAAACGCCGACCCGACATATTGGTTGAAGGTGTAGGATGGCGTCTTGCCCTCAACCGGGGCCGTGCCGCCGAAATGGCTGACGAAACCGTTCAAGGCCGCGATCTGGCTGGAGCTTGCGGTCGACACTACGCCTTCGCCCACCACCCCGTCACCGGTAGTCTTGGAACCATCGGCACGTACGATCCAGGAGACGTCGGGTGTAATGTCCCATTTGGCCGAGATGCGGCCAACGTAGCTCGTGCTCTCGCCGTAAGTCTTGTGATCGTAAAGATTGTGATAAATCCCGTTGGTATGGCTCACCTGACCTGCGGCGCGCACAGCAAAGTTATCCGTAACGGGAACGTTAAGTACTACGTTCCCCTTGTAGGTCCCGTAGTTGCTCCCTTCGACGGTGGCATCCAGACTTCGTTTGGACGACGGGTTGTTGGTATTGATCGAAACCGCACCCATGGCGGCGTTGCGTCCGAACAAGGTTCCCTGCGGCCCGCTGAGTACTTCGATGCTTCTTACGTCGAGCATGGAGCTGACGACCGCACCTGGCCGGGCAATCACAACCCCGTCAACATAGGTAGCGACATCCGAATCGACCGCGGAATTGCCGGGCGAGCCAAATCCACGGATACGAAAAGAAACGTCGCTTGCGTATGCCGAGACGGCCACCTGCAGCGAAGGCGCAAGCTTGGTCAGGGACGATGGTGAACTGATGCCTGCAACCACCAGCGCTTCGGATGAGATCGCCACGATGGACAGCGGCACTTTCTGGACGTTTTCAGAACGCTTTTGCGCAGTGACGACAATTTCCTGAAGCTGAGACTGTGAATCCGCTGCGGGTGGGGTGACGCCCGTGGCTGTCGATTGAGCCATCGCAGCAGTCCCAACTCCGGACAGGAGCACGATGCCTGCTAAAACGCGAAGCGACAAGTGGCACGCACTTGGGTACTGTAGTTGAGTTTTATCTGGCATTTCTCTCTCCCTTTTTCCGGCTGTTTTCCGGACTTCCTGCAGCGAAACAGCAATTTGTTTCACCCGAATCTGATTCAGCACCCGATTTTCGCGTCGGTTAGCTGATCGTTCGATCAACCAATAATGCAGCTTGAAAGGCCTGTCAAACGCTGGAATGTAATGAAATCAAGTTTGCCCGTACTCAGCGTTGGCCAGATAGTTTCGACATTATTAGGCGGAGGACGGTCGGCAGGATTTTTCCGGTGGCGTCGGGTTCGCAGAAGAGCAGATTGGCGGAGTGTCGCAGGAAGCGGACGCTGGCGCGAAGGCCGCTGAACTTACCCGCAGCCGGCATGCCGCGGTTTACGACGGTCGGGACGCGGTGCTTGGCTGGTTCGCGGAGTTTGCCAACCGTGTCAAAAACCTTCCTTCGGTCACCAGCCGCCATGTGATTTCCAACCTGCGCATGACGCTGCGCGAGGACGGCTCGGTCGCGGCGAGCCATGTTCTGACGGTGTATCACAACGGTATGGAGGGGCGTTGCGCGACCGACCCAGTGGTCGTCACGGACGCCGACGAGGTCTTCCTCCGGGAGCGGGGCGTTTGGAAAATCGCCAGTCGGGTATTGACGCCGGTCTTTAGCGCGGCTCATCCGCCATCCTGAGCGGAGAGCATGGCAAGTGTGTTGCCACTTGTGATGCCGCTTGGCCGTTAACGGGACCTAACGCACCTGTCCAATCTGGACGAGATTTCGCAGCCTGGATGGTCTGACAACAAGGATCATTCGGCTATAGCCAAGTGACCCGCCAAGGCGCAAAACCGCCTGCCGCAACTTTTACAACAGAGCCGACGATGTCGAGGTTGACAAGCCGGCAGGAATCAATCTAATTGACCGAACGAACGATCAACTAACAATCTGAACACGGTTGGTCATAGGGTAGAGAAGGCAAGATGGCTGATATTGAAGGGCTGGGTTACCTTGGGTTGACTGGATCCATCGAGGAATGGCGTGCCCTGGCCGCAATTCTCGGGTTGGAAGCTGTACCGCAAACCTCCGATTCCCAGGCGCGTTTTCGAATCGACGAGCGCGCTTGGCGTATCGCCGTGGAAGAAGGCGCACCGGGCCTGGGATATATTGGTTGGGAAGTAGGCAGCCGCGCTGAACTGGCCCGCGTTCGCGGCAGGCTCAACGCAGCGGGATTTGCCGCAGAGGCGGATCCGGAACTCGCGCGTGTCCGCGGTGTGCTGGAACTGGTCACGTGCCTAGATCCATCGGGACTTCGCCTGGAGTTCTTTTTCGCAGCCGAGATCAGTCCCGCGCCTTTCGTTTCGCCGACCGGCGCGCGATTCGTCACCAGCAGCGCGGGCAAGACCATGGGCCTGGGCCATGTGGTGTTGTTGGTTGCCGACGCGGCCGCGACGACGGATTTTTACATGGGAATACTGCACTTCAAACACTCCGACTCGATCGTCAGCGGATCCATGGGTGCAACTTTCACCCATACCAATCCCCGGCATCACAGCCTGGCGTTCGCAGAGGCGCGCGGACCGATGAAGGTCGGGCTGGAACACTTCATGCTCGAAGTCGACGATGTGGATGTGGTGGGTCGCACTTTGGACCGGGTGACCAAGGCCAATGTGCCGGTGACGGCCAGCTTGGGCAAACACTCCAATGACTTCATGACTTCGTTCTATTTACAAACGCCGTCGGGATGCGATCTTGAATATGGCAGCGGCGGGCGGCTGCTCGATGACTCGTGGATACCGACGTGGTTTCGCAGCCCCAGCATCTGGGGTCACAACAGATCTCCGATCAACGCGGCTTGGGAGAAACCAAAAGTCGAAAATACGCTGTAACCTGGAGCGGGCGTCAGGGCGCACCATTACCGGTGACAGCATATCGCAGGTTAATGCCTGGCCGGGATTTCTGGATTAAATAACGAAGGAACAGTGATGACTATGGATACTGTAGTTGAAACCGATCCGCAATTTCTGCGGATTCCCGAGAATTTATTTGTCGACCCAGAGATCCGCACCGAGGCCGAGCAGTTTTTGTATTTTGAGGCGGCATTGCTGGATGACCGGCGTTTTGCCGAGTGGTACCGCCTGATGGCAGACGACATCCACTACTGGATGCCCTCGCGGTCGAATCGACTCATGCATGAACAGGCGCGCGAGAACACGACAAAAGAGCAACACGGGCTGTTCGATGATAACAAGCGGTCGCTGGGCTGGCGGGTCAGCCAGCTCCTCACCAACAAACACTGGTCCGAAGATCCGCCAAGCCGCACGCGCCATATCGTTACCAACATTCGCGTTGAAAAAAGCGATGCGCGGAATGAATACGCCGTGCGCTCGAATTTTCTGATTTACCGCAATCGCCTGGAAACCGAAGTCGATATCTGGGTGGGCGAACGACGGGACACGCTTCGCCGGGTAGCACCTTTGGCATGGCAGTTGGCGCAACGCACGATCATCCTGGATCAAAGCGTCGTGCTGTCGAAGAACCTGTCGATTTTGTTTTAATCATCGC
>CAZZYX010000013.1:0-46937 GCA_964658485.1 uncultured Acetobacteraceae bacterium | reverse complement strand
CCTGTTGCGAGCATAAATCGCTCAGGTGACCGGCACAAATTCGTTACAAGTCCATATCGCTGTGCCGCTGCATTTAGTTTCTGCCGCAAACATGAACGCCGGATAATCCACCTTCACTATAGCGTCCCAAAGTTGCCCGACAGGGTATCTGTTGCCGTAGTGTTTGGACGAGCCGTTCGACCATCGTCCTGCTAGCGCGTTGCCAATGGGTGTTCCATGCAAATCAGCGCGACGCAATGCGTCCTCGAACGAATGCCGAAAGCTGTGGAACGATAAGCACCGCCCTTTCAAGTCCAATTGACGGACTTTCCGGGAGAACCACTTGGAGGTGTTATCGCCCCACTTCCCCACTCCATTCCGTGCTACATCGGCAAACAACTGGACACGCCCTGACGCACGAGCCTGCTCCACAAACGTCCAGAAGCCGGTCTCAAGAAGTTTCGGATGAACCGGCACCTTGCGGCCCTTGCCCGTCTTGATGTGCCTGTCACCCGGCCTATGGACAAAATGGAACAGCTTGACACCGTCCTCGACGATCATCTCTTCAACAAGCTGGCCGCAGATATCGGTCAGGCGCGCACCGGAGTAAAGAGCAACCAATGGCGCCCAATATCGCGCTGACTGCTCATCGGGGACAGAGCCATCGCACCACGGCTGGCTAGAAAATATGGCGTTTAGATGCGAGATCGAGAACGGGTCGCGCTTCTCCGAGGGATCAATGGGATCGTTGACCTCGATGTTGGCCATCGGATTTCCAAGTATTAGCCCGTCATCCCGACCAAATCGGATTATCGCGCCGAGCTTAGTCAGGTGGCCGTTGATGGTGGCCGGACTGATCTTTGATAGACCAAGCCTGTCGGCGATATCAATCACCTCGCCAATCGGGCGGCCCTTGGTGGCAGGCAATTTCTGATAATTGGCGGGCAACCGAGACAGGACCGACCTGACATTCCGGCAGAAGTCCTTGTCGATCTTCGATACCGGCGTATCTCTCCCGCATATCTCTTCGAGCACCCGATTGATAATAACGTAGTTCCGCTTGGTGGACGCCGACCAGTCCTCGGCCCGGTCAGCGGTATATCCAGCCATTAAAGAGCCTAGCGTCGCACCGGCATTTTTGGGCTTTGGCGGCTGGTTGCCGAACAGCGGATCGGCATCCGGGTCCGCAGCCATCTTGCCTTCCAGTCGCCGAAGCTCGTTGCGATAGCATTGTAAGCGCGCGCGAAGCATCGTCCGACATAGCTCGTCGAACGACGCGCTGTCCGGTGCGATAGTCCAGCCATGCTCTTCGCATAACCATCTCGCGTCGCCAGACATAATCGACCAAGCATCGTTTGCATGCAAACTGACCTGATTTTCGATCATCACCCGAAAGCCTTCAGCCCGGTTTTCAGAGATCGCGGATCATCACCTATTGGTTGCGCCACGTTCCCGCGCATATTCTGCGCCATTCGCTGGAAGTGGGCATAGCAAGCAAGGTCCACTTCATCCGATCTCGGATGTTTGAGTGAAAAAGGCGGATCGATGCCTGTTGCAGTCGGGGTGCCGCGCGCAGCATCAATCTCGGCAAGATACCCCGCCACGACAGTGTGATAATTACGCTTTGCGAGGGTTAAGTCTCCTCCGAGGGACTTTTTAAATTCACCCTTGCCCAGCGCCGCCTTTAATTCTCGGGGCACCTGAACCCTAACGGTGAACCGGCCACCTCGTTCATAGAGATAGTCGCAACCGGGAACACGTTTAGGATTTCCGTTCATAGCTGGGGCTCCATTAGTACCAGCGTTAGGACCAAAGCGTCGATCAAACCCCAGCGTATGCTGGCATCTAGCAGAAAACCGCGATTGTTGAGGGAAATGGTGCACCCGACTGGATTCGAACCAGTGACCCCTGCCTTCGGAGGGCAGTACTCTATCCAGCTGAGCTACGGATGCGTGACGGCGCGGTTAGCAGCGCTATCGGCGCCGCGCCAGAGACTATTTTGCGACATGCAGCTATTTGCGAGCGACCCGCGCCGAGCAATTTGGTGGCGACGTATCCTCGAGCCGATCTTCCTGTCGATCCTCATTCGAACCCTCGCGCCAGAAACCGCTCTGCCAATCCCGCCAGCAGCGCCGCACCGCGTGGCAGGATCGCTTCGTCGAGCATCATCCGCGGCGAATGGATACCGCAGCACGACGACCAATCCACGCCATCGGGAGCCGCGCCCAGGAAGAACATCGCGCCGGGTGCTTTTTCCAGCACGTAGGAGAAATCCTCGGCACCCATTATCGGTGCAGCCAGCCGCTGAAAACAGTCCCCGCCGAACAGTTCGCGGCTGACCGCCTCGCCGCAGTCCACCGCGCGCGGATCGCAGATGGTGACGGGGAAACCGGGGGTGATGGTTACCTGGGCTTCGAGATCGTATGCCCCGGCGATTCCGCCGGCCAGGCGCACGATCGCTTCGCGCAGGCGTTGCCGGTTGGCCGCCGACAGCGTGCGCATCGTCCCCTGCAGGGCAACGTGATCCGCAATGACGTTGTGAGCGGTACCGGCGTCGATGCGGGTGATGGTCGCGATCACCGGGTCATGTGCGTCGAACTGGCGGGTGACCAGCGCCTGCAATGCCATGACGATCTCGCAGGCGACCGGCACCGGATCGAGCGTCTGGTGAGGCATCGAGGCATGGCCGCCGCGCCCCTTGATCACGATATCGATCTGGTCGGCTGCCGCCATCAACGCGCCGCTACGTCCCGCGACCTGCCCGTGCCGGGCATTGGGCATGACATGCAGGGCGAAGGCGGCATCGGGCAGCGGGTCGAGCAGCCCGTCATCGAGCATGTAACGAGCGCCATGATAGCCTTCCTCGCCGGGCTGAAACATCAACAACACCTCGCCGGAAAAACGCGAGACCCGGGCGCAGAGCAGTTCCGTAGCGCCAGCCAGCATCGCGACATGCGCATCATGGCCACAGGCATGCATCGCCCCCGCCGTCGTCGAGGCAAACGGCAGCCCGGTTTCCTCCGGCATCGGCAGTGCATCCATATCGCCGCGCAGCAGCACCCGGCGGAGGTCACCCGTGGTCTGACCCTGCCCCTGCAACACCGCCACCAGCCCGCTGGTCGAAGGCCCTTCCCGCCAGGTGAGCGGCAGATGAGCCAGCGCCGCGCGAATCTTGGCGCGCGTGCGCGGCGTGTGCAGCCCCAGTTCGGGGTCGGCATGCACGGCACGGCGCAGGGATGTCATTGCCCCTGCCAGCGCCTCGGCCTGGTCTAGCAGGGTCATCTCGGCCAGTGCTTCGAACATCGCCGCAGGATACGCCGATCCAGCCTCGCCGCAACTGCTGTTGCAGGTGCGATATTTTCGCTCGGCCAGGCCCGGGCCGATCCCGCAGAACCTGTCGTCAGGGGCGGTCGATGATGCAATACCGCGCTACGCGGCGGTGAGCAAAGGCCTGAGCCCCGGCCAGATCGAGGCAATGAGCAGCGCCGCCATGCCGATATTGAACACGCGGAGCGCACGCGGATCGGACAGGAAGCGGCTCAACACCTGACCCGATCCGGCCCATAGCGCGATGCAGGGTAAGCCGATCCCCATGAGCACCAGCGCGATCATCGGCACATCGCCGAGCAGATGAGCGGGCCGGGCAAAACTGGTGACGGCGCCCAGTACCATCGCCCAGGCCTTGGGATTGACCCACTGGAACGCGGCGGCGTTCAGCGCCCCGAACGGTTGGGCCCGCGCGCCGGCGCCGTGCGGGCCGGTCGAGGTGGCGATGCGCCAGGCGAGCCATAGCAGATAAATCGTCGAGACGATGTGGAGCGCGGTGAACAGGCCCGGCGCCCGGCCCACCACACCCGCCAGCGCCCAGCCCAGGATGAGCACCATCAGTGCGCATCCTGCAGAAATTCCGACGATATGCGGCACCGTCCGGCGCAACCCGAAGGTCGCCCCGGACGACAGCAGCATCATGTTGTTCGGCCCCGGCGTGATCGAGGACACCAGGCAAAAACTGGCGAGCGGCAGCAACAGGTCGAGCGGCATCATGGCTGTTCCTTCAGGCGGGGGCGGGGAATGGCGATGCCATCGGCGCGCGCCGAACTGCCCATCTGGGCGATAGCGTCCGCATAGCTTTTACGCCAGCAGGCCGAGCGGACGGTCGCATCCTTGACGCCTGGCGCGCTGAAGGTGGAAGCCCCGCACACTTCGAGCGCCGCATCGGCGATACGCCGCTTGAGTTGCCGCAACGCGGCCGGCGAAGTCGATACCGGGCGGACGACGCGGACGATTGCGATCTCCATGTCGGACGCCGCGGCGGGCACGGAGACGGCAAGCGCAAATCCGAGCAAGGCGAGCGCGGCATGGCGAATAGTCATCGTTTTTCTCCTTGATAAGCCCGCACCTTGTTGTTCTTTCGCTTCCGGTCGGCTAGATACGGTCCAGTACAATCGTCCTGAACTGTACCGTCCAAAGGACCCGCACAATCATGCTTCCCGACACGCTGCAGGGCACCAAGGTCGAACAGTTGATGGCGCTCGTGCGCCAGCGTATCGAGCGTCGGACGCTGGTACCGGGTGCTCGCCTGGCCTCGGTCCGAGCCATGGCGGAAAGCAGCGGCGTTTCGAAATCGACGGTGGTGGAGGCCTACGATCGATTGGCGGCCGAAGGTGCGATCGCTGCCCGGCCGGGATCGGGCTTCTACGTTGCGGCGCCGCTGGCGCCCCTGGCCATCGCCGAATTCGACAATCGGCGCGAGCAGGAGATCGATCCGCTGTGGATGCTGCGCCAGTCGCTGCATTTTCGCGCCGATGCGCTGCTGCCCGGCTGTGGCTGGCTACCCGCCGCATGGCTGCCGGAAGATCTGCTGCGCAAGGGATTGCGCGGCATTGCGCGGGCCGCCGATCCGTCCTGCCTGACCGGCTACAGCTCGCCGATGGGTTCGGAGCCGCTGCGGCGGCTGATCGCGCGGCGGATGGCCGAGCAGGGCATCGAGGCGGGACCGGACCAAATCCTGCTGACCGACTCCGGAACCCAGGCGATCGACCTGATCTGCCGTTTCCTGCTCGAACCGGGTGACGCGGTGCTGATCGACGATCCTTGCTATTTCACTTTCCAGGCGCTGTTGCGCGCGCACCGGGCGAAACCCATCGGCGTGCCTTATACCCCCAACGGGCCCGACGTCGCCGCGTTCGAGCAGGCCCTGAAGACGCATGCCCCGCGCCTCTACATCACCAACAGCGCGTGCCATAACCCGACCGGCGCCGTGCTGTCGGCGGCGGTTGCGCACCGGGTGCTGAAGCTGGCGGAGGCAAACGATCTGCTGATCGTCGAGGACGATATCTTCGCCGATTTCGAAGCTGAGCCATCGCCGCGTTATGCTGCCTTCGATGGGCTCGACCGGGTAATCCGCGTAAGCAGCTTTTCGAAATCGCTATCGAGTTCGGTGCGGTGCGGTCACATCGCGGCGCGGCCGGACTGGATCGCCGGGCTGACCGATCTGCGGATCGCGACCAGCATAACCGGCAGCCCGATCGCGACCGAGCTGGTCCATGCCGTGCTCACCGATGGCAGCTACCGCCGCCATGTCGAGCGGTTGCAGGGGCGGCTTGCCCAGGCGATGACGCGAACCATCGCGCGCCTGCGCCCGCTCGGCATCACGCCCTGGATCGAGCCGCGCGCCGGGATGTTCCTGTGGGCGAAATTGCCCGACGGCCTGGACGCGGTAGCCGTGGCCCGCCGCGCGCTTGAACAAAACACCGTGCTGGCCCCAGGCAACGTCTTTAGCGTGGGCCAGACGGCAGGCGGCTACATGCGCCTCAACGTCGCGATGATGACGGACGAGCGGGTGTACCGGGCGCTCGAACACGCGCTCGGCTAGGTCGGTCTGCGCGGTTTCACTGCGCGCCGGTCCTCGGCAACCGAAATCGCTGTTGCATGATCGGCGGGCGCGGGGCACGCGTCGTCGCGGGTGTCGTCATGAAATGCAGGAGCCTGCGTGACTGAAATTGCTTACCGAACACTGGGCCGTACCGAGATCCGGGTCAGCGCGATCTGCCTTGGCACGATGACCTGGGGGTCGCAGAACAGCGAGGCCGAGGCCCATGCCCAGATCGACATCGCGCTCGATCGTGGCATTAATTTCATCGACACTGCCGAGATGTACCCCACCACGCCGGGTACGCCGGAGAACCGCGGCAGTACCGAGACCTATATCGGCAACTGGCTCGCAACCTCGGGCAAGCGCGATCGTATCGTGCTGGCCACCAAGGTTTCCGGGCCCTCGTTCGCCGCGTCGATTCGCGGCGGCAACAATCACCTTGACCGGGCCAATATCGAAGCCGCCGTCGATGACAGCCTGCGGCGCCTGAAGACCGATTATATCGATCTTTATCAATTGCATTGGCCCGATCGCACGGTTCCGATGTTCGGACGCCGTGGCCTGCAGGGGCTGGAGCACGGGCCGGGCACGGTGGCCATCGCCGAAACTCTGGCGGTGCTGGCCGATCTTGTCGCAGCGGGCAAGATCCGCACCTTCGGCGTGTCCAATGAGACGCCATGGGGCGTGGCGGAATTCCTCCGCCTTGCCCGCGACCGGGGCCTGCCCCGCGTGGCATCGATCCAGAACGCCTATAATCTGCTCAATCGCATTTTCGAAATCGGCCTTTCCGAGTTCGCGCTGCGCGAGGATGTCGGCTTGCTGGCCTATTCGCCCTTCGCCGCAGGCTTCCTGTCCGGCAAATATCAGGGCGGGCAGGTGCCGCCCGGCTCGCGGGTCGCGGTGGCCAGTAATTTTCCCCGTTATCTCTCGCCCCAACAACCCGAAGCCGTCGCGCGCTATCTGGGTATTGCCCGTGCATTCGGCCTGACACCGGCGGCGCTGGCGCTGGCCTTCGTCTATGGGCGACCGTTCGTGACATCCTCGATCATCGGCGCGACCAGCGTCGAGCAGTTGATCGAGGATATCGACGGCAGTCTCGCCACGCTGCCGGACGAGGTGTTTACGGCGATTGCCGAAATCCATCGCTTGTATCCGGATCCGTGCCCCTGAGCCGAAATCGTCTGGATCGATTGGAGTATGTGGAATTAGTGGGTTGGCGATTTGCTGCAACGCACTATCTGGGCAGAACAACTACTCCAGGAGAAACGCATGTCGCTCATCGGCACTACGATAAAGCCTTTCGCAACCCAGGCCTACAAGGAAGGCAAATTCGTCTCCGTCACCGACGCCGACACCAGGGGCAAATGGGCAATCTTCTTCTTTTACCCGGCGGACTTCACCTTCGTATGCCCGACCGAGCTTGAAGACCTTGCCGATCATTACGAGACCTTCCGCAAGATGGGCGTCGAGGTCTACTCGGTATCGACCGACACGCATTTCAGCCACAAGGCATGGCATGATACGTCCCCGGCGATCAGCAAGATCAATTACTATATGCTTGGCGACCAGAGCCACACCATCGCGAACAATTTCGACATCCTGCGTGCGGGGCAGGGCCTGGCGGATCGCGGTACTTTCGTCGTCGACCCCGAAGGCGTGATCCAGCTGATTGAAATTACCAGTGAAGGCGTCGGCCGCAACGCCATGGAACTGCTGCGCAAGGTCAAGGCGGCTCAATACATCGCTGCTCACCCGGGCGAAGTTTGCCCGGCCAAGTGGGAAGAGGGTGAGGATACGCTTGCTCCTTCGCTCGATCTGGTCGGCAAGATCTGAACGATTGCGGAGCCGGTTGCGGCCGGCTCCGCCCTACCCATTACGGGAGACGTGACGTGCTCGATGCAAACCTGAAAACCCAGCTCAAGGCTTACCTGGGTAATATCAAACTGCCGATCGAACTCGTCGCGTCCGCAGACGATAGTGCCAGATCGCGCGAGATGCTGGCGCTGCTGAATGAGATCGCCGAGCTTTCCAGCGACGTCGAGGTCGTCCGCCACGATGACGACCGGCGCCGGCCCTCGTTCATGATCCGCCGCAAGGGTACCGATATCGGGGTGCGTTTTGCCGGACTGCCGATGGGCCACGAGTTCACGTCGCTGGTGCTGGCGCTGCTCCAGGTCGGCGGTCATCCGTCCAAGCTGACGCAGGAGGTCATCGAGCATGTCCGGGCGCTGGACGGCGACTATGCCTTTGAAAGCTATTTCTCGCTGACGTGCCAGAACTGCCCGGATGTTGTGCAGGCGCTGAATCTGATGAGCGTGCTGAACCCCCGGATCAGCCATGTCGCGATCGAGGGCGGCGCGTTCCAGGATGAAATCGATGCGCGCCAGATCATGTCGGTCCCCGCTATCTTCCTGAATGGTGAGCCGTTCGGGCAGGGCCGGATGAACGTCGAGCAGATCCTGGCAAAGCTGGATACCGGTGCTTCGGCACGCACGGCGGAGAAGATTGCGGCGAAGGAGCCGTTCGAGGTGCTCGTGGTCGGCGGCGGTCCGGCGGGGGCAGCGGCGGCGATCTACGCCGCGCGCAAGGGCATCCGTACCGGCATCGCCGCCGAGCGATTTGGTGGCCAGGTGCTCGATACGGTAGGGATCGAGAACTTCATCTCGATGAAGCACACTGAAGGCCCGCAACTCGCGACCGCGCTGGAGCAGCATGTCGGCGATTATGAAGTCGATGTGATGAACCTGCAAAAGGCGGTAAAGCTGGTGCCGGCCGATCGGCTGGGCGGCCTTCACAAGGTTACGCTCGAGAACGGTGCGGTGCTGAAGGCTCGTACCCTCATCCTGTCCACCGGCGCGCGCTGGCGCCAGATGAACGTGCCCGGCGAGGAAACCTATCGTAACCGGGGCGTGACCTATTGCCCGCATTGCGATGGTCCGCTGTTCAAGGGCAAGCGCGTGGCGGTGATCGGCGGCGGCAACTCCGGCGTAGAGGCTGCGATCGATCTGGCCGGGCTGGTCGCCCACGTCACGCTGATCGAATTCGACGTCGATCTACGCGCCGATGCGGTCCTTCAGCGCAAGCTGGCAAGCCTGCCGAACGTCAAGGTCATCACTTCGGCGCTGACTACCGAAGCAAAGGGCGATGGCGAAAAGCTGACCTCGCTGGTCTACAAGGATCGCAATCACGACACCGTGCACGAGATCGAACTGGAAGGTATTTTCGTCCAGATCGGACTGGTTCCGAACACCGAATGGCTGAACGATGCAGTGGCGTTGTCCAAGCGCGGCGAGATCGAGATCGATCACCGCGGCGAGACTTCGCAGCCCGGTATCTTCGCGGCAGGTGATTGCACCACGGTTCCGTTCAAGCAGATCATCATCGCTGCGGGTGACGGTGCGAAAGCGTCACTCTCGGCGTTCGATTACCTGATCCGTCTCGCGCCCGAGGACGAGATCGCGCAAGCCGCGTGAATTTACGCTTGGAAGGCGGATTTCGCCAGTAGCGGCCATATCGGTATTGCCGCGTTCCGCACCAAGCGCAAACCACACGCGTGTCGCTCACTTCGCCAACCAGCCCTCGGCTAACGCCTGTGCGTCGTAGACAAATGCAGTCGCCGGGTCGGGCAAGTCCGCTGCGATCTCATCCGACGCTCCGCATCGCGCCAGAATGTCGCGGATTACCGCCAGATGCGCCTGTGGCTTGTCATCGGCTTTCACCACCACCCACGGCGCGAACACGCTATGCGTGCGGGCGAGCATTTCGTTGCGCGCTTCCGAATATTTCTCCCAGTTCTTTGTCGCTTTCTTGTCGATCGGGCTGATTTTCCATTGCTTGAGCGGGTCGGTTTCACGGTCGCGCAGGCGTCGTTTCTGCTCGCCCTTGCTGATGTCGAGGTAATATTTGATCAGGGTGAAGCCCGAGTGGAGCAGCAATTGCTCGAACAGCACGACGTTCGCCATGAAGTCCTCGTATTCGGCGTCGGTGCAGAAGCCCATGACCCGTTCGACCCCGGCGCGATTGTACCAGCTGCGGTTGAACAGCGCGATTTCGCCCGATACCGGCAATTCGCTGCACCAGCGCTGGAAATACCAGGCCTTGCGGTCGCGTTCGTTCGGCACGCCCATGGCGACGACGCGGGTATCGCGCGGACTCATATGTTCGGCGATGCGCTTGATCGTGCCGTCCTTGCCCGCCGCATCGCGCCCTTCGAAAATGATCAGTAGCTTGCGTCCTTCGGCAATGACCTGCCGTTGCAGCGTGGTCAGCCGGATTTGCAGCGCCTTGAGCTGATCGCTGTTGCTGGCGTGTTTGTCGTCGTGGCCCATGTCCGTCTCCGTATTGTCGGCGTGCCACCAGCGCGGCAGCGCCAGCAATTTGCGTAATTCGTGCGCCGCCGCATCCACCATTTCTTCGCGGGCGGCGCTGGCGGGACCGAGCCGGCGCGTCATCTCGTCCTGCAAGCGGCTTCCTTGCGCGGCGTCGTAATCGACGAACAGCGGCGAATCGGCGGACCGCTCGCTGATATCGTGCAATGTTCCGAGCCGCTCCTGCAGCTTGCCCAGCACATCACCATATTTGTTCGCTGCCTTGGGGTGATCGCGCCCTGCCAGGCACACGAAGAATTCCACGGCGTAGCGCAGCTTCTTGACCTTGATCCGCAATTCGTGAAGATCGTGATCGGTCATCGCGTGCAGGTGCGTGCCGGCGTGTTTCACTTTCTTGCGGTGGTGGTTCAGCAGCCGCGCCGCGAATTCGGTTAGTGATTCGGGATCCGCTGCGTCCACCGTCCCGATCCAGCTGGCGAATTCGAACAACAGCCGCTGGAATGCTTCGCCGCCCAGCTCCGCGATCGCCGACGCGACGGCGGCGTCGCGCCGGGCAGTCAGTTCGGGGATCAGCTCGCCATCGCCGGGGTCATCGCCGGCATTTCGGGCCTTGAGCAGCGCTTCCAGCAGCACATGCAGTTCGCGCGCCTCGCCCATGGCGGTGGCGGCATTGCGGAAAGCTTCGCGAAATCGCGTGCTGGCCACTTGGTCGAAACTGCCCGAATAGAGGCTGAGGGCGGCGCGCAATCGCCGGATCGCGACCCGGCATTGGTGCAGCGCATTATTGCTCGCGTTGGCGATGAGCAGGCCATAGTTGGCCAGAAGATGGTCGAGGCAGCTCCAGCAGATCGTCCGAAAGCTCTCGGCGACGCTCATCTCACGGTCGATGACCACGGTCTTGGCGCGAACCGCGCGAGCCAGCTCGCCATTGGCCAGCACAAAGGCGCGCGTTCCCTTGCCGGCGACCGACCAGCGCAGTTCCGGCCCCAGCGGCAAAGCCAACGCCAATTTCAGCGCGTCGGCCAGATGGCCTTCGACCAGTTCCAGTTCCAGTTCGCAAATCGGCTCGGACTGGTCCGCTGCGACAATCTGTCCGGCGTCGAACGCGACTTCGATCAGCGAGCCGCCATGCCGGATTTTTCGCGTCTGGCGCAACACATGTATCGCCGCGAACGCCACCGGATCTTGGCCATCCAGCAATTCCGCCAGCGTTGCGGCCACTTCCGGCGCGAAGTTTCCGAAATCCGGTCGATCCCCCGAGACAGGAGCGTTCCACTCCATGCGCTGCACCGCCGATGCGCCATTGCCCGACCGCTTGCGCGCCTTTTTGCCGGAACGTTTGACCGACTGTTTAAACGTCTGTTCGCGCTCGCCGTCGCTGCGTCGCAATCGCAGGCTGGCCCCGCCATGATAGAGCTTGCCATCCGGCGTGTCGAAATAGGTGGTGACCAGCTCGACCGGATGATTCTCCCCGGCGAGCTGCGGATGGCGTCGTAGATTTTCCAGCATAGCCGGGGATGCGAGCAGCTTGATCTCGGTTTCCACGCCATTCATCCTGCTGCTCCAACCCGGCTTCCGGCTCGCCGCGTCGGCCGATCATGCCACAGGACAATTTTTTGCGGCCAATTTAGTTGCATGCAGCTTTAGTATTCGGAACAGGAAGGCAATGCCATACCGGTCCCAGAACAGCGATTTCGCCGAATGGCTGACCGCTTATCGCGTCGCCCAACAACTTTCGGCTAGCTTTACCGGGGTCGTCGAACAGCTGCATAGGCCGCTGGCAACGGCTATTCATGGCGCCGCCGGCAGGCCTGCCGGCGGGTTGTTCGTGCTGGGCCTGTGCGGTCCGCAGGGATCGGGCAAATCGACCTTGGTGCAGGTGCTGCAGCAACTGTTGATCGCACGCGGCCTGCGCGTGGCGGTGCTGTCGCTTGACGATCTCTACTACACGCGGGCGGTGCGGCAACGGCTTGCCACGCAAATCCATCCGTTGCTGGCGACGCGCGGCCCGCCGGGCACGCATGATGTGTCGCTGGGGCGGGAAGTGATCGCGGCACTGGCCCATCGGCGTGCATGCGCGCTCCCACGCTTCGACAAGGCGCATGACGACCGCCGTCCTTACGCCGATTGGCCAGTAGCAGAGCCTGGCATCGACGTGCTGCTGTTCGAGGGCTGGTGCGTCGGCGCCCGTCCCGAAACCCCCGCCGCGATCGCCGAGCCGGTAAATGCGCTGGAGCTTGACGAAGATCGCGACGGGGTCTGGCGCAGCCATGTCAACGCTGCGCTGGCAGGCGCCTATATCGAACTGTTCGCCCGCATCGACATGCTGGTGCTGATGCGGGCCCCATCATTCGAGGCAGTCACGACATGGCGGCTCGAACAGGAAGCGAAACTGCGTGCAAAAACGGTCGCCGACCCCAGGTCACGGGTGATGAGCGATGCCGAGGTCCTGCGTTTCATGCAATTCTATGAGCGTACCACCTGCCAGATCGACCGCGAAATGCCCGCTCGGGCGGATCTCGTGATCGAGCTTGACGAGCAGCGGCAGGTACGGAGTTGGCGCGGGCTGCCCGACCGCTGATCTAATGCCCGGCGTCCTGCTTTTCCTGTTGCGCTTTTTCGGCGGCTTCCACTCGGGACTGCGTTGCCGCTGCCGTGGCATCGATGGTCGCTGCCCGCTTCTTGCGTTCCTGATCCACCATCTCGCTGAAGTGAGTGTCGGTGGAATCCTTCTTTTCGGCGTAGGCATTGGCGACGAAATTATGGAAGCAGCCCGTCCAGCCGCCCGCCCCCGTGGCCGAACAGCTTTGCGTACCCGCGGCACCGACCCGCTCGTATGAGGTGACGCGATTGGTCCAGCTTTCGTTCTGCGGCGAGGGGTGGTCGCGCAGGCCTTCGGGGATGCGATAGCGTTCGCCTTCCGGCTTGCGCGCGCAGACGGTGATCTCGTCGCCCTTCGATTCGGGGCAGCGGTCGTTGCCGTAAACGATCACCAGGTTCATATTATTAGCGGTATCGCTGGAGGTTGCGCTATCTGCCGGCTGGGCCGCAGCCACCGATGGCAACGCGGCGGCGCCAAGCAGCAATGCGGCCACAAAACGGATCGATCGCGACATCAAATTGCTCCTTGAAGATACCGGCACGAACAACCGATATGGTGTGCCACCGACGCATTGTTAGGCAAACGGCAAGCAAAATTGCCGTGAACGTCTAGATCCGACGAGTCAGGCCGATCGCGGCGCGACATCCCAGCCGGATCACGGCGGACAGCAACGGATAGCCCGGCGCCCGTTCCGCCCCCGCCGCCAGCGCGGTCTCGCGATGCTCCCGCTCATCGGCTTGCGCCGCCACGATGAGCGCGGAAAGTTCGGGATCGTCGGGGCCGATTTCATCCAGCTGCTGCGAATAATGGCGGTCGATCTCGGTCTCGACCGCAACCGTGCAGGCCATGGCCACCTCGGGCGAGACCAGTGCCGTAACCGCACCAAGCGCAAACCCAGCGACATGCCACAGCGGTTGCAGCAAGGTCGGCCGAGCCCCGCGCACGCTCAGCAAAGCATTGAAATCACGCGAATGCGCCGCTTCCTGCGCGGCCATCGCGACCAGCTTGTCGGCACCCGGCGCGCGCGCTCCCATCACCGCCAATTGCCCGGCATAGATGCGGGTCGCACCATATTCGCCGGCCTGATCGACGCGGATCAGGCTGTTGCTCTTTTCAGGATAGCTCACGCGGCGTGCCTCCTTGCGGCTTGGCCGACCAGAGCCAGGATCACCCCTGCCGCCAGCCCCGAAACCAGGAAATTGAACCCAGCCAGTGAAATGCCGGCCAACTGCCATTGCACATCGTCGCAGCGCACCGTCGGCGCAGCCATGATTGCCGCCAGCGGATCGCCCCCGAACTTCACGTTGCTGGTGCAAGCGGTGACCCCGTGCCACCAGCGATACTCGACCCCGGCGTGATAGCCCGCGATCAACGCCGATGCGCCAATCGCCAATGCGGCCAGCGCGACCAATGCCACCTGTGCCTGGCGCCCCCGCACCAGCAGCGCCGGCACCGCGAAACCCAGCGCCGCGATATGCGCGTAACGCTGCCACCAGCACATTTCGCACGGGTACAACCCGCCCCACCATTGAAACGACCACGCGCCGGCCAGCAACGCCAGCGGTACGGCCACCGCTATTGCCCTGGCCGAACGCAGCGAACCATCAATTGGGCCGGCCATGGCCCTGATCCTTCGCGTTCATCGCCACTGCGCCCGTGCCGGCGGCACGGCCCAGCGTTTGCAGCGCGTACCACAACTGGTAATCCTTGATCCCCTTGGTGGTCAGTTCCGCCGGGGTCAGCTTGAACCGGGGATCGATCTGTTTGTCGGTTTCCAGCTTCTTGTCATCCAGCCCGGCCTCGTTGACGAGGTGTCCGCGCAGGTCGGATTCGCGCAGCGCATCGATGGTACGCTTGCGGGCATCGACATCGGTCAACTGCGGCACCCGGATATCAGGCTCGATCCCGCCTTCCTGCACCGACCGTCCGCTCGGGGTATAATATCGCGCCGTGGTCAGCTTGACGGCGTGGGTCTTGTCGAGCCGGATCATGCTTTGCACGCTGCCCTTGCCAAAGCTGCGCTCGCCCATGATCAGCGCGCGGTGTTGGTCCTGCAGCGCGCCGGCGACGATTTCCGACGCCGAGGCCGAGCCGGCATCGATCAACACCACCACCGGCAGGCCGCGCGCGGCATCGCCGGGAAACAGCGATTCGGCACGATAAACCTCGTTGTCGGCGGCAACCCGCCCACGCTGCGACACGATCACGCCATGCGTCAGGAACAGATCGGACAACCCGACCGCTTCATCCAGCGCACCGCCGGGATTCTCGCGCAGATCCAGCACCAGGCCCGACAGCTTGCCCGCAGATTGCATGCGCAGCTTCTGGATGGCATCGAACGAGTTCCTGGCGACATCATGCGAAAATTCGTTGACCGTAATTACGCCGATCGTGCCGTGCAGCTCCGATGTCACCGGCTCCAGCGTGACGACCCCACGTGTAACCGAGACATCGAACGGCTCGTCGCGCCCCGGTCGATAGATCGTCAGCCGCACGCTCGTGCCGGCTGCGCCGCGCATCTTGGCCACGGCATCGTCCAGTTCGCCGCCGTAGATCAGCTTGCCGTCGAGATGCGTGATGAAATCGCCCGCCTTGATTCCTGCCAGCGCCGCCGGGCTGCCGCGCATCGGCGACACCACCTTTACCGCGCCTTGTTCCAGCGCCACGCTCAGCCCCAGCCCGGCATAGCTGCCGTCGATCATGGTATCGAGACGTTCGAGACTGGCGCCTTCCAGATAATCCGAATGCGGATCGAGGCTGGCCAGCATCCCGTCGATCGCACCCTTGACCAGCTTGTCGTCATTGGTCTGATCGACGTAATCGGCCTTGATCAATTGATAAACCGTAAACAGCCGGTCGAAACCGGGAGCGACCTGGCCATCGACCGCAGCCAACCCCGCCGTCGTCGCCGGTACCAGCGCCATCACGCTCACCAGCAGGCCGGCGCGCAGGACAGCGGTCAATGTGTTCGTCATTCCGGGCCTTTTCGAGCTTCCGGGCGAATTTCGCCCTGGCACTCACACAGTATAGCGCAAATGCGATGAACGCCAGATGGCGGCGGGGAGTTTGGGATACAAGGGATCAGAGCGTGATGACAAAAAGCCGACACCGGCTTTCGCTCTCAAATCACGCGAAAATAGAGACTCTGGACGATCAAATCCGACCTGGCACGGCAACGCTTTAGCGGTTGGCATAATCCAACGGATTCATCGATTTGCCATTGTGCTGCAATTCCACGGCCAGCACCGGCCGGCCGGGTCCGGCAATGCCCAGCGGTGCTCCGGCCAGCAGCGTAGCGCCGACCCTCACATCGACCCGGCCAAGCCCGGTAATCAGGCTGATCCAGCAATCGGCATGGGTCAGGATGACAATCTGGCCGTAGCCGCGATACGGCCCCGCGAAGGCTACCCGCCCCGCCGCCGGAGCGACCACCTGCGCATTGCCCTGCGCAGCGATGCTGATCCCGCGCGAGCGGGCGCCTAGCCAGCTATCGCCGAAGCCCGCCACCAGTCGTCCGGTCAGCGGCAGCATATAATCGGCCAATCCGGTCTGGGGGCGCACCGCCAAAGCGACCGCCCCGTCCGCGCGGGACAATGCCAGCCCCGACCCCGGACGAATCACTGGACCCGGCAAAGCGGCCAGTTGAGCGCGCAAATCGTCTTCCCTGCCCAACACCCCGACCAGTGCACTCAAATCATGGGCCTGTTCCGCCAGCGCCAGTGCGCGCTCCGCCTCGCGGTCGGCGCTGCCGCTGACGTTGCGCGCGCCCAGCCGTTGCTGCGTTTCGAGAGTGGCCAGCGCCCGGCGGCGGTCGGCGAGGATATTCTGCCCGCTGCGCAGCGCCAGCCGGGTTTGCTGCAATTGCCCGTGCAGGGCGTTGGCCCGCCCGATGCCGGCGCGCAGCACGACGGTGCGGCGTTGCAATTCGGGGATCATGCTGTCGATCAGCGCGCGCGTATGCACGGTATCGATTACCGATCCGGGCCGGAACAGGGCCAGCGCGACCGGGCGCCGCGCCAGCAACTGCAACGCTGCGGTCAGGCGCACCAACGGTTCCTGCCGAGCTGCCAGGTCGGTGCGCAGCTCGTCGCCCTGGGCTGCAATGAGGCGTATCTGCGCTGCGTTGCCGGCCACCTCGCCTTCCGCCTGCTGGATGCGCGCCGCCACTGCCGCGGTATCCTGCGCCGTCCGGTCGGCCGCCGCGTTGGCCCCCGAAGCCTGTGTCTCCAGCAGCTCGGCGCGGATGCCCGCCTCGCGCGACTGCATGCGCGCATCGCCGATGGCGCGATAGGTGTCAGCGATATCCTGCGGATCAGCGGCTTTGGCGCTGGTTAGCGCCATAACCGCGCAGAAAGCCAGAACACCCGGCACCGCCAAACGGCCGCGAATACCAGGGATCAGCCCGACCGATGATAGGGGTGTCCCGCCAGGATGCTGGTGGCTCGCCATAATT
Organism: uncultured Acetobacteraceae bacterium; assembly: GCA_964658485.1. Classification (GTDB taxonomy): domain Bacteria; phylum Pseudomonadota; class Alphaproteobacteria; order Sphingomonadales; family Sphingomonadaceae; genus Novosphingobium. The sequence continues at coordinate 29,700 of CAZZYX010000013.1, read as the reverse complement.
GTTCGGCCAGCATGACACGCGCCAGCATATGCGGCCACGTCATTGCACCAAAACCGATCAGGACATCCGCCGCCGCACGCGGGACATCGCCATGGCCATCCGCCGCGCCGATCATAAACCGGGCCTCGCGAATGCCGTCATCGCGCCACCGGCCCAGCAATGCCGCAAACGCTTCGGAGGAGAATTGCTGCCCACGCTCGTCGAGCAGAACGGTGCGCGACGGCGTTTGCGCGGGGGGCGGCACGCCACCCGTTTCCGGCAATTCCGTCAGCGTCAACGGCCACGCAATTCGCTTGATATAGCGCTCGACCAGATCGGCCTCGGGCGATCGTCCGATCTTGCCGCGCGCAATAATGTGCAACCGCATGCTTTACGCAGTGCCGGTTTCCACTCCGATCCCCCACATCCGTTCGAGATTGTAGAAGCTGCGCACTTCCGGGCGGAAGATGTGAATGACGATATCGCCGGCATCGACCAATACCCAGTCCGCTGTCGGCAAGCCTTCTAGACGGACATGGCCATAGCCGGCCTTCTTGATGCGCTCCGCCAGTTTCTGCGCCATCGCGGTAACTTGCCGCGATGAGCGGCCCGACACGACGATCATGTGATCGGCAATCGAGGATTTGCCTTCGAGCGGGATGGAGACGATCTCCTGCGCCTGGTCGTTATCCAGCGACTGGAGAACCAGCGCATGCAGCGAGCCAGGCTCCGCAAACGGAAGTGGGGCGGTGGATTCCGCGGGCGCGTAGGTCGCCGGCTGGGGTGATAATTCGGTCATGAAAGCTGAATCAGCTCCTTTTGAAATAGGCGGCCCGACAGGCCGAGAGGTCACCGTGAAGCGATATAGAGCATCGTCTCACGGCATGAAATTTGGCTAATTGACGCGTCTGCTTGCAAAAGCTGATTTCGCGGCAGGCCATCAGGTGTTCCGGGGGATGGCGCGAAAGGTAACTCCGTCCCGCCAGACCGACTTTCCGGCGCGGCTGCTCCAGTCGGGGTCAGCCGCCCGCAGGGCGCTGGCCGAACGTGCATCAGGGTCAAAACGCAGCAGCACCAGCGTCGGCGCGCTCCACTTTTCCGGGCAATGCAAACTGGCCGCAGACCGCCGGTACCGGCCGAACCAGGCCATCGCCGGACTGGCGATAGCCTGGGTATCATAGCCCGGACGTGCGATGACCGCAATCGGCATGGTGCGGGCCAGTCGGCGCCAGTCGCGCCAGCGGTGCATCTGGGCGAGATTGTCCGCCCCCATCAGCCAGATAAAACGGTGCTTCGGCCAGCGCCGGCGTAGCGCTTGCAGTGTTTCGACGGTGTAGCGAGTGCCCAGATCGCGTTCGATCACGGTGACCCGGATCGGCGCGCGGCGGGTCTGCACCCGCGCCGATGCCGCCCGAGCGGACAGGCTGGCCATGCCGGCGGCGGGCTTCAGCGGATTGCCGGGCGACACCAGCCACCACACCTCGTCCAGCCGCAGCGCCTGCATGGCGAACAGGGTGATTCGGCGGTGGCCGCCATGCGCGGGATTGAAACTGCCGCCGAGCAGCCCGATGCGCCGAGCGGCTGGCCCGCGAGCGCGGCGGGCATGTCCGGAGTTCAGGGCCGGACCTGGCCCGTGCCGCGTACCTGCCATTTATACGTCGTCAGTCCTTCCAGCGCGACCGGCCCCCGCGCATGAAGCCGCCCGGTGGCGATGCCGATCTCCGCGCCCAGCCCGAACTCGCCACCATCGGCAAACTGGGTCGAGGCGTTGACCATGACGATGGCGCTGTCGACTTCTTGCAGGAAGCGTTCTGCTGCCGTCCCGTCGGCGGTGACGATGGCGTCGGTGTGATGCGACGAATGCCGCGCGATGTGGTCGAGCGCCGCCTCCAGCCCATCGACTACCGCAACCGCCAGAATCGCCTCGAGATATTCGGTGTCCCAGTCCGCTTCGCTGGCCGGCACGATGCGGGGATCAAGCGCCTGCGCGCGGGCATCGCCGCGCAATTCGCAGCCGGCATCGAGCAGGGCCGCGATCACCGCATGATTCGCGGGAAACTGAGCATCGAGCAGCAGCGTTTCCATTGCCCCACAAATCCCGGTGCGCCGCATCTTGGCGTTGAGCGCAATCCCGAGCGCCATCGCCGAATCGGCAGCGGCATGAATATAGGTGTGACAAATGCCGTCGAGATGCGCCAGCACCGGCACCCGCGCGTCCGCCTGCACCCGCGCCACCAGGCTCTTGCCACCGCGCGGCACGATCATGTCGATCAACCCGGCCGCCGCCAGCATCGCCCCGACCGCCGCCCGGTCCTGCACCGGCACCAGTTGCACCGCATCCGCCGGAGCCCCCGCCAGAACCAGCCCGCGCACCAGCGCCGCATGGATCGCATGGTTGGAATGGACCGCCTCGCTACCCCCGCGCAACAGCACCGCATTACCCGACCGCAAGCACAGCGCCGCCGCATCCGCCGTGACATTGGGACGGCTCTCGTAAATGATCCCGATCAGCCCGATCGGCACGCGAATGCGCTGCAACACCAGGCCGTTCGGGCGAGTACCGGTGTCGATGACCTGCCCTACCAGATCAGGCAGCGCCGCGATCTGCGCCACGGCATCGGCAGTGGCCTCCAGCCGCGCCGGATCGAGCCGCAGCCGGTCAAGCATGGCGCCGGTCAGCCCATTAGCCTCAGCCGCCGCAATATCGCGCGCATTGGCAGCAAGCACCTCCGGCGCAGCATCGCGCAACGACTGTGCGGCACTACGCAGCGCCTGAGCCTTCTGTGCGTCGCTGAGACGAGCAAGCTGGATCTGCGCCGCACGGCCAGCGCGCGCCAGCCGCTCGATCAGCGCGGTTGGGGTTTCGTCGGCGTGCGTTGCGGATATTTGCGCTTCGCGTGGGGCGGTCTGTACATTCATCAGGTTGTTCTAGCAGTTTTCTATTGAACTGTCAGGTATCTGAGGTGAGACACGAACTAGCTTAGTCACAAGGGGTACCCCCATCGGCGCTAACCTGGACGTACCGTGTCATTCCGGTCTCGATGCCTATGCTCTCTACCCTTCAGGGGAGATATACGAAGGCTTGGCAGCTCTTGCTGCCTAGCCGTAGTTGAGAGGGGCGCTTTTCTTATTGCGCCTTTGCGTGTCATTCCCCCTCTCCCCTGAAGGGGAGAGGGCTTAAGGGAAGCTTAGTCAAAACGCCAAGTTAGCGCCTATGCACCCGGTCGGCATCGCATCTTGTCGCGAAGGTTATCCCCCAGCTTCAGTTCGTCCCCGCCGCCTCGGCAGCGCGCTTGGCTTCCAGCCAGGCGGCGACTTCGGCCTCCTGCGCCGCGGCATGCGCTACTTTCTGGGTGGCGTCGCGTTCGGCGCGCAATTCCTCGATCAGCGCCACGCGGTCGTCACCCAACCGGACATCGTCCAGTCCGTCATCGACGATGCCGGCTTTCTTGGCGACGCGGGCGACGATCGCGTCAAGCTCTCGTTGCGAACAAAGCCCCAGCGTGACCGGGTCTTTTGCCTGGATGTTGCTGATGTTCCAGTGCGTGCGATCGCGGATCGCGGCAATGGTCGTGCGCGTGGTACCGATCAGCTTGCCGATCTGGGCGTCCGACATGGTGGGGTGGTGGCGCAGTATCCAGGCGATGCCGTCGGGCTTGTCCTGGCGCTTCGACACCGGGGTGTAACGCGGCCCCTTGGTGCGGTTGACCTGCACCGGCGCCTTGTGCATTTTCAGCCGGTATTCCGGGTCGGCCTGGCCTTTTTCGATCTCGGCCATGGTCAATTCGCCCGAGCGTACCGGATCGCGGCCGGTGTATTTGCTGGAGGCGAGATCGTCGGCCATCGCCTGCACTTCGAGGATATGCAGCCCGCAGAAGTCCGAGATCTGTTCGAACGTCAGCGCGGTCGTATCGACGAGCCAGGATGCAGTGGCATGCGGCATCAGCGGGGTAGGCTGGGTCACGGAATTCTCCAAAACCGGTATCCGGCCATAATAGCGCCAGGAGCCGGCTAAATGCAGCACAAAATATAAGGGCCACTCTTTGAGGAGCGGCCTAACAGATCAAGATGTAGGTGAATCCGCCGCTGTCGGCAAGCTTTCGCGTCAGTTAATTATGCAGATGAGCTATTGGCAGCGCCGGATTGCCATGATTATGGTCCGGCGCTGCCCCCTCAAACCTGGCGTGCAGAATACCGATCGTGGCCTAGGCGTAGCTCACTCCGGCCTTCCTGCGGCTCCGCAAAGCGCCGCCGATCAGCCCGAAACCACCGATCAGCATCGCCCATGAGCTCGGTTCGGGAACAGCCGACGATGCCGAAATCGCGGTGTTTGGCGTCGTCTCGAAGGCATAGCTGTTCAGCACCGAGTCGGTCGTGAAGGCATAGCCGTAATAGTCCTGGCCATTACTGACCGCGAGCAGGCCAATAAAGTTGAAGCTGTTCGAGTAGGCAATGGTGGTCGCGGTCGAAAACGGCGAATATTGCATGCCCGGCCCGAATGACACTGGGCCGCGATCGATGAAATAGGACGTCGGCGCCCCGAAAATGGTATTGATTTCCGCCCCGCCGGCGGTCTGGACGGCGGTGGGATTGAACGGGTCCCCGGTTCCGACAAAGGTGAAGGTGCTGTTATCGACGGTAAACGAGTAAGGCGTCGTGGCATAATCCGCGCCGACCTTGACGGAAACGGGTGTGGCTTGTGCCGGGAAGGCGGCAGCCAGGGTGGCGGCACTGGCGCAGGCAAGCACGACGCACAGCTTGGAACAGGGACTGGATCTCATGTGGGGCTCCTGGAATGAGAGCCGACAATCTATCGGCGCCCATCCCGGCAACGCCCGTTTCAACAGATGTTTCCGGCACTGCCGAATTTGCCCGGAACTACGACCCCATCTCGATGTAACCCGGCTGGCGGGCAACCCGCTCCAGCCACCGTTCGATGCAGGGATAGTCCGACAGGCGAAACGCCCCCGCCTCGCAGACATGGGTATAGGCGTAGAGGGCGATGTCGGCCAGCGTGATGCCATCGCCCACCATCCAGTCGCGCGCGGCCAGATGCTGGTCCATCAACGCAAGTGCCGCTTCTCCGGCGATGCGCCTGGGTACGATCTGGGCACGCTGGCCCTCGCTCAAATTGTCTTCGCCGATAATCGACAGCCAGAAGCGCAGTGTCGCGATGTTCGGTTCATGATTGTACTGCTCGAAAAACATCCAGCGCAGCATGTCGGCTTGATCGAAGCGATCGCTCGGGATCAGCGTGCTGCCCTCGGCAAGATACCAGCAGGCGGCATTGCTCTCGGGCAGGAAGCGCGTACCGACCTGCAGCACTGGAATACGGCCATTCGCATTGACCGTCGCCAAAAATTCGGGGGTGCGCGTCTCGCCGCGAATGATGTCATAGCCGCGCCGTTGCAACGGCAGCCCGAGCAGTGCCGCGGTCAACGCGATCTTGTAGCAATTGCCGCTGCGGACATCTTCATGCAGCACTAAGCCCTCAGTCATGGATCACCTCGAGTTACGGCACTGCGGCAGTCCCGGCGATTCGAAGCCGACGACGGCCATGGGCTGCGGAACGATCGCCAAGGTTGATTCCGGAACGATCTGGTTACGGCCTCTTCAGACCAACAAAACCGCGCCAAAACGATTTTTGACCGCGATGGATCGACGCTAGCTATCACGGATTGACAGCAAGCAAAAGCCGGTCGATGCTGCACTGCAATGGAGGACATTGATCTCCCCGCTGGTTGGATTGGCTCTCGTGGAGATGCTGCTCATAAGCTTGGCCTGGAAAGCCTGGACCGATATTCGGTTGGTGAACTGGATGAGCGAATTGTCTTGCTGGAAGCCGAAATTGCGCGGGTAACTGCGCATCGGCTAAAATCCGCAGCGCATCGGCTCGCAGCCGAAGCGATGTTTCGGCCCAAAGCCGATGGAACTGGAAATGGATCATCCGGAACCGGACCTAATGCATCTGGAACCGGAGAATGACTCCGGGGTTGAAACTAGGACCCCTCGTCAAAACGTCGAGGCGCCCCATATATGGTTGGTTAAGTCAACCTGTTTACAACAGTAACCGCGGCACCGGACCGTCTCCCCTGCTGCACCACTCAGCGAAGGTATAGTAATGCCCAGTTTCGCCCAGAGCCTTGAGAAAACCCTGCACGCTGCGTTGGCCCAGGCCTCCGAGCGCAGCCATGAATACGCGACGCTGGAACATCTGCTGCTGGCGCTGATCGACGATGCCGATGCAGCGGCAGTGATGAGCGCCTGTGGTGTTGATCTGGGTGACCTCGGCGACGTCGTGCGCCAGTATCTCGACCAGGAATACCAGTCGTTGAAAACCAAGGAAAAGGGCGATCCCGCCCCGACCGCCGGGTTCCAGCGAGTGATCCAGCGCGCCATCCTGCATGTCCAGTCGTCGGGCAAGGATACCGTGACCGGTGCCAACGTGCTGGTCGCGCTGTTTTCCGAACGCGATTCCTATGCGGTTTACTTCCTGCAGCAGCAGGACATGAGCCGGCTCGATGCGGTGAGCTATATCAGCCACGGCATCGGCAAGGGCGGTCGCCGGATCGAGGACAAGAGCCCCAAGGGCGCCGATGCCGAACCGCATCACCCCGAGGACAAGACCGAGACCAAGGCGAGCAACAAGAAGGATTCCGCGCTCGACCAGTTCACCGTCAACCTCAATGAAAAGGCGCTGGCGGGCAAGGTCGATCCCCTGATCGGGCGTGGGCCGGAGGTCGATCGCACGATCCAGATCCTGTGCCGCCGCAGCAAGAACAACCCGCTGTATGTCGGCGATCCCGGCGTCGGCAAGACCGCGATTGCCGAAGGCCTGGCGCGCAAGATCGTCGAGGGCGAAGTGCCCGAGGTGCTGACCGAAGCGGTGATCTATTCGCTCGACATGGGTAGCCTGTTGGCCGGTACGCGCTATCGCGGCGATTTCGAGGAACGGCTGAAGCAGGTCGTCAACGAACTCGAAAAAATGCCGCATGCGATTCTGTTCATCGACGAAATCCACACTGTGATCGGCGCTGGTGCGACCAGCGGCGGGGCGATGGACGCCTCCAATCTGCTCAAGCCGGCGCTGTCGGGCGGCACCATCCGCTGCATCGGCTCGACCACGTACAAGGAATTCCGCAACCACTTCGAAAAGGACCGCGCGCTGCTGCGGCGCTTCCAGAAGATCGATGTCAACGAGCCGACCATCGAGGATACCATCAAGATCCTCAAGGGCCTGCGGACCGCCTTCGAAGAGCATCACAAGGTCAAGTACACCCCCGATGCGATCAAGACCGCGGTGGAATTGTCGGCGCGCTACATCAATGACCGCAAGCTGCCCGACAAGGCGATAGACGTGATCGACGAAGTCGGCGCGATGCAGATGCTGGTGCCGCTCGCCAAGCGCAAGAAGATCATCACCTCGCGTGAGATCGAGCAGGTCATCGCAACGATGGCGCGCATTCCGCCCAAATCGGTGTCCAGCGACGACAAGAAGCAGCTCGAACATCTCGACCGCGACCTGAAACGCGTCGTTTTCGGTCAGGACAAGGCAATCGAGGTGCTCGCCAGCGCCATGAAGCTGAGCCGGGCCGGCCTGCGCGATCCGGACAAGCCGATCGGCAGCTTCCTGTTCTCCGGCCCCACCGGCGTCGGCAAGACCGAAGTCGCGCGCCAGCTTGCCAGCATCATGGGCATCCCGCTGCAGCGCTTCGACATGTCGGAATATATGGAACGTCACAGCATCTCCCGCCTGATCGGCGCGCCTCCGGGCTATGTCGGTTTCGACCAGGGTGGACTGCTGACCGATGCCATCGACCAGCAACCGCATTGCGTGCTGTTGCTCGACGAGATCGAAAAGGCCCATGCCGATCTGTTCAACATCCTGTTGCAGGTCATGGATAATGGCCGCCTGACCGATCACCACGGCAAGACCGTCGATTTCCGCAACGTCGTGCTGGTGATGACCACCAACGCCGGTGCGTCGGACATGACGCGGGCAGGCATCGGTTTTGGCGATACCTCCAAGGAAGATGCCGGCGACGAGGCGGTCAAGCAGATGTTCTCGCCCGAATTCCGCAACCGTCTCGATGCCATCGTGCCCTTCTCCTACCTGCCGCCATCGGTCATCAGCCGGGTCGTGGACAAGTTCATCCTCCAGCTCGAACTTCAGCTGGCCGACCAGAACGTCCACATCCAGTTCGACAGTGATGCACGCGAATGGCTGGGCGAACGCGGTTACGACCGGCTCTATGGGGCGCGGCCAATGGCCCGCGTCATTCAGGAGAAGGTCAAGAAGCCACTGGCCGAGGAACTTCTGTTCGGGAAACTTGCAACCGGGGGCGAGGTGCATGTCTCGCTGAAGGATAACGCCCTGAACTTCGAGTTGACTCCGGCCGCGCCGAAGCTGGTCAAACGTGCGGACCGGAAGCGGCCTGCAGCCAAACGGAAGTCCAGCGCCCAGCCAGATGGTGGCGGTGAAGGCGAGCAATAGTCGCTTTATTCCAGTTCCAGCAGTCAGGGTGCGAGGGTTCCGACCCTCGCACCCTTTATTTTAGGTCAGCGAGATGGCTGGGGCATCCCGCAAGCTGAAACGATAGTTTCGCGTGATTTCAGAACGTCACTCCGTAAATCCGCTCCATCAACCAAACCCGTGTACCCTGAGCCTGTCGAAGGGCTGCCTTCTTGCTCAGGTTGGCGAGGCGAGGGAAAAAAGGCAGCCCTTCGAGAGGCTCAGGGTAGACAGATCGGTCCTTTTTACAGCACGATGCTTAACGGTGCGCGCCGCCATCTTCGTGCAGCATGGGGAATTCGCGCTGGTGCCACGCCGGGTAGGCCGGTGCCTCGTCGCTCGCCGCATCCAGCGTGGCGATCTGGTCTGCGGTAAGCGCCCACCCGACCGCGCCGACATTCTCGAGCAACTGTTCCTCATTGCGCGCGCCGATGATCACGTTCGCGACGGTCCTGCGCTGCAATAGCCAGTTCAGCGCAATCTGCGGGATCGTCTTGCCGGATTCTTCGGCGATGATATCCAGCGCATCGACGATGCGGAACAGCCGCTCCTCGCTATATTTGGGACCGGTACCGGCGATGTCGTGGGCGCGGGTGCCAGGCTTTGCCGGCTCGCCGCGCCGAATCTTGCCGGTCAGCTTGCCCCAGCCAAGCGGACTCCAGACAGTCGCGCCAATGCCTTGGTCCACGCCCAGCGGCATCAGTTCCCACTCGTAATCCCGGTTGAGCAGCGAATAATAAACCTGATGCGCGACATGGCGCGAATAGCCATGACGATCCGCCACCATCTGCGATTTCATCAGGTGCCAGCCGGAAAAGTTGGAGGCGCCGATATAGCGTAGCTTGCCTGCGCGAACGAACTGGTCGAGCGTTGCCAGCGTCTCTTCCACGGGCGTATTGAAATCCTGCCCATGCAGCTGGAGCAGGTCGATATGGTCGATATTCAGCCGTTTCAGCGAGGCATGGACGGCATCGATCAGGTGGATGCGCGATGAGCCATAGTCGTTAGGCCCTTCCCCGACCGGAAAGGTCACTTTGGTCGAGATCAACACGCGATCGCGCTTACCCTTGATCGCTTCGCCCAGGATCGTTTCGGCAAGCCCACCCGAATAACCATCGGCACTGTCGAACATCGAGACACCATGGTCGAGGCAGACATCGATCAGGCGAGAGGCGCCGCCGGCATCTGTAGAACCCCACGCCTTGAAAAAGTCACCAGCGCCGCCGAATGTCCCGGTTCCGAATGAGAGCGCGGGCACGCGCAAGCCAGATGCGCCAAGGCGTCGATATTCCATGATGATCCTCCAGGCAATTGCTCGCTTATGGATAAGCGGCCGTTGGCATTAATCAACCGGTCGGCGACATGAACCGCCCCGTAGCCGCGGGGAGGCGGCAGGAAGCAGCCGCGCCGCAAGCTCGCGGAACCTGGTGCGATATAATTGGTTGAAACCCGACAATCAGGAGCATTTTATGAGCGAGCAGAAAAAGTCGAAAAAGCCCCTCGATCCACAGACCGACAACGCGAGCCAGAACGATCAAATCCATGCGGCCACGACAATCCAATCATCCGTCACCCCGGAAGATTATCCTGCCGCCGAGCTGGATAGCCAGGCCGACATCGTCGGTAAGAACATGCCGGCGAAACGAAAGGCGGATAAAGAAGACGAATAAAAGCGCTTCATAACGCGAACTGACAAGTGCCTTCAACTTCGTTAAGCCTTTGACCACGGCCAGCGCTGTGCCATAGAACAAAGCATGATCGCCAAACTCACCGGACTGCTTGACGATTTCGGTCCGGACTGGGCGGTTATCGATGTCGCCGGGGTCGGTTACCTGGTGCATGCATCGGCAAAAACCTTGGCCAACCTTGGCTTGCGCGGCGAACAGGTGACGATCCACACCGAATTACAGGTCAGCGAAAACGACATGCGCCTGATCGGCTTTGCCAGCGGGGCCGAGCGCGGCTGGTTCCGGTTGCTGACGGCGGTGCAGGGCGTTGGCAGCAAGGTCGCGCTGGCAATCCTGTCGGCGCTGAGCGTCGATGAATTGCAGCGCGCTTGCGCGGGCAGCGATGCCGCGATGGTGTCGCGTGCGCAAGGAGTCGGGCCAAAGCTCGCCAGCCGCATCGTGAACGAGCTGAAGGACCGTGCGGGCGCGCTGCCGATGGTGGCGGGCGCGGGCGGCGGCGGCATGGCAGTCCCGGCGGGATCGCCCAGTGCCGATGCGGTTTCGGCATTGCAGAATTTGGGGTTCAAGCCGGCGGTGGCGTCGGCGGCGGTCGCGCGGGCGCTGGAGGAGTTGGGTGACGATGCCCAGCTTGACGCGCTGGTGCGGCTCGGGCTGAAGCGCGCGGCGGGATGACCGATAATCCCCTGCTCACGGCCAAGCGCCAGATCGAGGATGTCGATGTCGCGTTGCGGCCCAAAACGCTGGCGGAATTCGTCGGCCAGGCGGCGGCCAAGGATAATCTGCGCGTATTCATCGAAAGCGCGCGGGGCCGTGGCGAGGCGATGGACCATGTCCTGTTCTATGGCCCGCCGGGGCTGGGCAAGACCACGCTGGCGCAAATCGTCGCCCGCGAACTCGGGGTCGGGTTCCGCGCAACTTCGGGTCCGGTCATCGCCAAGTCGGGCGACCTCGCGGCGCTGCTGACGAACCTCGAAGATGGCGATGTGCTGTTTATCGACGAGATTCACCGCCTCAATCCGGTGGTCGAGGAAGTGCTGTATCCGGCGATGGAAGATCGCGCGCTGGACCTGATTATCGGCGAGGGGCCGTCGGCGCGTTCGGTTCGCATCGACCTGCCGCCGTTCACCTTGATCGGCGCGACGACGCGGCAAGGCCTGCTATCGACACCGCTGCGCGACCGTTTCGGCATCCCGGTCCGATTGCAGTTCTATTCGGTCGACGAACTGGAGCGGGTGGTGACACGGGGGGCGGCGCTGCTCGGGCTGGGCATCGACCGCGAGGGCGCGCGCGAGATCGCGCAGCGCGCGCGGGGCACGCCGCGCGTGGCCGGGCGGCTGATGCGCCGGGTGCGCGATTTTGCTCATGTCGCCGGCGACGCTACGGTCACGCGTGCGGTGGCGGACAATTCACTGACCCGGCTGGAAGTCGATGGGTTGGGGCTAGATGCCCAGGATCGGCGCTATCTGCACATGATCGCCGACATCTACAAGGGCGGCCCGGTCGGTGTCGAGACGCTGGCAGCCGGCCTGTCGGAACCGCGCGATACGATCGAGGACGTGATCGAGCCCTATCTGATCCAGCTTGGGCTGGTGGCACGCACCGCGCGCGGGCGCTGCCTGAACGATCGCGGGTGGCAACATCTGGACATGACCCCGCCCGCGACGCCGGATCTGGTGACACGCGCGCAGGGCGGGCTTTTCGACGCTACGGACAACGACGCATAGGCGCCTGGCGCCGGCCTATACCAGCTCCGCCAAGGCGGCGCCGGTAAACCCGTGCAGGTTTGCGGTATCGCCATCGCGGACTTTGGCGACCCACTCGGAGTCGCTGAGCAAAGCACGGCCCACCGCGATCAGGTCGAATTCGTCACGGTCCATGCGGCGCAATAGATTGTCCAGACTGGCGGGCTGCGACGCCTCACCGCCAAAAGCGCCGATAAAATCGCCCGACAGCCCCACCGAGCCGACGCTGATCGTGGCGGCGCCGGTCAGTTTCTTGGCCCAGCCGGCGAAATTCAAACCCTCGGCCCCATCGACATCGGCAAACTCCGGGTCCCAGAAGCGGCGTTGCGAGCAATGCAGCACATCGACCCCGGCCTCGACCAGCGGCACCAGCCAGCTTGCCATCTCGTCGGGCGTAGTGGCCAGACGCGCGGTATAATCCTCCGGCTTCCATTGCGACACCCGCAAAATGATCGGAAAATCAGGCCCCACGGCAGCGCGCACGGCAGCAACGATTTCGACGGCAAAGCGGCTGCGCTCCGCGATAGTCGGGCCGCCGTAGCGGTCAGTGCGGTGATTGGTGCCGGGCCAGAAAAACTCGTCGATCAGATAACCATGGGCACCGTGTAGCTCCAACGTGTCGAAGCCCAGGCGCTTGGCATCGCCAGCGGCCTGGACAAAGGCGGCCACGGTCGCGGCGATATCGTCGGTGGTCATCGCCACGCCGCGCGTTTTGCCGGGTGCCAGCAGCCCGCTGGGGCTTTCGACCGCCGCCGCAGGTTCCCAGCCGCCGTGGCCGCGAACCGCTCCGGTGTGCCACAACTGCGGGCCCATCCGACCGCCGGCGCTATGCACGGCGTCGATTACGCCTTGCCATCCGGCCAACGCCGCCGCGCCGTGGAAAAATGGAATGTCGGCTTCGTTGCGCGATGCGGGACGATCGATGACCGTGCCCTCGGACAGGATCAAGCCCACCCCGCCCTGAGCACGACGTGCGTAATAGGCCGCATTGGCTGCGCCGGGAACGCCCGCCGGGGCCATGTTGCGCGTCATCGGCGCCATGACGATGCGGTTTTCAAGGTTCAGCGATTTAATGCGGAATGGGCGAAACAATGCATCTGATAGACTCAAGATTTTCTCCGTCCTTCCGGCAGCGCCGGATGGCTTATGGACACCGCCCTCGCAATGTGGGCTGCGTTGCGCGAGGTACAAGGCTTGCTGCGGTTTCACCCCGAAGGTCTTTTCAACATTCGACGACGTTGACGGCCAGTCCCCCCAGCGAGGTTTCCTTGTAGCGCTCGCTCATGTCCAGTCCGGTCCGGCGCATCGTTTCGATGACCTGATCCAGGCTGACGCGGTGCGTGCCATCGCCCAGCATGGCCAGGCGGGCGGCTTCGATCGCCTTGATCGAGCCGACCGCGTTGCGCTCGATGCACGGAACCTGCACCAGCCCGGCCACCGGGTCGCAGGTCAGCCCGAGGTTATGTTCCATGCCGATCTCGGCGGCATTCTCGATCTGGCCCGGCGTGGCGCCAAGCGCGGCGGCCAATCCGGCAGCCGCCATCGAGCAGGCCACGCCGATTTCGCCCTGGCAACCGACTTCGGCACCGGAAATCGATGCATTCTCCTTGAACAGCGAGCCGATCGCCGCCGCCGTCAGTAAAAAGTCCTCGGCGCCGCGCGTCGTCGCTGCCGGAACGAAGCGCTCATAGTAGCGCAGAACCGCCGGGATGATCCCGGCAGCGCCGTTCGTCGGAGCGGTGACGACCTTGCCACCCGCCGCGTTTTCCTCATTGACCGCCAATGCCCACAGATTGATCCAGTCGATCACCGACAGCGGATCGGACGTTTCCAGCGGATGAGACCGGGCTCGCTCCTGTCGATCCAGCAATATCCGGTAGATCGCGGGGGCGCGTCGCTTGACCCGCAGCCCGCCGGGCAGCTCGGCCAAGGGGGATGCTATACCGCGATCGATGCACGCCGCCATCGTCCGGCGGATCGCCGCAAGCCGATCGACAACTTGTGCCGGCGAAAACCGCGCCTCTTCGTTTTGCCGCACCAGGTCGGCGATGGTCTGTCCGGACGAAGCCGCCAGTTCAAGCAGCTCTGCGCCCGAATGCCACTCATGCGGACCGTCCCGCTCCATGGCCGGTGGCGAATTGCGCAGGATATCGTCTTCGTCGAGCACGGCACCGCCGCCAATCGAGTAATAGGTCCGGCGTAGCAGTTCGGCGCCGGAGCTATCGAATGCAGCGAAAATGAGCCCGTTGGTATGGTAATTGAGCCGTTCGCGCTGGCAAAAGTGCAGGTGCAACTGCTCATCGAAGGCAATCGTATTCTGCCCGTTCAGCCGCAATTGCCCGCTGGCGCGAAGGGTCTGCATGAAACCGTCGGCGACATCGGGTGCGATCGTCTCGGGCAAGTGGCCGGCCAGCCCGAGCACAAGAGCGCGATCGGTGGCGTGACCTTTGCCGGTCAGCGCCAGCGAGCCATACAGCCACACCTCGACCCGGATCGCGCCGCCACCGACCCGGCGCGCGAAATCGGCTGCCGCGGTCATCGGCCCCATGGTGTGCGAACTGGATGGGCCGATGCCTATCTTGAACAGGTCGAACGTGCTGGTGACCATGTCGGATCGTTACCGCAGGGGTACTTCTAGATAGCAGCCGAACTCGGTGACGAAATCGACTGCGACGCAGCAATGGACGCGGCCCTGCTTGTTGTCGAAGCTTGCCTGTTCGCCGACCGGAAACACTGGCTGGTGCCAGACGCCGGGATCGATATGCAGGCCGAACGAGCCGTCGCAATAAAACGCGGTGAAATCGTCCGGGGCGATGTCGTCTCCCGGCCTGGCGAGCAGGGCGACGTAGGCCTCACCGTTGCGGGGCGAGAATATCTGGCCGCCATCGGGATGATAATTCGCCTCATGGGTATAGATCCGGCTGGTATCGGCGGCGGCCCGAGTTTCACGCGCCGTCGCGGGGTCGGCGAACCAGCCGGTGATATAGCTGCGCCCGACGGCGTGATTTACCGCGTGCAGCACCTCGCCCTGCCGCACCATCTCGAACCGGTCCTCGACGATCCCGCCTTCATTGCCGGTGCCGGGAACGACAGGGCGCCAGTCCGGCTGCGGCCAGGTCATGATCGTCACCTGGCCGGTTTCGAAATCGGGCACGATATGGCCATAACCCCGCAGCGTTTCGGCGTCGGCGACAACCAGCGGCACTTTATGCACGTGCACCGCCCCATCGATCGATGGGGGGGCGGCAAGGTCGATATCGGCGAAGTTCGAGAGCATGGCAGAATCCCTTCCCTTGCCCCAGTATAGCAGACTGCCGGGCCTGTCGCAAAATCCTGCCCGTTGGGGAGGTGATCCGCGCAGCGAAAAGGAGCGGCCGTTCCATCGGCGCGCTGCTGCCGGATAGGCGCAAGGTTGCCGCCTTGCCGTTTATTTGGGAACGACCCCCGCAGCCACGACGCTCATGTGGTTCACTACCTCCGGCGCGTCATGCAACCGCACGAACAGCACATCCTTCGCCGCCGGATGGGGCACTGCCAGGGTGAAGCCGGAATAGCCCTCGGCAACGCTGACAGCCGCGTCGAAGTCACGCGTCGCCGCGACTGACGCGAGCAGGTACAAGCCATCGCCGGTCAGGATGCAGGGCGTGGCGAGACGCGCCGGACAGGCGAGCTGTTTCAACCGGGGCAGGCGCACCAGCGTGCCCAGGTTCAGCCACTCGCCTGCGATCCCGCCCCGCACCAGCCGGGCGCGCAATGGCCCGAAGGCGGACGGTCCCAACCCCTGCGCCGGGATCAGGCTGGCCGCCAGCACGGTGGCGTCGACCCGCACGAGACCGTTGCCGAGCGTCAGCTTGACGACGCCGTCGCCGTCGGTCGTGCCGACTTCGACGGTTTCGCGGCCGGTGAACAGCTGGCTCGCGCTGGCCTTGAGGGTAAAGCTCAAGCGGGTATCTGCCGGAATTTCATCCGGGCTTTCCAGGGTGACGGCAATCGGCAGCGGCTGCGACGCCTGCGACGACTCCGAACTATGCGCAATGATCTGGGCGGACGGCGCCGGGGTCTTGACCGGCGCGGCCACGGTCACTTCAGCCGCAGTGGTGCCCGCCGGCCCGGCGATCGCGAGCGTGACCGGCTCATGTTTTTCACTCATGTCCAGCCCCAGTGCCGGCAGCGTTATGGCGATCTCCTGCGCGCCGGTCATCTTCCACGATGCCGGCTGCGCGCTGCCATGCGGCGTCCTGGCGGTAACCGCCGATACGCAGGCGGCAGCGGCGCTCGTGAGCACGACCTGGCCGCCATCGTTACCGGCCTCCCTGGACGGCGCCAGCGGCTGCCATTTCCAGTCTCCGGCGGTTTGCAGCGTTATTTCAGGCCCGGTCAGGGGTTCGAACCCCCACATGCCAGCGACCGTCGCCGTCAGGGTCCCGGTCAGTCCTGCCGGCATCACGGCCGGCAAGCCGATAATCAAGCCGCCGCGCATGGCGTCTGCCGTCAGCGGCAAATCAAGCTGGCCTGTCCCGGCCAGGTTTACGCGCAGTTTCAGGTCATGGGCATAGTTGGTGGCGTAGAACAGCGGACCGACCGCCATCGGCAACAGCGGCTCGCTGGCGCCCAGGCAGAGCGCCGGCGCATTGGGCGATATGGCCAGCATCGGCGGATGAGCTGCGGTTACTTCCGGCAGGGCCGCCATCAACACCGACTTCGGGTTGGCAAACGAGGGCGGCGTGTTCAGCACCAGCGCCATGCCGTCGTCACTGGGCACATCGAGCGCCGGAATATACTGGTACCGGGCGGTGTGCATGGCGCTGAAAATACCGACGATCTCGCGCACCGCGCTGATATAGGGGCTGAAATAACCCAGACCACCGACCGGCGTGGCGCTGAGGCTGAGCGCCAGATCGGTTGCCGCCGCCGACAGCGAACTGCTGCCGGAACTGTCGTCATTACCCAGTACGACCGTCTGCTTGGTGTCGAGCAGGCAAGCGGCCTGCGATTCCGTCTGGCGCTGCAAACAATCCTCGTTGATCTTGATGCGCAGGCTGCTCGCCACGATCGGAGCGACATGCGCCAGCCTGTCGGGCGGGCCGGCAGCGGCCTTGCGGATCGCCGAGAGGTAGGCCTCGTAACGGCTGCGATCGAGCGAGGCTTGTTCCAGGTCCTGCGCGGCGCGAACGAACGCGCCGGGGCGAGCGACCACGGCCTGGCGCAAGGTGGCGAAATCGCCACCGGTCGCCGGGGCCAGGAACAGCACGAGATGCTGCGCACCGGCGGGTATGGTCAGCTCGATCGGGCCGCCACCGTCGCCGCGACGTTTCCAGCTTTGCGATTTCTGAAACCATTTGTCCGGCGGCGGATTGGTCGGATCGCGCAGGAAGGCTGCCACCAGAAGATACCGCGCGGTCTGGTCGGCAGGCAGTCTGGCCTCGATGCTGACCTTGTCGCCGGGTGCCAGTGCCGGCACGGCGGCGATCGGCAGAGTCTGGCCATGGCGGGTCACGCTGATGCGAAGCGTCGGCCCCGCCAGGTCGAAAGGCGCAGGTTCGGCCCGCGCCGGTCGCGCCGAAACGAGGGCAAAGCCGGCAGTCAGGGCCATGATAGCGCGGTTCATGTCACTCCATGGACGAGAACGGTTGAAAAAAGGCAGCGGTTGATTCACCATACCCTACCAGCCCGCGACGTTACCGGGGATGAACAATCGACAGCCCGATGCATTGCCGCTTCCATGCTATCCGTTTTCGCATAGCTGACTGATAGATTTCGCAATTGCCTTGCGTTTAGGGGTGGCTTACCTTTTTTGAACCATCCCAGATTAATTCGCGATATGATGTTTGCCCCGTTTCTTGCGCCAGGCGGCGGTGAGCCATCGCCATTCCAGCACACCCGCCAGGGTCCAGCGGCTTGACGCCTACGCCTTTACCTGAAGCCTTACTCCTGGAAGGAAACGACGATGACCAAGACCCTCGTAATCCGCAGCAGCGCCAACGGCGACAAATCGGTAAGCAACCAGCTGATCGACAGCTATCTCGCAGCGCTGACCGCGCATGATCCCGAAGTGCAGGTGACGCAGCGCGACCTGGACCGTGATCCCATTCCGCATGTTACCTCGGCCACGCTGGCCGGCATCGGCCGCCCGGCGCCGGAAACTCCGTCGTCAAAGGCTACGCGCGAACTGTCCGATCGGCTGATCGCCGAGCTGTTCGATACCGACACGCTGGTAATCGGCCTGCCGATGTATAATTTCGGCATACCTTCCACGCTCAAAAGCTGGTTCGACTATGTGCTGCGTGCCGGTACCACCTTTCGTTACTCCGCCAGCGGCCCGGAAGGGCTGGTGACCGGCAAGCGCGCCATCATCATGGCGGCACGCGCGGGCGCCTATACCAAGGGCGGACCCGATTTCCAGCTCGGCCATGCCCGCGCCATGCTGGGCTTTATCGGCATCACCGATGTGGAGGTCGTGCTGGCCGAAGGGCTGGCGATGGGCGCGGAAGCTGCCGCCTCGGCCATCGCCGCCGCGCACAAGACCATTGACGAACTGGTCAACGTACCCGCCTGACCGTTCTCCCGTTCCGCTATTAGAAAGGACGATCCTGTGAACAGACCTTATTTGACCGCGCTGGCCATTGCCGCCGCTATCGCCGCTGTTGTTCCCGCCACAGCAACGCTGGCCGCAACGGCGCCTGCTGCCGTCCAGTCCGGCAGCTACACCGTCGAGCCCTACCACACCCGCATCCAGTTCGCGATCGAACACATGGGCTTCACCGAATTCTATGGTGATTTCAGCGGCTCTTCGGGCACGCTCGAACTCGATGCCAAGACGCCGGCAAACAGTCGCATCGACATCTCGATCCCGACCGGCAGTGTCTCGACAACCAACGCCAAGCTAGACGAAGAACTGCGCGGCGCGCAATGGCTCGACGCCACCACCCATCCCCACATCCGCTTCGTTTCGAACCGGGTCGTGCCGTCAGGCGATGGCCATGCCCGCATTTACGGCACGCTGATGCTGCACGGGGTAACCCGCCCGGTCGTGCTGGAGGCACGGTTGCATGGCGCCGGGGTGAACCCGCTCGACAAGGCCTATACGGTGGGGTTCGACGCCACCACGCACATCCTGCGTTCGGATTTCGGCGTGAAGACCTATCTGCCGCTCATCGGCGATGACGTCGCGATCCGCATCAGCGCCGCCTTCGAACGCAAGCCGGCCTGAGCTGCAACGTCTGGTTAAAATCCGACGCGAATGCCCGCAGTGCCATTGGCCGAATTGCCACTGCGGGTCATTTCGCCGCTGCCCGACATGAACAAGCTGACCGCCGGGGTAACCCGATAGGCGCCGCCAACTGCGATAAGCGCGCTGGCGGCGCTGCGCCTCACGCCATCGGCGAACAGCGCGATCGGGCCATCGGCGAACCCGGCGACAGCCCCGGTGGCGCGACCCTGTAGCTGGTAGCGAAAGCCGAGGTCGAGGGTGCGGGTAAAACGGCGGGCGCTACCGTCAGGGGTGGTAAAGCGCAGGCCGCCGTCGACATAGCCGGCGGTGTGATGGTCCGTTGCAACCGAGAGAGCAAAGACGTTCGCCGTCTCGGTCGCGGCGCCGCGCCGTGTCCATACCCAGGTCGCGCCGATATGTGGCCGGACCACCCAGTCCTGCCCCAGCGCCATCCGGGTCGAAAACTCGCCGTCGAGCGACCAGCTGTGCAGGCCATATCCGGCGGAGACTTGCCCGCCATTGAACAGGCTGCGCTGCGTATCGGCGTGGGCGTTGTCGTACAGCACCGAGACGGCAACCCGTGCCGGCCCGCGATCCAGCCGCGCCGTCGCGCCTGCGACGAAACCCTTGGCGTGGGTCGAGTCAGCCAGCGACGGGATGGCCTGCGTCTGGTCGAGATAGCCGCCAAACGCGGCAACGGCCACCGGTCCGTGGCGCAGCCCAAGGCCGCCGAGAAAGCCATAGCCGCTGATATTGGCGGTTGCGGTGCCGGTGAAGGCGTCGCCGTCGAGGCCGCGCCAGCCGCCCAGCGCTTGCCCGAAGCTGAAGATTTCGCCCGAATGCGCCCCGCTGGCCCAATCGATCTCACGCGCCGCCCGCGACAGCGTCAGCGCGTTTTCGACGCCGATCTGCGTGGCCGAAGCATAGGCTGCCGGGGTCAGGCGAGCGAAAGCCGACGCTACCGGGCCACCGCTGGCCGTGGTCAGGCTGGGCAGCGCCGCGAACAACGCCGCTGGGGCGTTGCCCGAGACCAGCGCGGCGTTGATATAGGCGATGCTGCGCGACACCTGCCGGTTTTGTGGCAGCGAGGTGTCGTACAGCGTCATCAGCGACAGTTCGCCGCCGTGCTCCAGGACCTGGCCGCTGATCCCGCTGACCGTGGAAAAAGTTCCGGAAATGCCGCCGGTGGCAGCGATCAGGTCGATCCTGGTCCCCGGCATGATCGGTTGCAGCTGGACGATCTGCAAAGTCGTGCCGCTGGCAATGGTCACCGTGCCCGATGCGACCAGCTTCGACGATGCCGTGTGCGAGACCTGGAAAGTGCTGGTCGAGCCGGAGGCCAGCGTGACATTGCCGTTGACCGTCATGGTATCGGGCGAAGCGCCGACATGGAGATTGCCGTCGATCACGACATTGCCGTTGACCGTTCCGCCCGAGGCAAAGCTGCCACCGGCGCCTACCGTAAGCAGCGACGTGGTGATGGTGGAGCCGACCAGGCTCTCCAGCATGCCACCGTCGATCGCCGCCCCGCCCAGGCTGGCCGTTCCCGCGATCGTGGCATAGCCGCCGGTCTGGGTATAGCTGGCGATATCGGTCAGGCTGCCGAACGTCACCGGTTGCGCAGCGCTGCCACCTGAAACCGCAAGGCTGGTGCTGCCCTGGCCGCCGTCGATATCGCCGGTGAAGGCCCCGGCCAGCGTGACCGTGCCGGTGCCGCCGACGGCGGTCGCCAGATGGAGGTTGCCGATGATGCTGCCGGCGGCGGTGTCGAGCAGGGTGTCGTTCGTGGCACCAAGGTCGATGTTGCCGTCGATCACGCCGCTGTTGGTCAGCGTGACCAGATCGCCGGCGGTGTCGGGGCTGCCCGGCTGGATGTAAACCGCCTGAAGCTGGGTCCCGCCGAACTGGCCACCGGTAATGGTGCCGCTGTTGGTAACGGTCAGCGCAGGCCCGATGCCGGAGAGCGCAACTGGTGCATAGGCGATCTGGAGCCCGCCCGCGATGGTGCCGGTGTTGGTCACCAGGCCGGCGCCCGAGAGCGTGCCATCGAGATAAGTCCCCAACGCAGCGGTCGCACCCAGCGACTGGATCGTCCCGCTGTTCTGGAACGAGAACGGCCCGGTAAAGCTTTGCGCCAGCACCGTGCCGACTGCCGTAGCCGAGCCGACCGTGCCGCTGTTGACCATGGCAATGGCGTCAAGAGCGATGCTCCCGACCGTCGCCTGGTTCGTGAACGAGGCCAGTTGCAGGTTCTGGGCGGCGTAATAGGTTTCCCCGGAAGCGGCGAGACCCTCGATCGTTCCGGTGGTATTGGCCTGGTTGATGATCGCGCCATCCCCGCCGACGAAGATATCGGCGGTGCTGCCGATTGGCCCCCGGATCGTGACCTGCGCTGCCGCCCCGCTCGCCACGGTGAATTCCTGGCTGAAATCGGTGGGTAGCGCGGCGCCCAGGATAACCACCGCGTTCGACGTGCGCAAATGGCCGACATAGTTAGTGCCGAACCCGCCATCGATGGTGCCGCTGACGCCGTAGCCCGACCCGGTCTCGATCAGTTCGTTGCCGCCGATGGTGCTGGCAAAGGTAAGGTTGCCGTACAGTGTGCCGCCATTGGCGATATAGACTGCGGGCACGTAGTTTGGCGGGAAGTAAGAGGCTCCGAACGGCACATAGCCCAGGTTGACGTTGCCATAGATGATGCCGGCGTTGCTGACCGTGCCCCCCGCCGTCTCGACGGCGTCGCCGGCACCCGAAATCGTGCCACCGGCAAGATTGGTGATGGAGCTTGTCGAATATGAGCCGATAGAGATCGCCGCTGCGCTGGCGCTGGAAATCGTCCCGCTGTTGATGATCGTCACCTCGCCAGAGCCGACGATAGCATGGGTTCCGGCGCTGATCGTGCCACTGTTGGCGATGGTTACATTGCCGGCAGCCTGCACCCCGGCCAAATCGCTGGTTACCGATCCCGAATTGATGAAATTTCCCGGCAAGCTGCCGGTATAACTGGACAAATTGATCGCGTTCAGCGCCGATCCGATGATTGTCCCGGTGTTAACGATCGATTGCCCGCCCGTCACGACGGCGCCGTAGCTATAATATGCCGGGGTTCCGGTCCCGATCACGGAGCCGTTGTTGATAAAGCTATCGCCACTGCCAAGGCTGACGGTGGGCGAACTCGCTCCATAATTGGTGAAACTGGATGATAGCGCGCCGTTATTGGTGATGGTGAGGGTATTCGGGGTGGTCGCTGGGCCGGTCGCAGTGACTGCTGTAACCGACTTTACCGCCGACACATTGGTGGTGGCGATGGTCCCGTCCAGGATTACCGCGCCGCTGCCGGCCAGCCTGAGCGGAAGCGTCGGATCGCTGCCGGTGGTAACGGTGAGCGTCGCATCGTTCGCCAGCTGGTAGCCAACCGCACCAAATCCGCCGGTCGGCGATGGCGCAACCGTGGCGCTGGTATCGACGATATAGATCAGACTTGCGCCATTGGCGTTGATCGTACCGGTGACGCCGCCGAGCGCCCGAGCGCCCGTACTCAGCGTCGTTACCAGGCTTTCGCTATCATTAAGCGTCAGATTGCCGTTGAGCGTGCCGCCATTGTCGAAATAGCTGCCCGTGGCATAAGTCGGCCCGCCATAGGGCGAGTAGGCGAGATTGACATTGCCGGTAATGGTTCCGGCATTGCTGACCGTGCCGCCCAGGATGTCGATGGCCTCGATTGCGCCCGCTATCGTTCCGCCCGCCTGGTTGTCGATCACCGTCGCATCGGGATTATATGAGTATAGCGAGCTTCCGATCGCTGCGGAACCGGTGCTGCCGATCGTCCCGCTATTGGTGATCGTCGCTGCGGAATAGATGACGATCGTGGTTTGGTCGCTGGCGATAGTACCCGAATTGGTCAGCGTGGCTCCGGCGATATTGTAGCCATAACCCGAGCCCAGCGCGATGGCGTCAGCCCCATGACCGGAAATATTGCCGGTATTTGTAATGGCAACGCCGCCGGTGACAGCGGTATAACCGGCGGCGGTATTGGACAGGCTGATCGTGCCGTTGTTGATCAATGTGTCGCCGCTGCCCAGGACAACGGCCCCCGGCACGAGGAAGTCGCTATCGCCGGCGGCAGCGATCGTGCCGTTGTTGGTAATCGTCAGCGCGTTCGTCGTTGTGGCGGCGGTAGCCAGCGACAGCAGCGATTGCGACTGCGACTGCAGGGCAGTCGCGTCGATGCTGGTGATGGTGCCGTTGAAAATCACCGATCCGCTGCCCGCCACGCCGAGCGTCCCGGCGATGTTGCTGTCGCCGGTCAGGGTCAGCGTGGAATTGTTGCCCAGCACATAACCGACCGTGGCAAAGCCTGCCGGCAGGCTGGCGGCGCTGGTAGTGGCGTTTGCATCGACCGTATAGACGAGCGACGCACCATTCGCGTAAATCGTGCCGTTGACTCCGCCCAGCGGCGCATTAGCCCCGCTGCCCAGGGCGACAACCAGCGCATCGCTGTGGCCAAGCGTGAGATTGCCGTTGAGTGTGCCCCCCAGGTCGTAATAGGCCCCGGACGAATAGTCGCCATAGCTATCGGGTGAATAAACGAGGCTGACATTGCCATTGATCGTGCCGGCATTGTTGATCGTGCCACCCGCCACATCGATGGCGTCGGTGGCGCCGGTTATGACGCCGCCCGCCAGATTATCGATCACGCCGGCAAAGTAATAGTTATAGGACTGAGGCGCGACAATCGCGGCAAAGCCGGTGCTGCTTATGCTGCCGCTATTGGTGATGATGGCAGCGGTGGTGACAGATATCGTGCTTTGATCGCTGGTTATGGTGCCCGTATTGACCAGCGTTGGCGGGGGGCCATAGTAGTAATTGCCGCTGGTGAGGTCGATCGCACCGGCGCCGGTTCCGGTGATGGTCCCGCCGTTAGTGATGGCCAGACCGCCCGATACGGCGGCATCGGCGGAGTTCGCGACATTGCTGTTGACCAGGCTGATCGTGCCATTGTTAATCAGCGTATCGCTGCCACTCAGGGCAACCGCGACCGGCGCGCTCGCCAGGCCATCGGCAGTGGTCGCGATCGTGCCGTTGTTAGTGATGGTCAGCGCATTGTTACCCGTTCCGCTGGTCAGGGCCAGCAGCACCGATGGTTGCGATTGCAGCGCCGGGGCGTCGATGCTGGCGATCGTGCCATTGAAGATCACGGAGCCGCTGCCCGCGAGCCCGAGCGTGCCGGAAAGGTTGCTGTCGCTGGTAAAGGTCAGTGTCGGATTGTTACTGAGCACATAGCCGAGGGACGCAAAGCCGGCGGGCAGGGCAATTGTGCTGGTCGTGGCACTGGCGTCGACCAGATACGCCAGCGTCGCACCATTGGCGTCGATCGTTCCGGTAACACCGCCGAGCGGTCCGGTGCCGCCACTACCCAGGGTCATCACCAGCGCCTCGTTCGCGCTGAGCGTCAGATTGCCGTTGAGCGTTCCGCCGTTGGCGTAATAGGCGCCTGTGGAATAGACCGGATAGCCATACGGCGAATAGGCCAGGTTCACGTTGCCGGTGATCGTGCCGGCATTGCTGACGGTGCCGCCGAGCAGGTCGATGGCGTCGGCATCGGCGGAAATGACGCCCCCCGCCAGATTGTTGATCTGCGCGGCGTAGCCATAATAATAATTATCGGCGATGGCAGGCGATGCCCCGGTGGCGGCGATGGTGCCGCTGTTGTCGATCGTCGCCGTGGTCCCGATCTGGATGGTCGTCCGGTCGCTGGTGATAGTCCCGGAATTGGTCAAGGTCACGGCCGTGCCATAACCATAGTTCAGGTTTACCGCGCCCGCTCCGGTCCCCGAAATGGTGCCGGCATTGGTGATCGGATAGCCGCCGCTAATCGCCGCTTCCCCCGCGTTGGGGGCGCCCGTGGTATCGATCATCGCGATGGTGCCGTTGTTGACCAGCGTATCCGCGCTGCCCAGCGACACTGCGCTGTTGGTCTGGATATTGGTATCGGTTCGCGTCGCCGCGATCGAGCCGTTGTTGGTAACCGCCAGCGCGGTGTTGCTGCCGTAATCGCCAAGCGTGTACTCGACAGCGCGTGACGCCAGCGCCGCTGCATCGGTGGTCGCGATCGTGCCGTCGAACACCACCGTGCCGGTACCGGCCAGGCCCAGCGTGGCGGTCAACGCGCTGGCGCTGTCGAAGGTCAGCGTCGCATCGTTGGACAATTGGTAACCGACCAGGCTGAATCCCGCCGGGGTGGTGGCCACGGTGCCGGTGGTCGCAGCGACATTGTAGAGCAGGTTCGAACTGGTCGCGTTCACGGTACCGGTAATCCCGGCAAAGGTGCCGGTGTTGCTGGCCGGGTTCGCCAGATCGGTGATCAGCGTATCGCCCACACCCAGTGTCAGATTGCCATTGAGGATGCCTCCGGTCACTGCGTAATAGGCATTGGTTGCAAAGCTGCTGTTGGCGAGATCGACATCACCGTTGATCGTGCCCGCGTTGCTGACATAGGCGAGACCAGACGAGCCGTTGGGGTTGCCGATCGCCGCCGTACCGCCGCTGATCACGCCGCCGGCCAAGTTTTTGACGGTGCCATAATAGCTCAGGGCGATGCCATACCCCGACGAGGTGATAGTCCCGGAATTGACGAGGATGGCATCCGATAACTGCACGCCGATCTGTGCGCCGCTGATCGTGCCGCTGTTCGTTTCGGTGGCGCAGCTGCACCCGGCGGAAAGGACGAGCGCGGTGCCGCCCGTAGAGATGATCGATCCGCTGTTATTGAAAGTGCCGACGCCGGCAAACGCCGAAACCGCCGTCGCGCCAGCAGAAATCGTGCCGGTGTTGGTAATCGCGGCGCCGGTGGAACTGACGGCGTCGCCGGTCGCGGTAATCGTGCCGGAATTGACTAGCGAGGCATAGCCACCGATGCCGATCGCAGCCGGGCCGCCGACATTGTCGCTGCTGATGGTGCCGGTGTTGTCGAATGTTGCCGCGGAAAAGCCTTCGCTCACGATCTGCCCGGTGCCGCTGAGCGTCGTCGCGTTCGTCAGCGCTCCCGCGCCGTTGAATATGATCGTGCCCGGATTGCTGAAGCCATCCGCCAGCGTCAGCGTCGTGCCATAGCCTGGCGCAAAGCTGATCTGGTTGAAATTGGTCGGCATGCTGACGCTGTTGGCCAGGGTGGCATTGCTGGTCGTCGCCAGTTGCAGCGTATTGGTGCCGGTCCCGCCGGTGATCGTGCCGGTGACCCCGGTCTGCACCAGGCCATTGGTCAGTGTCGCGACCAGCGTGTTGCTGCCGTCGCCGAAAACGAGATTGCCGTTGATGGTCCCTTGCGAGGAATCGACCGAACTGCCGCTGTAACTCGACGAAGATGAGCCGGCATGGACATCGCCGTCGATGGTCCCGGCGTTCACCAGTTGCAACGATGTGCCGGCATCGATCGCAATACCGCCGCTGCCCGCGGAAATCGTCCCGCCCGCATTGTTGGTGATGTTGAGGCTGCTGCCTGAAACGGCCTGTCCCGTGCCGGTATTGGTAATCGTGCCATTATTGGTCAATTGCAGATACGTGCCGATGACGACATCCGTTCCGCTGGCGGTAATCGTCCCTCCGGCCTGGTTGGCGACCGTCGTCGCACCGGTGATTGCCGCGCCGGTGCCACCGTTGATGATCGTGCCGCTGTTCGAAACGTTGCTGAAGCCGGTCAGTGCGATGGTTGCCGAGGATCCTTCGCCAGAGATCGTGCCGACATTGTAGACGTTTCCGCTGGAGCCGGCCGTTGTCGCGATGGCGCTTTGCGCGCCGCCATCGATCGTCCCAAGATTATCCACATAGCCAAACGACGCGGCAATGGCGCCGATGTATCCGCTGGCTTCATTGGAGATCGATGAAAAGGCGGATCGATAACCCGCGCTGGCGAGCGCCGTTCCGCCGGTACCCGTGATCGTGCCCGAATTATCGATGCTCAGGCTGGCCGACGCATAGGCTGACAGGGCGCCGGGAGATTGGGTCAGGGTGATGCCGGTGACGCCCGAAACCGATCCCCCAGCCGCGATCGTCAGGGAGCCAGATGTGCCGAAGTAGTCATAATCGACGCCATCGGACGGCCCGGAGGTGAACAGGATGCCATTGCCGCCGGTCGAGATGACGCTGCCCGCAACGGTGATCGACGCCGAACGGGGGTCGTAATAGCTATTGCCCGGGACCGCCACCGTCAGCGCATCGCCGGAAGCTTGCACGCTGCTGCCCGCCGTCACCGTCAGCGGCGATTGGTCGGTGCTGATGCTATAGCCGCCGGTGGTCGTGCCGGAACAGGTTACGGCCACGCCGGCCTGCGATGGATTCGGCGCACATTGCGCCTGCGCCTCACCGGACCATATCGCCGCTATGGCGATAACGCTGCTACACCACGCGACCTGACGCAACCGCGCGCGCGGCGTCTTATGCCCCCCGACAACCATGTATTCCCCCCAAGAAATCGCGGTCGGTATAGGTGACAGGTATTATTTGTCGATGGGGCCGCCAAACTAAATTGTCAGCGCGACAGACGAATTACCGTAACTAAAACCAGCCGCGCCATTTGAACCAGGCAAGGGGCAGCAAGGCACTCAGCGCGATCACGATCAGCCCATAGGGATAGCCGAAAGACCAGTTCAATTCGGGCATATATTTGAAATTCATGCCGTAAATACCCGCGAGCAACGTCGGCGGGATGCCGATGATCGATACGATGGTCAGCAGCTTGAATACGTCGTTCTGTGCAATCCCGATCAGGCCGACCATCGCGTCGAGCAGGAATTGCACCTTGTCCGACAGATGCACTTCATATTCGGCCAGCGACGCGACATCGCGTTGCACACTCGCCAACCGGTATTCGAGACCGTTCCCGTCCCAGCCCCGCGTTCGTTCGGACACGAAGCCGACCGCCCGGCCGACGCCCAGAAGCACATCGCGCGTTTCCGCAATACCATCCGCCAGCCGACCGACATGGCGCAGCTTGGCGCGGATTTCCTCGTTCGAACGGATCGCTGCCCGGCCATGATTTGCCGGAACATGGAACGTATCCGCCGACAGCTTGCGCAGTTCGGCAGCGGCCTGTTCAAGATTGTCGGCCAGGCGATCGACGATCTCTTCGCACAGGCTGGTCAAAATCGCCAATGGCGCGGGCGCCGGCGGCGTCGGATGCCAATCCTTGACCACGGCATCGAAAGCGGCAAGCCGGTCGTAGCGAAGCGTGACCAGAGTATCTCGCGACAGCACGAAACCGACCGGAGCAGGCTGCAGCGTCCCGTCTTCGCGGTGCGTGAACATCGGCACGCTCACCAGCAACACGCCATCGCGCTCACGCAGCCGGCTGGAACTCTCGATTTCGCTCAGCGATTCCCGGCTGGGCAGGCTCATCCCGGTCATGGCTTCCGCGCGGGCAAACTCCGACTGGTCCGGATTACAGAGATCGAGCCATACCGGCTTGTCGGGCCGGGTTGCGACGCGGGGCGGATATTCGGTCAGCATCGCCGGCCTATGCCATGGTCAGCGCGATCAGTCATCCCGATCGAAACATAATCGCGGCCCCGTCGCCGCCATTGCGATCTGCAGCGCTGCAAACGCCCGGCCGAATTCCGTGCCGGTGCGAAGCAAGGCGGGCAGTTGCCCCGGCTGGCGCAGGATCGAGCCGAGCACGGCGGCCAGCGCCAGCCCGCCATCCGGGCGCATGGCGACGGCAACGGCGGGGGGCAGCGCGGCTTCGGCAGTGTCGGAAATGCAGCGTAGGATGGCGAAGGGCAGGCCGTATTTGGCTGAGGCTGCTCCGGCGAGGTGGCTCTCCATGTCGGCGATGATCGCGCCGCTGGCGGCTGCGCCAGCCTTGGCGTCGGCAGTGGCCAGCAGCTTGCCATTGGCGAAAACCGTGCCGATCCAGGCTTGAGGCAGCGCGCGGGCAAGGGCTTGCACCCAGGCGGTATCGCAAGCGCGGGTCGGCGCATCGGCCAAACTGTTGCCGATCACCCTGTTGCCGATCACCATATCGCCGATAGCTTGCCCCGGTACCAGCCCGCCGCCGGTGCCGAAACTGATGATACCACAGATGTGCGGACCGAGCCGCGCCAGATCCTGCGCCAGCCGCGCGCTATCGCCTCCGCCCGCCAATACCGTCACGCCGGGGCCTGCCGTCAATGCCCCCTCGCGCCGCGTGCCGGTGACGACCAGCAGCGGCTTTACATCCCCCACGCGGTTCGATCCGAGTTGGCGCGGTCGAGGTTGCGAAAGCGAGCGAGCGCCCACAGCGGGAAATAACGCGGATAACCGTGGTAGCGCAGGTAGAACACGCGCGGAAATCCACCGCCGGTGTAGAGTTCCTGGCCCCACATCCCGTCGGGTTCCTGATGCGCGATCAGCCATTCGATGCCACGCGCGACCTGCGCGGATTTGGTCTCGCCCACGGCCATCAGCCCCAGCAGCGCCCAGGCGGTTTGCGAAGCGGTCGAAGGCGCAGGCTGATGGCCGGTGCGGTCGAGCGCGTAGGAATCGCAGCTTTCGCCCCAGCCGCCGTCCGGGTTCTGGATCGCGTTCAGCCACTCT
>CAZZYX010000012.1:0-50692 GCA_964658485.1 uncultured Acetobacteraceae bacterium | reverse complement strand
GCCCGGAACCCAGATGCCCGCCGGTCTGACCGACCGAGCCGATCATCTCGGCGCGAACTTCATCGGCCAGGGTCCGCAATTCGGGCAAGGACATGCCGCGCATGTCCGCCGGGCTGGCGACGCGGTCGAGCAAAGGGGTTTGGAGGGGCTGGGCAGGGTCGGGCGCAATTTTCATGATTCGGGCCTTATACGCGTCTGTCGGAGGCGGCAAATCCCGCGATCAGGAACACTCCGCGCAATGTCCGCGCAGTTCGATTACCGGGCGCACATCGGCAAACCCTGCCTTGCGCGCGGCCAGAACCAGCGTCTCGGTCAAGCTGTCGTCGTCGATATGGACGATGCGGCTGCAACTGTCGCAGATCAGGAAAATGCAGTCATGCCGGCAACCGGGATGGCTGTTGGCAATATAGGCGTTGGCGCTTTCGACCCGGCGCGCGAGATTTGTGCGTACGAACAGATCGAGAATGCGATAGACGCTGTTGGCGGCGACGCGCTTGCCGCGCAGGACTGAAACCTGCTCGGCGATGTCATAAGCCGAAGCGGGTTTTTCGCATGCCGCCAGCGCGGTAAAGACGTCCGCACGCATGCCGGTCCATTGCTCGCCTGTTTCGAGTAGTGCGCTCTGCGCCGCATCGACAAGGTTCGATCCGGAATGCTCATGATGATGATGCCCTACCATCGCCGGGGTATAGGATGGCTTCGCGCCTGCGGCAATCAACCCCTGGTGAAATCACCGTGATAAGCCGCCGGAAACAGCCGCTTCAGGGCGGCGATCCGGGGCGCGTCCCAAACCGTGGTATAGGGATAGTCGGGATTATTGGCCATGAAATCCTGGTGATCGGCAGCCGCCGGATAGAAATGGCGGAAGGGTTCGATCCTGGTCACGATCGGCTGATGCCACAGGCCAGACGCGCGCAATTGACCCAGATAAGCGGTGGCAACGCGGCTTTGTTCGGCATCGAGCGGTACCAGCGCCGAGCGGTATTGCGAGCCGGTGTCGGGGCCTTGCCGGTCGCGCTGGGTCGGATCGGCCACTACCGAGAAATAAATGCGGAGCAATTGGTCGTAGCGGATTTTCGACGGATCATACGTCACCCTCACCGATTCGGCGTGCCCGGTATCGCCTTCCGAAACGCGCTCGTATTGCGCGGTGTCCGCCGTGCCGCCGTGAAAGCCCGACACCGCGCTGGTTACGCCGACCACATGACTGAACACGCCTTCGACGCCCCAATAGCAACCGCCGGCGAAAATTGCCTGGGCCTTGCCCGGGCCTTCATGCGCGACCACCGTGGCCGTTGGCGCGTTGACGAAGCTTTCCATGGGAGCTGCCGAGAGCGCCTGCTGGCAACCGCCCGCCAGCAACAGTGCCAGCAGCGCGCCGCTGAACTTTTTCATCCGGGAATTCGATATGCGTGTCATGGTTGCTGGGTCCGCTTATTGCACCGGAGCCGCGATGGCGGCAGGCACGACCTGATCCGACAAATTCGGCATGCGATCTTGTCCCACCGTCGCAGCGATGGCGACGGCACCCAACACGAAGCCGATGGCGAAGGAACGAAAAGTCTGGCGAGTGGTGCTCATGATCTTGTTATCGCTATCCAGGAATGAACGGAGTCTGACTGGCAACTGTAAACGATTGCCTAACGGCGGCGTCGCCAGCGACATGGTGATCCCGATACGCATTGAACAGCGATGTAGATCAGTCTGGCCTTGCGCCGCGCTATGATGGCCCGCGCATGCGACGAGATGAAGCAGTACCCGATTCCCCTCGCGCAGGCGGGCGGCAGCCGGCAGGAATTGCTCAGTGGCGGAAGTGGCGCATCCCGGTAAATACCATCGCCAGCCCGGCCTGGTCCGCCGCCACGATCACATCGTCATCGCGAATCGAACCGCCCGGCTGGATCACCGCCGTCGCGCCGGCTGCCGCCGCTGCCAGCAAACCATCGGCGAAGGGGAAAAACGCGTCCGAAGCGACCGCGCTGCCCTGCGTGCGCGGGGCCGCCCAGCCGTAAGTCTCGGCGGCTTCCTGCGCCTTCATGGCGGCGATGCGCGAGCTGTCCCGGCGGTTCATCTGGCCTGCGCCGATTCCCGCCGTCACGCCGTCGCGCGCGTAGACGATGGCGTTGCTCTTGACGTGCTTGGCGATCGTCCAGGCGAACAGGCAATCCGCCAGCTCCCGGTCGGTAGGCGCGCGCTTGGTCACCACCTGCAACTGCTCGCGCGTGACCTGGCCATTGTCGCGCTGTTGCACCAGCACGCCGCCGCCGATGATCCGCGTGACCAGGCCGGGCCGGGCGGGGTCGGGAAGATCGCCGGTCAGCAACAGGCGCAGGTTTTTCTTGCGCGCGAATACCGCGCGGGCCGCGTCGTCGGCTGCGGGCGCGACGACCACTTCGGTAAAAATGCCGCTGATCGCCTCTGCCGTCGGCCCGTCGAGCGGGCGATTCACGGCGATGATCCCGCCAAATGCCGAGACCGAATCGCATTGCAGCGCCGCCTCGTAAGCTTCTGCCAGGGTCGCGCCGGTGGCGACGCCGCAGGGGTTGGCATGCTTGACGATGACCACGGTCGGCGGCCCATTGCCAAATTCGGCGACCAGTTCCAGCGCGGCATCGGCGTCGTTGTAATTGTTGTACGACAGTTCCTTGCCCTGCACCTGCTTCGCCCCGGCAATCCCGGAGATATGGGGGCCGGCGGGCAGATAGAGCGCGCCGCGCTGGTGCGGATTTTCGCCATAGCGCAACTCGGTCGCCAGCGTGGTCGCCATGACCCGGACCGGCGCGAACAATTCGCCCTGGTCGATCTGGCTGAACCATTGGCTGATCGCCGCGTCGTAAGCGGCGGTGGCGGCATAGGCCTTGGCCGCCAATTTGCGCCGATCGGCCAGCGTGGTGCTGCCACCGGCGACCAGGACATAATCTGCCGGATCGGTGACGATGGCGACGTGGGCATGGTTCTTGGCCGCCGAGCGCACCATCGACGGGCCGCCGATGTCGATATTCTCGATGATCTCGTCGCGCGCCGCACCCTTGGCCACGGTCTGCGCGAAAGGGTAGAGATTGACCACCACCAGGTCGATCGCGCCGATCTCATGCGCCGCCATCGCGGCGACATGCTCGGGATTGTCGCGCACCGCCAGCAATCCGCCATGCACCTTGGGATGCAGCGTCTTGACCCGGCCATCCATCATTTCCGGAAAGCCGGTGAGGTCGGACACATCGCGCACCTCCAGCCCGGCGTCGCGCAACGCCCGGGCGGTGCCGCCGGTGGACACCAACTCGACCCCGCGCGTGGTCAGCGCCCGGC
The DNA here is from genome assembly GCA_964658485.1 of uncultured Acetobacteraceae bacterium. Taxonomy (GTDB): domain Bacteria; phylum Pseudomonadota; class Alphaproteobacteria; order Sphingomonadales; family Sphingomonadaceae; genus Novosphingobium. The sequence continues at coordinate 47,386 of CAZZYX010000012.1, read as the reverse complement.
CCAGTTCGACCAGCCCGGACTTGTCGGACACCGACAACAGCGCCTGGCGGATGATGACTTCGCTCACGTGACCTACCCCATTTTCTGCAACGACCAGGCAAACGCGCCGCCGTCGCGCGCCGCCAGTCCCTGGATTACCAATTGCTGGATCGACACCGGTCGCCCCTGGCCATCGGCCCAGATGCTTTCCTCGATCGTCAGGTCGCCAGTATCGGCGCGAAACTGCCAATAGCTGCCATCGGACAAAGCCATGCCCGCGCCGCGTCCGTCTGCGGAAATCTCGACATCGACCCCCGGCCCCAGGTGAAAGCGCAGGGCGACCGCTACCTTGTTGCGCCGTGCCCTGGCCTTGGTCGGCACCAGCAGGTCCTCGCCGCGTAACTCGGCGCCATCGTCGCGCAGGATCAGGATACGGCGATGCGTCAGGCCATAGCGCCCGGCATAACCATCATGGCTGCCTTCCAGCCGGGTCGCGCCAAAACTGGAGCGGCCACTACTATCTTCCAGCGTGCGGCGATCGATCTCGACCTCGGACACCCCCGGCCCCAGCCGGCCATTGATCAGCACGGCGGTCGAATTGGCATCGTCCAGCACCAGCGTCGAATGCGCGGCGGTGGCACGCAATCCCTGTTCCAGCCGCACCGGCATAGCGCCGCCAGCCGCCGCCGCACCGCCGCAATTGACGATCAGCCGTTGTCCGCCATGACTGAATTCCATGGCCAGGGTAGAGGCGCAGCCATGCCGGGCATGCCGCGCCAGCGGCGGCGGGGCGGCATCGAACAACAGGATGGCTTTAGCCGCGGTCACGCGTTGATAGCCCCATTGCCGGACATCGCGCAGTGGCCGGGTGCGGATTGCGCTGGCCTCGACCAGCGCGGCCAGTTCGTCCGCCCCCACCGCCCAGCCGCCCTGCCAGCTCGACATATTGCCATCGCCGTGGGTCAGCGCCAGTAGCGGCGGCACCAGCATCGCCAGCACCGCCTGGAACGGCTCCGGCAGCGCGCGCCGGGTCGCCTGATAACAAGCCGTCAGTCGCACCAGCAACCCGATCGCCTCGATCTGGTCGAGCGGGCTGCGCGACAGCAGGCCGCCGTCATCGCCCAGCAACTCGCCCAGCGCCGCGATCAACCCGGCCTCGCCATACAGCCGGCGCGCGCGACCATCGGGTAGCAACAGCCCCGCCGCGACGATCGCCGTCCAGCCCGCCACCCGCGCCAGCCCGTCTTCGCCGCGCGCGACTTTCCGGTCCAGCCAGCGCGCGGTATCGCTCATCGCGGTCAGCACCAGCGCTCGCTGCGCCTTGTCTGGGCTCGACAGGATCAACGGGGCATGGACTAGCCAGCCCAGCAGCCGGTGCCCGGTGTTGGCAACGCTCCATGCGGCGCCCTCCCATTGTTTTTGGCCGGGCGCACGGGAATTCGCCGCCAGCCAGCCCGACAGGATCTGTTCGGCTACCGGCGCAACCTGATCGCGCGGCGCCGCGGCTTCGAGATCGGCCAGCCAGTGAAAGCCGTGCACCAGTCGCCGGGCCGGCGGGGTCAGTTGACTGGAACCGGCGAAATCGATCTGGGCGATCGGCACTTTCAGGCCATGGACCAGGAAATGCCCCGCCCGCAGCGCCGTGCCTGCCGCCTTGTTACCCGGCAACGGATTGGCCACCGTCGCCAGCATTCGCGGACGCTGCGGCTTGCGAAACGGCCCGGCCAATGCGGAACCGGATATGCCGAGGCGATATGCCAGCCGGATCAGCCGATCCCCGGCGCCGAGTACGGGCGGAACGAAGCTGGCCAGCGCCAGCGACCGGCCCGGCTCGATCAGCTGGACGACCGCGCCGGTTTCGCCAGCGGCCAGCTCGTGCTCATCATCGCCAGCAGCGGTGCCCTGTGCAATCGCCGGACGGCTGGCGCTTCTGGCCGCACGGGTCTTGACCACCGCCTAGACCAGCCCCTTGAGCGCGGCGATATTGGCGGCATAGCATTCCGCCCCGCCCCGAAACGTCGCCGTGCCCGCCACCAGCACATCCGCACCGGCGGCGACACAACTGCGCGCGCTTTCGGCATCGATGCCGCCATCGACTTCGAGCTTGATATCACGACCGGACTGGGTGATCATCTTGCGCACCGCGGCGATCTTGCGCAACTGGCTGGTGATGAAACTCTGGCCGCCGAATCCGGGATTGACGCTCATGACCAGCACCAGGTCGATCTCGTCGATCAGGTAATCCAGCACCTTGGCCGGGGTCGCCGGGTTGAGCGAGATCCCCGCCAGCTTGCCCAGCGCCTTGATCGCCTGCACGGTGCGATGGGTATGCGGACCGGCCTCGGGATGGACCGTGATGATATCGGCACCCGCCGCGGCGAAATCGGCGAGATACAGGTCCACCGGTGAAATCATCAGGTGGACATCGAAGATCTTCGTGGTGTGCGGGCGCAACGCCTTGACCACAGCCGGGCCAATGGTGATGTTCGGGACGAAATGCCCATCCATGACATCGACATGGATCCAGTCCGCGCCGGCAGCGTCGATCGCGCGCACTTCCTCGCCCAGCCGGGCGAAGTCGGCAGAAAGAATCGACGGGGCGATCAGGGGCACTGGCAAGGACATCGGCGATGGCGCGGACATGGGGGTTCCAATTTCCGGTTGCGCTTAAACAGGCAGGGCCAGCGGAACAAGCCGCAATCTATCCGTTTTCCACAAGCTCCGCGCCGTGCTGCGGCGGATCGGGCAACAACTCGTCATTGACGCATGCCGCGGCAAGCGGCATTTGCAATCGAATGCATTTAGGTCGGGTCTCCTTCCCTGCGATTCTCCCGGTCGAGCGCGGCAGCGGCGGCGCGGTCGCTGCGATGCGGTTGATGGCCTGGGAAATGCGCGTCCAGCCGGGACGGATTCCGGGCGACATTGGGGGCCAGCCAGTCCTGCGCGACACCAGCCGGCTCGATGACGACAGCTATGTCTTGCGCACCGACAGCGGTCTCGGCTTTTTCTACCGCCAGGGCCAGGGCATTATCCTGGACCACGCTGCGGGCGCCGATCTTGCGGAGGAAAGCCTGTGGCTGAATGGCAGCGTCTATGCGGCGGTGGCCTGCATCAACGGGCTGATGCCGATCCATGCCTCGGCCGTCATGCGAGGCGGGCGGGTATACGCTTTCACCGGCCCGAGCGGGGCGGGCAAATCGACGCTGATCGCGGCGTTGGCCGGTCATGGCTTGCCGCTGTATGGCGACGATATGCTGGTGCTGGATCTATCCGATCCGGCGCAAGTGGTTTGCCTGCCCGGCCACAAACGGCTGAAACTGACTGTCGAGGCGATTGCGCTGACCGGGGCCACGGCGCAGGAAGCGGTCGGCGCGGATACCGGAAAGTTCTATGCCCGCGCCGCCACCGAAACGGTTCAGGACGCTGAGTTGCCGGCGTTGCCCTTTCCCCTCGCCGAGCTGGTGTTTCTTGAAACCGGCGATGCCCTGGCGATCAGTCCGATCATCGGCGGCGCACGCATCGCCCGGCTGGACGACGATCACTACACCACCGCCATGTTCATCCGCGCGAAACAGCGCGGGCGTGGCGACATGTTCATGCTGCGGGCGCGGCTTGCCCGGCAAGTGACGATGTTCAGCCTGGTCCGTCCGCGCAGCACTGCCCGTTTCGGCGAATCGGTCGCGCTGGCCGCGCGTCATATCAAGGAAGCGGATCCCGCCGCATGACTGCACCTATCAAGCTCGCCGTTCGGTTCTCCGAAACCACCGTCGATGACGAGGTGGTGGTGATGCATCTGGCCAGCGGCGAATTCTTTTCGTTGAAGGACAGCGCCAAGGCGATATGGCAGCATATCGACGGGGTGCGCTCGCGCGAGGCGATCATTGCCGATCTGGGGCGCGATTACGGTGTCACCGAAGCGCAGATCGCTCCCGAAATCGATGAGTTCCTGTCCCGCCTGCGCGATGCCGGCCTGCTTGCCGGCAGTTGAGGCCGGGTGAGGCCTGGCGCCTGCGCGGGCGTACCTTGCTGGCGATGGTACTGCTCTGCGCAGCCTGCCTGTTGATACGCCTGCTGCCGTTGCGCTATTGGCGGGCCACGCTGGGCCGGATTCCTGTGGACGACAACGGATCGGGAGCGGGCGCCCGCGCCGGATCGGCTTGGACCGCCAGCGCGGCAAGACCGGCGCGGCGCCTGGCGGTGCATGTCGAACGCGGCGCGGCGCGGCTGCCCTTCGTCACGAACTGCCTGCCCCGCGCGATGGCCCTGTGCTGGCTGCTCCGCTTCGCCGGCATTGCCTATGTGCTGAAGATTGCCGCCCGTCCGGCAGCCGCGCGGCAGACCAGGCTTGTCGCTGAAGACACCCTGCATGCCTGGGTGGAATCGCAATGCATGACCGTGATCGGCGCTTTGCCTGGCCCGTGGCTGGTGGTGCTGATCCTGCGCGGCTGAGCAAGGCCGTAATAAAAGTCGCAAAAATTTACAATCGATTGCAGCTTGTAATAAGCGCGGACATCGGCGATATACAAACGATTGCAGATTTCCTGCTGCTTCTCGCAATCGGTAATTGCGAGAGGTGAAGGCAGGTAAATCGGTGCGGAAGCGAAGGATTTTATTTGTGACCAAGACTCCCGCCAGCAAGCAATGGACCCGTCCGGAACTAGTCCGCCTGGGCAGCATCGCCGATGTCGCCGGCTCACCCGGTTTATCCTACGAGAACGGCATTCACGCACGTAGCTGATGCTGGCATCGCCTAGACGCAGATGACTGGCCTGGTTGCGAAGTATCGGGCGCAGGTAACTTTCCAAATCGGTTCCGGATGATGTGGACAGGTGCGTCAGCATGATCGCGGCCCTGCTGGACCCGGATGGCTCGGGCAAGGACGGCGCCGGCTTTGCCCGGCTGCTGGAATTTGGCCCCGGCCGAGCCAGCCACTGGGCGGCGGTCGACGGCCATCTTCTTGCCCAGGTTACCAACGGGACGCAGATTGCCGACAGATCAGCGAACCGGGACCTGTCCGGCGTTGGCAAGCGCCGCGGCTGGGGACCGGGGCACGCTCCATCCGGACGGCTGACCCTGTTCAATGGCGAATTTCATAACCGTGCCGCGATAGCAGCCGAGCTGGGCGCGCCCGAACTTGCCATGTCGCCACCGGGCACGCGGAACGCCGATGCCACCCTGTATGCACTGGCGCTGGATCGCTGGGGTGACGCCGCCGACGAACACATCATCGGCCATTACTGCACCATCGACCTGGCGCCCGACCGGGCCAGCTTGCGCCTGGCGCGCAGCCCGCTGGTGGCGCCGCCGTTGCATTTTCGCGCGGATGCCGGGCGAGGAGCCGGTTCGGCCGGGCGCCGCGCCAGCGCCGCCTCGATTCCGCGCCCGCTGTTCTGGCAATCCGACACGAAGCGGCGCGTCAATCTCGATCGGTTGGCACGCAGTACGCTGATTGATTTCACCGATCGCTTTGCCGGCTGGTACGAAGGTTGCGGCCGGGTTCCACTGGGCAGTGCCCTGACGCTGACCCCGTCCGGCTTCACCGAAACCTGGCGCTACGATCTGTTCAGCCGGCCCCAGCTACGCCTCGCCCGCGACCAGGACTATGTCGAAGCCGCCAATGGCTTACTGGACCAGGGCGTCGCTGCCGCGCTGGCCGGCGCCCAGCGGCCCGGCGTGCTGCTGTCCGGCGGGCTCGATTCGAGCCAGGTCGCGCTGTCGGCCCTGCGCCATTTGCCTGAAGAACAGACCTTGCCGAGCTTTACCTATGGCTCCGAAACGCAATGGACCGGCGCTGCTCCAGCCGGGCGCTACGCCAGCGAATTCCCGGCGGTGGCCCGGCTTGCCGCAGCCTATCCGCGGCTTCGCCCCGAATTCTTCACGCATGACGGCCAGGATTTTCGGCAAGGCATGCGCGATCTGCTGGCGGCGATGGATTGCGGGCCGCCTGGCCTCGGCATCGCCTGGGCACAGCACGATCTTTACCGACGGGCGCGCGAACGCGGTTGCGATGTGCTCCTTACCGGCGATTGGGGCAATCTCACCTTCAGCAACAGCGCTCCGTGGGCACCGGTGGAGTTCTTTCGGCGCGGGCGCTGGCTGCGCCTGTGGCAGGTATTGCGTCACGAACCCGGCGATCGCCGTCCATTGTGGCGCCGTTTTCTGGCCCGCGTGGTCGTGCCTCAGCTGCCTGCGCCGCTATGGCGCGGGGCCCATGGCCAGGCGGCGGACGGCCTGATGCGTTCGGGCCTGTCGCCGGTATGGGCGGCACGACATCGGCTGGTCGAGCGGGCAAGTGCCGGCGGGCTGGACATCGAACGCCGGCGATCTGCCTCGAAACAGCAATTCTGGCAGCGACTGATGACCGAAGATGGCCAGGATCATGACCAGATCGTGCAGGGCATGCAGCAGCTGCACGGTATTCCGCTACGCGATCCCACCGCTTACCGTCCGCTGGTCGAGTTCTGCTATGGCGTCCCGACCGAGCAATTTACCCGGGGATCGATGAACCGGTTCCTGGCCCGGCGGATGGCGGCGGGGCGTCTGCCCGACGAACTCCGCCTCAACCGCGACCTGGGGCTGCACCATGGCGATTGGCCAATGCGAATCGGTCGTGCGCGCGGCGAATTGATCGCGGAACTCGATCGTATGGCCGGCGACGACGATATCGCGGCGATGTTCGATTTGCCCGGTTTGCGCCGCAGTCTCGAAGACTTCGCCGGCCCTGGCGCCGGCCCCGGCGTGGCTGGCGACGGGGCCGGGATGATGTACCACAGTGCGCTGTCGCTGGCGATCGCCGGGGGACGCTTCATCGCCTATGCCAAGGGGCGCAACGACATCTGATGGCCGCGCCGGGCTTGCTCGAATTGATTCAGGCCCGCGCCCATGCTCGTCCGGCGGTGATGTTGACCGGGCTGATGATCGCGTCGGCGCTGTCGGAGGGGGTCGGGATCGTCCTGCTGGTGCCGATGCTGGCAACCATGAGCGGCGGCGGCGGCCTGGCTGGCGGCAGGCTCGCTAAAGTTTTGGCCGCGCTGCAGCTGCCGTTGCAGCTGGGGCCGTTGCTGGCGCTGTTCGTCGTGGTCGTGCTGCTGCGCGAGCTGATCAATCACGCCAGGTCGCGCGCGGCCATGAGCTTTGGCGCCGGGCTGGTCGATGCGCTGCGCCAGCGGGCCTTGCGCGCGCTGCTCCAATGCGACTGGCGCGTGCTGGTGACGATGCGCCATGCCGATAACACCAGCCTGTTGATCACGATCTTCGACCGGATCGGCTTTGCGGTCGAGCAGGCCATCGCCACACTGGCGGCTACCATCACTCTCGCCGGCCTGGCCGCCGCCGCCTGGTTGCTGTCTCCGGCGATCGCGCTGGGAGCGGTGGCGGGCGGCGTGCTCGTGTTGGGACTGTATCGCGGCCTGCGCCGCCGCGCGACCGGGCTGGGCAAAGCGCTGGACGACGCCTCGCGGCGTATTCACCGCGATCTTTCCGAACAGCTCGCGGCGCTGCGCCTGATCAAAAGCCTGGGCCGCGAAAGCGCAACCGAGGCGAGCAGCACTGCGCAATTCGGCGACCTGCGGCAGGCGCAGCGGGTCTGGCAGCACAGCGCGGGGCTGGGCCAGGCGGCGCTGGAAGGAGGTGGCGCAGTGCTGCTGGCGACTTTGGTCTGGGTTGCTTTGGTCCGCTGGCATACCCCGGCGGTGATCGTCCTGCCGATGGTCGCGTTGTTCGTCCGGGCATTGCCGCTTCTCGGCAGTCTTCAGTTGCATTGGCAGAACTGGTGCTATGCTCGCCCCGCAATCGCCGCTGCGCGTGACCTGATCAGCCAGACCGAAGCCGCGCAGGAAGCGCAGGCTGGCGACGGCGGACCGGCCCCGGAGTTGCGCCGGGCGATTGTGATGGAACAGGTTTCGGTGCGTTTTTCGAAAGATATCGCGCCGGCCCTCGATGCGGTTACATTGACCATCGGCGCGCGCGAAACGGTGATGGTGACGGGGCATTCGGGTGCCGGCAAAAGCACGCTGGCCGATCTGCTGGGCGGGCTGTTGTCGCCGGATGGCGGGCAAATTCGCATCGACGACACGGTATTGACCGACGCGGCGCGGCGCGGTTGGCGGCGGCGCGTCGCTTATGTCCAGCAAGAGCCGGTGCTGCTCAGCGGCACGGTGCGCGACAATCTGCTATGGGCAAATCCGCGAGCCGATAGTGCGGATCTGCAGGCCGCGTTGCTGGCGGCATCGGCGGAATTCGTCAATACATTGCCGCTGGGCCTGGATACGCCGATCGGCGAGGGCGGGCGGCGCTTGTCGGGGGGCGAACGTCAGCGCATCGTCCTGGCTCGGGCGCTGCTGCGCAATCCTGCCTTGCTGATCCTGGACGAAGCTACCAGCGCTCTCGACGCCGCCAATATCGCCGCGATCGCGGCGGCACTTGCCGGCTTGAAAGGTCAGCTGGCGATGGTCATCGTCGGTCATTCGGACCCATTGGCAGCGCTGGCCGATCGCACCATCATGCTGGAACGAGGCCGAATCGTCCCGGCCGGCGTAATCGACACGTAATGTACGCTCGGTAAGCCCCCGGTATTGAGGCCAAATTCACCGGCCATTCACCAAACCTGCCCATAATGAGATAGATTCGCAAGATTAGCCAGCCGGGGGGTTGGGTAGGGGATTAAGACGCCGAAGCAATGAATTGGCTCCATTCGAAAAACGGCCATCGTTGCCAATATCGCCTGCCAGGAACAGATCACCCCATGTTATTTTCCGCCTTGTTACCGGTCCGCTTGTGGCGAACCGTATTCGTCGCTCTGGCTGCGCTGGCCGGCGTCGGTGCCGGCCCGGGCGGAGCGGCTCCGGCCGGGGCCGAGAGCGATGCGTCTGCACAGCCGCCAGCCGGGTGCGCCGGGCCGGCCAGCAAGACCTGGCTCAGGGTTATCGTAGAGGGCGTGCACAGCGCTAACGGCCAGATCGCGGCGACCCTGTACAGCGATGATCCCAGCCGTTTCCTGGCCCATCACGGTGCATTGTATGTCGGGCGAGTGCCAGCGGTGGCGGGAGTTACGAACAGTTGCATCTTTCTCCCCCGGCCGGGCGTCTATGTCGTTGCGATCTACCACGACGAAAACGGCAATGGCTCGTTCGATCGCAACAGCCTGGGTCTCCCTGCCGAAGGCTATGGCTTTTCCAATAATCCGCCGACGCTGATGGGGTTGCCGGCGTTCCGCGCGGTGCGGCTGGACATCGAACACAGCGGCATGGCCGCGCATATCCGGCTGACCTATCCTTGACGTAATTCAGGCATAGATCTGGTGCAGATAGCGGGGCGCCTGGACTTCGGCGATGGTGTGCGCGCGGGCGTCGTCGACATCCAGCCACCAGGCGTCATGCTCGTCCCGGCCGATGTCCATGGTGGCGGCGCGGCCCGCATCCGCCAGCCGTTGCATGCCGTCCGACAGGCTGCCCGATTTGCCTGCGCCAATCGCTGCCGCAATGGCCTGTGCCAGTTCCGGCGTCGCCAGAAAGGCTCCGCAGTCCACCGCGTCGTAGCTGGCGATCGTCTTGCCGATCGCCACGATGCGGCCATCGTCCGCCACTTTTACCCAGGTCGCATCGTCAGGATCGATCAGCGGGCTGGTCATCCGCCGGTCCACCGCCAGGGTCACGCCGCGCGTTTTATCGCCCTGCGCGGCCAGGCGTTGCAGGATCGGCGCGACAAAGATGTGATCGGCCATCGTCAACAGGTAATCGCCGGCGATCCGCGCCGCGCCCGCCATCACCGAATAGCCATTGGGCAGCGACCAGTCGGGGCACCGCTCGGCGACGATTTCCACATCGATCCGGGCCGCCAGTTCCAGCAGGAACGCCTCGACCCGCGCGGCTTCATGGCCCGTGACCACCACCACCCGGCGCACCCCTGCCGCTTGCGCCTGGCGCACGCCCAGTTCGATCAGCGGCACCCCGGCAATCTGCGTCAGCGGCTTGGAAGTCGAGACGTCCAGCAATCGGCTGCCAAAGCCGGCGGCAATGATCAGCGCATCCATCTCTCTCGCTCCCGCGAAAAAAATTAGCGGCGCCGGTCAGACCTGACCAGCGCCGCCAAAATCGTTGTCACGCGTTTATTCAGCCGCGATGGCGGTATCGCCGATATATTCCTCGACCATCTGGGCCGCGGTATCGTCGTTGAATTGCTGCATGGGGTGCTTGCAGTAATAGGCCGATGGGCCGATCAGCGCGCCGCCTTCACCACGTTCCAAAGCGATCTTGCAGCAGCGAATCGCGTCCATGACGCAAGCTGCCGAGTTGGGACTGTCTTCCACCGACAGCCGCAGTTCCAGGTTCATCGGGACATTGCCCCACTGCGTGCCTTCGAGCCGCAGGAAGCACAGCTTGTTGTCCTTCTGCCATGGCACATAGTCCGACGGGCCGACGTGGATGTTCTCATCCGCCAGACGGTGCGCCAGCATGGCCTGCACGGCCTCTGTCTTCGATTCTTTCTTGCTGCCCAGCCGTTCGCGATCGAGCATGTTCATGAAGTCGGTATTGCCGCCGGTGTTGAGCTGATAGGTCTTTTCCACGCTGACCCCGCGTGCGCCAAACAGGCTGGACAATACGCGATGGACGATGGTGGCACCGATCTGCGCCTTGATGTCATCGCCGATGATCGGGATGCGCTTCGCACGGAATCGCGCTTCCCACTCGGGACGGCTGGCGATGAACACGGGCATGCAGTTAACCACCGCCACGCCCGCTTCCAGCGCGCATTCCATATAGAATTCGGTAGCTTCCTGCGAACCTACGGGCAGGAAGTTCAGCAGCACCTCGGCCCCGGTCGACTTAAGCCCGGCAACCATCGCTTCGCGGGTTATTTCCGGGGCATCGGCGACGATGAAACCCTTTTCGCCGACCGTCGTCATATGCGGGGCAACGCCGTCCAGGACCCGACCCATCAGCACCTTGACGCCCGACAGCGGGACTTGCTGCTGAAACACCGTGGTATTGTTAGGCATCTCGAAAATGGCTTCCGAAATATCCTTGCCAACCTTGCGGGCGTCGACATCCACGCCCATCACGAACTGCACATCGCCGGCGCCATAGCCGCCGATACGATCATGAATCAGTCCCTGGGAAGAGTTGTTGGATCGATAGTAGGCTACGCCTTGGATCAGCGAACTGGCGCAGTTGCCTACGCCAATCACGGCGACCTTGATTGCTTTCATCAATTCGATCCCTCCGGGGAGATGCATAACATCTGGTTCAAACTCGCGTTCTTGTAAAAGTGAGTGCCAAAAGCAAGAAGTTTGCGCTGGGTCAAGCGTCTTGCTCCGCATGGCGCGCAGATTGTCGCATGTGTGTGGTAAGTACGACCGCCAGCCAACCTGCCATGATGACCGAAAACGCCATGATTGCCTGCTCGGTCAGACCGGCCACTACCAGCACCACTGCGGCCAGCGCGAGAAAATCGCGCATCGTCAGCCACACCGCCCATTTTCCCCATCCCGAACCGCTATCGCGAAAACGCCCCTTAAGGCCATCGAAAGTGATTGGCCCGCCATTGCGTCTAGCGCGGGTACCCAATATCGTCAGTCCTAGCGCCAACATGGCCAGCCCTGCAATACCGAACATTGCCGGACCCCACCGGCCACGCTGCGCCAGATTGATGACGATGCCGGCAACGAAGCTCAGATTGGTCGCGGCATCGATCAAGCTGTCGATCATCGCGCCGCGATCGGTGGTGCGATAGGTTGCGCGGGCGATCTCGCCATCGACCCCGTCGAACACCGACGCCGCCTGGAACAGGATGGCGCCGGCGACCAGGCCCGCCGGGCTGCCGAACATGACCAGCACCGCGAACATCAGCACAGCCAGTACCGCTGTACCGATGGTGGCGTGAATCGGGCGAATGCCGGGGAAATTCATCAGGACGCTGCTGATGCTTTGCGAGATGGGGCGGTTCAGGCTGCGCGATACCAGCCCATCAGTGGATTTGGCAGTGGCGCGGATGATCGCCCGACCTGCCACGGCATAGCGCGCCGCAAAGCCATCGCCGACGCCCAGGAGCGGAAGATTGCGCGCCAGGTCTCCGGCATCGCCAAAGCGCAGACCGGGATTGAGGCTTTCGCCGGCGGCCAGCGCGGCGCGGATCGCGGCGGCCTCGACCAGCGCCCCGCCGGTGATCATCAGCATCCGTTCGTTGTCCGGCCACGGCGCGGTATCGGTCTGCCAGTTCATCGCCGATCCGGACATTGTCATCTCTTTCCGGGCCATCTCTTTTGGGGCGTGTCCGGTCGCGGCCGGCCCGCTCAGGGGCCATCGGTCGAGCCTATGCACCCGCATTTCGCCGGCCATCCGGGCAATCTCCTGCTGCACCGACAATGTCAACGGACCGCCCGAGTCGATTTCCAGCCAGCACTCGCCGAGACCGGCCAGCGCCACCTCGCGGATCGCGCGCGCAGCCGCCGGCAAACCCGCGACAAGGCCCGCCGCAGAAGCGCTGCTGCTGAAGTAGATGACGGCGGCCGTCGACAATCTTGTTCCTTTCGAATTGGCAGTATACGGTACCTAGTACACCGCATACTCTGGTTCTGCCGCGAAAAGCTCTATATGCAGCGATCGCGGCGACGCCAAGTCGGCGCATAATGGTATCACGGCCCCAAGTACAAATGATTACAAGGGGTAAAAGTTCAACGAGGAGGTCGCCGAGTTGCCAGCACAGCGACCGCGCGAATTGGAAGACGCGCTAAATTTCCATATTTATCATCCACTTGCGTGGCGTTTGGCGCAGGGACTGGCGCGCACGCCGCTGACCCCGAACATTGTTTCGGTGGCTGGTGCCGGTTTCGTCGTGGCCGCCGCGATTGCCTATGCTCAGCCGTGGTGGCCGATTTCGGCGCTGCTCGGGATGATGCTGCACATGACCTGGCATGTCATCGACGGCGCCGATGGCGATCTCGCGCGGATCACCGGGCGCGCCAGCCCGACCGGTGAAATGGTCGACGGCATCTGCGATTATACCGGCCATATCATCCTGTATCTGGTGCTGGGCTGGCTGCTGTCGCTCCAGATCGGCTTCAGTGCGTGGTCGCTGATCGTGGCGGGGGGCATCAGCCACATCATCCAGTCGAACCATGTCGAGGTGCAGCGCCGCTCGTATCAATGGTGGGTCTATGCCAAACCCTGGCTGAGAATCACCCATGCGCAGGCCGACGCTGCGACTCAGTCGCGGGGCCTGTCGGGCTTTGCCAGTTTTTATCTGGGCGTCGCGGCAGGCGTTGCCTCCTCCACCCGGCGCATCGATGCCGCTGTCGCCGCCGCTGCGGACGATCCCGACCGACTTGCGAGAATCGGCGATCTGGCCCGCGCCGAGGCACCGCCGCTGCTCGGCCTGCTCAAGGTGCTTGGGCCTAACCCGCGCGCGATCGTGCTGGGCCTGTCGATGCTCGCGGGCAGCCCGATCTATTATTTCGCCTATCAGGTCGTGGTGCTCAACCTGCTGCTGATCTGGTCGGTCCACCTGCACAATGCCGCTGCCCGGCGGATGGTAGCCACGATCGAAAGCTGGCCCAAACCTTAGCGCGCGTGGAGCGCGACGCGCCGCCGGGCCGGACCGCGGCAACGTGGCGGCGCACCCGGTTCTACCGGTCCATGCTGATTACGCCGTTAACCAGACGCTATGCCATCACGTGCTAGGCAAGGGTTGACCGGCAAGTCGCTGCTTGTGCCGGACAACGATGGAACCGCGGCATCATGACCGATCACCGCGAGCCGACTACCGCGACGAATTCGGTCGCCGACAAGCCATCGCTACGCCGCCTGGCAATCGCGTCGCTGCTATTGCCGCCCGCGCTGTTGACGCTGGGAATGCGTCATGCCGAAAACGTCACCTATCTGTTGCTGTTGCTGCAGGACCGCTGGCTGTTGCTGACCGCCATCGGACTGGCTGCGATCACCCTGATTCCGGTCAGGCTGGGGCCGCCCGCACTGCTATCGTCATTCCCGCGCGTCGCATTCCTTGCAGCGGTTGTCGCTCTTGCAGGCTATGTCGGGCATTATTTCCTGCTGGATGGCTATGATCTGTCGCGCGACGAACAGATGGCCAGTTTCGATGCCCTGATTTACGGCGCAGGCCATCTGGCCTGGCCGCTGCCACCCGGCTGGCAGGCAGCGCCCGGCCCGCTGAATATGGTGTTCATGCTGCCGGTGGACCATCCGGTTGCCTGGGTATCGGCCTATCTGCCGGGCAATGCGCTGTTGCGCGCGCTGTGCGGCAGGCTTGCGGACCCGGCGCTTGCCGGACCGTTTTACAGCGGGCTCGGCGTGCTCTTGCTCTGGGGCTGTGCCCGGCGGATCTGGCCCAGGGACGATGTGGCGGACCGGGAAACCGCGACGGTCGCGGTCGTTCTGTTGGCCACGTCCGGCCAGCTGGTGATGACCGGGATGACCGCTTACGCGATGCCGGCCCATCTGTGCTGCAATCTGGCATGGCTGTGGCTGTTCCTGCGCGACCGGCGAGCATGCGACCTGGCTGCGGTTGCGGTCGGGTTCGTGGCGACGGGGCTGCATCAGCCGCTGTTCCATCCGCTGTTCGTCGCCCCGTTCCTGGTATTGTTGATCCGCGAGCGGCGCTGGTCCCGCCTGGCGCTGTTCTGCGGCTTCACCCTGGCCGAGACTGCATTCTGGTTCGCGTGGCCGCTGTTGACTCACGCCCTGGTCGCAGGTCCGCAATCATTGCCGGGCACGCATGGCATCGACTATGGCAGCCGGCTTGCCGCCGCGCTCGCCGGTAATCGCGATAATATCGCCATCATGGCCGCGAACCTGCTGCGGTTCGTGACCTGGCAGCACCTGTTGCTGCTGCCGCTGTTGCTGGCAAGTCTTGGCACGGCCAGGCACGATCGCATGGCGGCGGCGCTGCTGGCCAGCTTTCTGCTGCCGATCGTCGTCATGGGCATCATCATCCCGTTCCAGGGGCAGGGCTTCGGTTATCGCTACCTGCATGGGTCGCTCGGCAGCGCGGCGCTGCTCGGGGGCTATGGCTGGCGCCGATGCCGGCATTGGCAGGCCTGGCTGCGCCCCCTGTTCGTGCGCGCCAGCCTGGCCACCCTGTTAATCATGTTGCCGTTCCAGGCGTGGCTGGGACACCGGCTTTATGCAGTTTACGCCGGGCTGGATCGCAGAATTTCCACAAGCGGGGCCGACTATTTCATGATTGGCGAGGGTGACGCCCCGCTGGCGCTCGATCTGGCATTCAATCGCCCCGATCTGGGCAACCGACCGATCCGGCTGGTGGCCGGGGAAATTGGCGATCCGGACGCTTTGGCGGCACGCATCTGCCATCCCGGAACCAGCATCGCATTGCCCGGCGACGCCTTCTTCGGACCCATCGCCGACACCTTGGGAACGCCCCGATCACACCAGGCAGGCGCGCGCTTCGTCAGCGAGGCCAGAACGTTCCGGCAGGCCGGCTGCCGGGTGATTGCGGCATGACTTATAGGCCTCAAGCCGCATCGTTCGACGGTACGGCGGCAGCGCGGCGCTCGCTCACCACTGCGTCGAGCGCCGCGCGAAGTCTAGCGACGCAGGCATTTGCACCGATGGCATGCTGGACGCCGGCGTCGGTCAACGCCGTTTCACCTTGCGGCCACAGCCCGACGATGATGCGGGCCGCCGGCGCGCGCTGGCGCAGCCGCTTGATCAGATAGCGCAGCGCTGCCGGCGAACCGACCAGTTCCAGATAGGCAATCAGGATAATTTTCACCCCGCCGAGATCGAGCTGGGTAATCGTCTCGCGCGACGCCATGGCATTGGTTACCGCCAGGCAAGGCACGCCCGATTGCGTCAGCAACTGCGTCAGCATGGTAGAGACGACATTGTCGAACGGCCCGTTGCCGGCAACGCAGGCCACCAGCCCCGCCGCCGCCGATACGTCCGCCAAGCCATTGCGGGCGGCGCCATGCTCGACATGATCCTGGAGATCCTCGATCACCGACAGCATCGAGCGCGACATTTCTTCTGCGCGCGCCGCGTCGATCGTCCCCTTCGCCTGGTCTTCGACGGCAAGCTTCAAACTCGGGACGACGACATCGTCGTAGTACTCGGCCAACGGGCGATTGCCGAGTAATGCCTCAGCCTGGGCCAGCGCCTCGTCAGGATTGTTCGCCAGGATACGCTGGTAGAAACTCTCGACGGGGGTCAGCGCCGGACGGTCGCCCAGCAGGACGTCGAAGAATTCCAGGCTTTTTACGTACCGCCCCATGACCACCAGACACAGCGTCAGCGGTGTCGACAGGATCAACCCGATCGGACCCCATACCCACGTCCAGAATATGGCCGATATGATCACCGATACCGGCGACAGCCCGGTCGAGTGCCCATACAGCATCGGTTCGACGACATAGCCCGTCAACGGCTCCACGACGAAGAACAGCACCACCACTTCAATCGCCATGCCCCAGCCGGGATCGATCGCGGCGCCCAGCGCGGCCGGCGCCACCGCTGCCAGCAACGAGCCGATATAGGGTACGAAGCGCAGCAGCCCCGCCATCAGCCCCCACATGGCGGCCGACGGGATGCCGATCACCCACAACCCCAATGCGATGACGATGCCGAAGCAGGTGTTCACGGCGAACTGCGACAGAAAATACTTGCTGAGCCGCTGCCCGGCGTCGTCCATGGCGCGGGTCGTGCGATGCAGGTCATTGGACCCGAACAGGCGGATAAAGCGGTCGCGCAGGTCCTCCTTTTGCATCAGCACGAAGATGGCGACGATAACGACCAGGATCGTCGTCTCGAGCGGACTCAGGATCGGCGCGAGCACGGCGCGCGCGATAGCGAAAGGCGAGGTTTGGCCCTGCACCACCTCGACCGGGACAGGCTGCCGGGCGCCACCGGCTGCCGGCGCCGGCGTGGTCGCGGCCGATGCCGGTGACTTCGTGTTGGTCGCGGGAGCCGGCCTCGGCCCGGGCGCAACGCCCAGCTGTTTCGTGACCGAGGCCAGCTTTGCGATCGCCAGGCCTTGCACGCCTTCGACCTTGGCCTCGATGGTTTTCGCATATTGCGGTGCGTTGGCGCTAAGCGCTGCGGCCTGGCTGCCGATCACGGTGGCGACGATCCCGAGCAATGCCAATGCGGCCAGCACGGTCAGGATGACCGCGGGAGCACGCCACAGCCTCAGGCGTTGGAGGAAGTTGACCACCGGCGACAGGATAAAGGACAGCATCACCGCAAGCGTGATCGGGACCAGGACTTCCTTGCCGAAGTAGAGGGCGGCGATGACCAGGGTACCGACCGCGACGCCCAACAAGCTCCTTAGTTCGGACGCCGAAGACCCCGGTGCCTGAGCCGGGGACGGTGAATCATGGCTCCCCGTCAGAATGTCCTGATAGCCCGCGACGTCATCGGAATTGGTCATTGCAAGCCTCGTATCGAATGGCAGCCGATCCTCGGGTTTGGAATACCCTTGCCCATGCCTGGCTTTCTAAACTTAAACCGGCGAGACCACCGGGCGTGGTTCCTCGCAACATTGGCGCAAGCCTTACGCCGCCCGTGCGGCGCTCGACGGAAGTCCGTATCGAGCAGTGGCATAACCGGATCAAACCGGCGGAGTTCCTCGGTACCCATAATTTAAAACTGTTCCCGATGAGTGTTTCCACCATATTCATGTTGATACAAGGTTGTCGGCGAAGATGAAAACCGCTCGGCATGGGTGCAACCTCGCGCTGGATCTGCCGCTGAGCGGAGACGAGCACAGCCGCTACCGATATCGATTAGCGATATTATTGATTGACAATATGTCGGAGCAACATTATCGCTATTCGATATGATGCATATCGGAGAACGAATGACTGTTCTGTTGGCTTCGCGCATCGGCGCTTTCTCCGCATGGCGTGCCGCCGGGCCTGTCGCCACCACCCGCTAACCACGATTGCCGGATAACATGTTGATTGAGGGCCGCGATCCGCTGTTGCGCGGGACCAGGCTGCTGCTCGCGATTTTCGCGGTCGTTTTCGTTGTGGCCGGGGTCGGTGCGCTTGCCGCGTTACTGCCGATATGGGCATTCGGCGATCGTGTCATGGCGTGGCTGTCGGCGCATTCGGACGGTCGCGCCATTGGTAGCGACGCATTGCTGGCGGTCAGCGCGATCCTGGTCGGGTTTGCGGTGGTCGCCGGCCTGAGCCTGCTGTTCCTGCGCAAACTTATCGCGATCATCGATTCGGTCGGCGAAGGCTCACCGTTCGTGCCCGAAAACGGCGCCCGCCTGCGCTTCATGGGCTGGGTGGTCCTGGCGATGCAGGTGATGCAGGTCAGTACCCTGCTGTTGCATCCGTGGCTGCAACGGGCGCTGGCCCATCATCCCTTCTTCGTGCCGTTCTCGCTCGCTCCGCTGGTGACCGCGCTGCTGCTGTTCATCCTGGCACGCGTGTTCGAGCATGGCACCAGGCTTGCCGAAGATGCCGAGGGTACGGTGTGATGGCCGACGAAGGCAAGATCACGGTCAAGCTCGACGACCTGTTGTACGAACGGCGGATGACGCTGACCGAGCTGGCGGAGCGGGTCGACATCACCCTCGCCAATCTCTCGATCCTCAAGACGGGCAAGGCCAAGGCCATCCGGTTTTCCACGCTGGAGGCAATCTGCCGTGAACTCGGCTGCCAACCGGGCGACCTGCTTGGCTATCAGGGCTGATGTCATGACCGTACGAGCCGAACTGCTGTCGCGCTGCTCCATACCGCGCCGCAACGCCGTGCTCGCGTTGGCCATCGTCACCCTGCTGAGCGGCTGTGCGGCGGTTGGTCCGGATTATCACCCGGCCTCACCGGCGGCGCTCGCGGTTCCGCCCGGCTATACCGGATCGGCGGCGCCGGGTGCACCCATCGACCTGTCGGTATGGTGGCAGCAGTTCCGCGATCCATTGCTCACCGATCTCATTGCCCGGGCGACCGCGGGCAACCTCGATATCGCCGTTTATGAAGGGCGGCTGCGCGAGGCACGCGAATCGCTGGTGCAGGCACGGGCGGGCCTGTTGCCGACACTGACCGGATCTTCGGGCGCGACGCATACCGCAACCTATACGCGGACATCGACGACCGGCGGCATCCGGGTGCCGGGCAGCGCCAGCGCGACCAACTCGCTGTCGCTCGGCCTCGATGCGTCCTGGGCGCCGGACGTGTTTGGCGGCACCAGGCGGTCGGTCGAGGCTGCACGCGCCACCGCCGATTCAGCGCTGTTCTCGCTGGTGGCAGAGCGAACCGCCATCGCCGGCGAAGTCGCGACCAATTACATCGATGCGCGTCTCGCCCAGGCCCGCCTGGCCATCGCCCGCGATACCTTGCTGACATATGATGACAACCTGCAGATCGCGGGATGGCGGGCGCGGGCGGGTCTGGTCTCGTCGATCGACGAGGAACAGGCCCGCGCCCAGCGGGCGCAAACGGCGGCAACGATCCCGGGCTTTGAAACTTCGTTCACCAGTGCAGTCAACCGCCTTGGCGTGCTGACCGGGCAAGCCCCCGGTGCATTGCGCGCCACGATCGCAGTGTCCGGCCCGATCCCGCGCGGCCCGGACGGGGTAACCGTCGGCATTCCCGCCGATACGTTGCGGCAACGACCCGACGTGCGGTCCGCCGAGCGCACCCTGGCGGCGGCAACGGCGCAGATCGGCGTGGACCAGGCGCAGCTTTATCCGGCGCTGACGATCACCGGCAATCTGGCGGCGCAGGGCAGCCACTTTACCGGCCTGACCGATCTGGTGACGGGTACGCTGTTTGCCGGGCTGACGCAGACCATCTTCGATGGCGGAAAGCTGCGTTCGCAGGTGCGTTCGGCGCGGGCTGCCGCCGACGCCGCCTTTGCCACCTACAAGGGAACGGTGCTGGCGGGGCTGGAAGATGTCGAGAATGGCATGCAGTCCTTCTCGTCGGCGCAGGCCGAGCAGACCCAATATGCCATTGCCCGCGATGCTTCGAACAATGCCGCGATCTTTGCGCGCAGCCAGTACCGCGTCGGCCTCACCGATTTCGTCACCCTGTTGCAAAGCGAGCAGACACTGTTGTCGGCACGCGACTCTTTTGCATCCGCCCAGGCCAGCCAGGCGACCGCGCTGGTCCAGCTTTATCTCGCGCTCGGCGGCGGTTGGCAGGTCGAACTTCCTCATTCCGGACCGCACCCATGACCGACCCGACAATGGCAGAGTTTTTGGGGCAAGAAGACGCCTTGCCGCGCCGGCGCTGGCTCAAATGGGCGATCATCGCGCTGGTCGTGGTGCTGCTGCTTGCGCTGCGCTTGCTGTTCGGGGGGCATGCCACGGTACAATATGCGACCGCGCCGGTGCGTCAGGGTGACCTGGCCGTCACCGTTTCGGCCACCGGCAACCTCACTCCGACCAAGCAGGTCAACCTCGGCTCGGAGGAATCCGGTATCGTCGTCAACGTCTTCGTCCAGAACAACGACCATGTCAGAAAGGGCCAGGCGCTGGCCCAGCTCGACCCCACGTTGTTCCGCGATACCCTGATGCAAAACCAGGCATCGTTATTGTCGGCCCAAGCGTCGGTCGCGCAGAACCAGGCGACGCTGGACCAGGCGACCATGACCCTGCATCGCTACCAGGAAGTGGCACGGCTGTCCGGTGGCAAGGTCCCCTCGCAGACGGAGCTGGACACGGCGCGCGGCGATCAGGCGCGCGCCATCGCCAATCTGCGCGCGGCTCGGGCGTCAGTGGCGCTAGCGCAGGCCACGTTGTCGAGCGCCCGGACCAATCTTGCCAAGGCGACGATCTACGCGCCGGTCGATGGCGTCGTGCTGTCGCGCCAGGTCGAACCCGGACAGACCGTGGCCGCCGCCTTCAACGTGACGACGCTGTTCACCATCGCCGAAGACCTGACCGCGATGAAGCTCGACGTGAAAGTGGACGAAGCCGACATCGGTGAAGTTGCGGTCGGCAACAGCGCCAATTTTGCGGTCGATGCCTATCCGGGGCGGATTTTCACCGGCGGGGTCACGCGCATCGACCTGGGTGCCAACGCCACGCCGATCGTCAACAGCGCCGGGACCACGCCCACTGCAACCAGCACGGTCGTCGCCTACACCGCATCCCTGGCCGTGAAAAATCCCCAGCTGCTATTGCGGCCCGGCATGACCGCGACCGCCAGCATCTTGACGTCGATGCAGCACGACCAGTTGCTGGTACCGAACGCCGCGCTGCGTTTCACTCCCGACAGCACGGCCAGTTCGGGCGGGCTGTTCCAGATCGGCGGTCCGCCCAAGAGTGGCGGCGGGTTCGGCGTGGCCGGGCAGGACAAGACCGCGACCATCGGGCGCGGCAGCCGGCAGCTGGTCTATGTGCTCGATGCCAATGGCGCGCCGAGCGCGGTCAGGGTCGCCGTCGGCAGCAGCAATGGCGCGCTGACGGCGGTGTCAGGTGCTGGTTTGAAGGCCGGGATGCAGGTCGTAACCGGGCGGCTGGCAGCGGCGGCCAAGTGAACGAGCCGCTGATCAGGCTGACTGGCGTCACCAAGCGCTTCGGGTCGGGCGAGGCTGCGTTCCAGGCGCTCAAAGGGATCGATCTCGATATCGAGCGGGGCGATTTCATGGCGGTAATGGGGCCGTCGGGTTCGGGCAAATCGACCGCCATGAACATTCTGGGCTGCCTGGATGTGCCGACCAGCGGCAGTTTCCTGTTTCACGGGCATCGCGTCGAGCATCTTGGCCGCGACCAGCGCGCGCTGGTGCGTCGCCGCTATCTTGGGTTCGTGTTCCAGGGCTTCAACCTGCTGGCCCGCACCAGCGCGCTCGAAAACGTCGAGTTGCCGTTGCTGTATCGGGGCGAGGACAAGCGCGTCCGCCACGAGATGGCGATGGCGGCGCTGGACAAGGTCGGGCTGGTGCCATGGGCAAAACACACCCCTGCGGAATTGTCGGGCGGCCAACAACAGCGCGTCGCCATCGCCCGCGCCATCGTCACGCACCCCGATGTGTTGCTGGCGGACGAGCCGACCGGCAATCTCGATAGCGAACGCTCGATCGAGATCATGGAACTGCTCACCGACCTGAACCGGACCAACGGCATTACCGTGCTGATGGTGACGCATGAGGCCCAAATGGCCAGCTACGCGCGCACTATCGTCCATTTCCACGACGGGTTGGTGGAACGCATCGAACGCAAGGCGGCGCAATGACGGGAGTATCCACCACCCGGCTGATTACCACGACTGCGCTGCTGGCGGTGCGGGCGATCACGCGGCACGTCCTGAGATCGTTCCTGACCGTTTCGGGAATCGTCATCGGAGTGTTCGCGGTGGTGACCATGGTGACGCTGGGCAAGGGTGCGACGCGGTCGGTGCACGACCAGGTATCCGGTCTGGGCGCCAATGTCCTGACTGTGATACCCGGCTCCGGCAATGGCCGGGGCGGTGGCGGGGAAACGCCGCCGCCGTTCAAGCCCGAAGACCTCGACGCCATTCGCGACCAGGTCGGTGGCGTCACCTCGGTAGCCCCGCAGGCCCAGGCCACGGCAACGGCGGTCTACAATGCGGCAAACTGGCCGACGACGGTCAATGGCACCACGAATGCCTATCTCGATGCGCAAAACTGGCAGCTGGTCGCCGGCCGGCGGTTCAGCGATCAGGAAAGCCAGGCCGGCAAGTCGGTTTGCCTGCTCGGCGCGACGGTCAAGACCAACCTTTACCCCAGCGGCGAGCCGGTGGGCACGACGCTGCGGCTCGGTTCGATCAGTTGCACGGTGATCGGCGTGCTGGCGACGCGCGGGCAGGGCGGGTTCGGCCAGGACAACGACGATACCGTGATCATGCCGATCAAGGCGGTGCAGCGGCGGCTGACCGGCAACCGCGATATCCGCGCGATCATCATCGCGGCGGACCCCGCCTTCGACAGCGCCGACGTCCAGCAATCGATCGCCGCGCTGATGCGCGAGCGCCGCAACATCCGCGGCGGCAAGCTCGACGATTTCTCGATATTCGACAGCAAGCAGATCGCCGATACCCTGTCCGGCGTCACTAACGTATTGACCGCCATCGTCAGCGCGGTGGCCGGTATTTCGCTGGTGGTGGGCGGAATCGGCATCATGAACATCATGCTGGTCTCGGTGACGGAACGGACGCGAGAGATCGGCATCCGGCTGGCGATCGGCGCGATCGGGCGCGAGGTGATGCTGCAATTCCTGGTCGAGGCGGTGGTGCTGTCGTGCATCGGCGGCTTGATCGGACTGGTGCTGGCATTTTTTGCCTCGATCGGGCTGGCCACCGTGCTGGGCGTGCCGTTCATTTTCGATCCGCTGACCAATGTCATGGCGTTCGTGTTCTCAGGCCTGATCGGCGTGATCTTCGGCTATTTCCCCGCCCGGCGCGCCGCCAGCCTCAATCCGATCGATGCCTTGCGGCACGAGTAGGCCCGTTGCCGGGTATAAGCATTGCCTGACCCGAGAAAATTCCCGATAAGGCGGAATGAATTGGCTCACCAGCGTCCGCAACTCCCTGTCGCGCTTTGGCAAGCGCGACACGCCCGACAATCTGTGGATGAAATGCCCGTCGTGCAACGAGATGCTGTTCACCCGCGATTACGAGCAGAACCTGGCGGTCTGCCCGCATTGCGACTACCACGGCCGGATCGGCGCGGTCGTGCGATTGGAGCAGTTGCTCGATGACGGCTATGCCATCTTGCCGACGCCGAAGGTCAGGGAAGATCCGCTGCGGTTCCGGGACAGCAAGAAATATCCCGACCGGCTGAAGGCGGCGCGCGCCAATTATCCGTTCCCCGATGCGTTGACACATGCGCTTGGCACGATTGATGGCTGCGCGCTGGTGCTGGGCGTGCAGGATTTCGCCTTCATGGGCGGATCGATGGGGATGGCGGTCGGCGCGGCGTTCGTGTCCGGGGTGCAGGCCGCGATCCAGAATCACTGCGCTTATGTGCTCTGCACCGCATCCGGTGGCGCCCGCATGCAGGAAGGCATTCTCAGCCTGATGCAGATGCCCAAGACCACCGTTGCCCTGCGCCGGCTGAAGGCGGCGGGCCTGCCCTATATCGTCGTGCTGACCGATCCGACGACCGGCGGCGTCACCGCGAGCTATGCCATGCTGGGAGACATCCAGATCGCCGAACCGCGCGCGCTGATCGGTTTTGCCGGGCAGCGGGTAATCCAGGACACGTTGCGCGAGCAATTGCCCGAGGGTTTCCAGCGCGCGGAGTATCTGTACGCGCATGGCATGGTCGACATGGTCGTGCATCGCCGGAATTTGCAGGCCACGCTGGCGTCGCTGCTGGCTTACCTTCGCCCGGCGGTGATCGCGGCGTAGCGGGCGCCGTTCCTGCGGCTTTGCGCCGGCAGGCTTGCTATCGGCTATAGTGTCGGCGATATGCGCGCACTGAATCTCCGGAGAATAGCGCATATGGGTGACGAAGAGACAGGCCGCAGCGCGGGAATGAGCATCGACGCGGCATTGGTGCGCGAGCTTGCCGAGCTGCTGGCCGAAACGAACCTGAGCGAGATCGAGGTCGCCGACGGCGATCGCCGTATCCGGGTTGCGCGCGTGCTGCCTACCCAGGCGCAGAGCGTGCTTGCGCCCGCGGTGGCCGCAGTCCTGCCCGTTTCTGTTGCCGGCGCCGACCCCGCCCCCGCCCTGGAAATCGCCGAAGGCAGCCCGGTCAAATCGCCGATGGTCGGCACCGCCTACCTTGGTTCCGCCCCCGACGCGCCGCCGTTCGTGGTGGTCGGCCAGAGCGTCAAGGCGGGTGACACGCTGCTGATTATCGAAGCGATGAAAGTCATGAACCCGATCACCGCGCCGTTTGCCGGGACGATCAAGGCAGTGCTGATCGAGAGCGCGCAACCGGTCGAATACGACCAGCCGCTTGTGATGATCGGCTGAACCCCATGGTTATTTCCCGCCTGCTCATCGCCAATCGCGGCGAGATCGCGCTGCGTATCCACCGCGCCGCGCATGAAATGGGGATCGAGACGGTCGCGGTCTATTCCACCGCCGATGCCGACGCCATGCATGTCAGGCTGGCCGATCATGCGGTCTGCATCGGCCCGCCCCCGGCCCGCGATTCCTATCTCAACATGGCCGCGATCATTTCGGCCGCCGAAATCACGCAGGCCGATGCGATCCATCCGGGCTACGGCTTCCTGTCGGAAAACGCCCGTTTCGCCGAAATCGTCGAAGCGCACGGCATGATCTGGGTCGGCCCGAAGCCGGAACACATCCGCACCATGGGCGACAAGGTCGCAGCAAAGCGCACCGCCGGTGCCCTGGGCTTGCCGCTGGTGCCGGGGTCGGACGGCGCGATCGACGATATCGCGGAAGCCGCCCGTATTGCCGCCGCCATCGGCTATCCGGTGCTGGTAAAGGCCGCTTCGGGCGGCGGCGGGCGCGGCATGCAGGTCGTCAAGACCCCCGGCGAACTGGGGCCGCTGATCGCGCAGGCGCGCAGCGAAGCCAAGGCCGCGTTCGGCGACGATACGGTTTACCTGGAAAAATACCTCGGCAATCCACGCCATATCGAATTCCAGGTCTTTGGCGACGGCCACGGCAATGCCATCCATCTGGGCGAACGGGATTGCTCGTTGCAGCGCCGCCACCAGAAAGTGCTGGAAGAAGCGCCTTCGCCGGTCATCTCGCCCGCAGAGCGCGATCGCATGGGCGGCATCGTCGCTGCCGCCATGGCCGGCATGGGTTATCGCGGCGCCGGCACGATCGAGTTCCTGTGGGAAGATGGCGAGTTCTATTTCATCGAGATGAATACCCGGCTGCAAGTCGAACATCCGGTCACCGAGGCGATCACCGGGATCGATCTGGTGCGCGAGCAGATCCGCATCGCCGAGGGCCAGCCGCTGTCCGTTGCCCAGGCGGACATCGTTTTTTCGGGGCACGCCATCGAGTGTCGGATCAATGCCGAAGACCCGTGGGTGTTCACACCTTCGCCGGGCCGGGTCGATGCCTATCATGCGCCTGGCGGCATGCATGTCCGTGTCGATAGCGGATTGTACGCCGGCTATCGCATCCCGCCTTATTATGATTCGATGATCGCCAAGCTGATCGTCTATGGCCGCACCCGTCAGGATTGCATCATGCGCCTCAACCGCGCGCTGGAGGAAATGGTGGTCGACGGAGTCAAGACCTCGATCCCGCTCCATCAGGCAATTATCCGGGACCCGGAATTCCGCCACGGCGACTACACGATCAAATGGCTGGAGGACTGGCTGGAAAGCCGGGCCGATGTGGCGGCGACTGGCGTGGCGCGATGACCTCCTATCTCGAATTCGAAAAACCCATTGCCGCGCTCGATGCGCGGATCCGGGACCTGCGCGCGACCGCGGACGAAGCCGGGCTCGACCTTGGCGCCGATATCGCCCGGCTGGAAGCGGAGGGCGCCAAATTGCTGGCGCGCACCTATGCGTCGCTGACGCCGTGGCAAAAGACCCAGGTCGCGCGTCATCCGCAACGCCCGCATTTCCGCGATTATGTCGCTGCGATCTTTACCGATTTCATCCCGCTCGGCGGGGATCGGCATTATGGCGAGGATGCCGCGATCGTCGGGGGTTTTGCCCGTCTGGGCGACCGGCGGATCATGCTCGTCGGGCATGAAAAGGGCCACGACACGACCAGCCGCATCCACCACAATTTCGGTATGGGCAAGCCAGAGGGCTACCGCAAGGCCGTGCGGCTGATGGAACTGGCTGGCCGGTTCGGCCTGCCGGTGGTCACGCTGGTCGATACCGCCGGCGCCTTTCCGGGCGTGGAAGCCGAAGAACGCGGCCAGGCCGAAGCGATCGCCCGCGCCACCGAAGCCTGCCTGGCCCTGCCGGTGCCGATGGTCGCGGTCATCGTCGGCGAAGGCGGCTCGGGCGGCGCGGTGGCGTTGGCGAGCGCCGAGCGCGTGCTGATGCTGGAACATGCCGTCTATGCCGTCATCAGCCCGGAAGGTTGTGCCTCGATCCTGTGGCGCACGCCTGAAAAGGCCAGCGACGCCGCCGACGCGATGAAGATCACCGCGCAGGACCTGATCGCGCTCAAGGTGATCGATCGCATCGTCCCCGAACCGATCGGCGGCGCCCATCGCGACCCGGCGGCGATGGCGCGCACGCTTTCCGCTACGCTGGCCGAGGAACTCGATGGCCAGGCAGGCCTGAGCCTGCATGACCTGCAATTCCGCCGCGAGGAACGCTTCCTGGCGATCGGATCGATCTGACCCGCGCGGGCGACCGAGAGTTCACCAGGCAAGCCGGCGCAGTTTGGTCGGCGACCGTCAGCGCTTTACGAACTTCAGCGTCATGCGGTCGCTTTCGCCGATGGCATCGTAACGGGTGCGGTCGAAGCCGGGGTTTGCGGGCTGGCCGATCGGCGAAGTCCGCCGGGACGGCGGCAATGTCCACACGCCGAAGGGATAGTCCTTCGTGTCCTTGGGGTTGGCGTTGATCTCGGAACGACCAGCCAGCACAAACCCGGCCCGCCTGGCCTGTTCGATGACATAAGCCTCGGGAAGATAGCCGTCGCCCTTGGCGGGATCGGCGCCGGGGGGTGCGCGATGGTCTTCGATCGCGAGAATGCCGTTCGGCTTAAGGGCAGCGTAGAAGTCGGAAAAAGCCTTTTGGATGAAGCCTTTGCTCACCCAATTATGGGTTTCGCGCGAGACCAGGACAAAATCCACCCCGCCCGCGGGAGCCAGAGGCCCGGACGAAGGTCCGAAACCGACGACGCTGACCTTGCCGTAAATCGCGGGCGTGGCCGCATATTTCGTCTCGAATGCGGCGCGATCGGTGCGAGCGGCGCTGCTCACGGCAGGGTCGTTCAAATCGGCACCGGCGGCAATGTACCGGCCCCCGGTCTGCGCCAGATACGGTGCGATGATATCGGTCCACCATCCCGAGCCGGGCAGGACTTCGATCACGGTATCGCCCGGCTTGAGTCCCCAGAAGCTTAACGATTGCTCGGGGTGACGATAGATATCGCGGGCCTTGTCATGCGGCGACCGGAGGTCGCTGGCGACGGCTTGATGCAGGATGGTATCGCTGCGGGCGGCGGCCATGCGGGGCCAGGCCACCATCGGCACGGCGGCCAGGGCAATGAGCATGATCGTTCGACGATTCGGCATGGGCACCTCGTTCCAGCGATGAATTCTGCCAGTTTTCCGTATGGCTGACCGGCTTGTCACCCTGATTGTTGTGAATTGTAGTCGATTGGCAGTGTTGACTGGTCCTAATCGAACGAATCGGAAAACTCGATATCGATACTGGCCTGCTGCTGGCGCACCCGGCTTCCGGCCGGTACCGACCGGGTCAGCCAGACGTTGCCGCCGATCTCCGAGCCGGCGCCGACGGTGATCCGTCCCAGGATCGTCGCGCCGGAGTAGATCGTGACGTCGTCCTCGATGATCGGATGGCGCGGCTCGTCCTTGACGAGGTTGCCATGCGGATCGGTGGAAAAGCTGCGCGCGCCCAGCGTGACCGCCTGATAGATCCGCACCCGGTTGCCGATGATCGCGGTCTGGCCGATGACCACGCCGGTGCCGTGGTCGATGAAGAAGCTTTCCCCGATCGATGCGCCCGGATGAATGTCGATACCGGTGCGCGAATGGGCGATCTCGGCAATGATCCGCGCCACCAGCGGCGCGCCCAGCAGATAAAGTTCATGAGCGATGCGGTGATGAATGACGGCGGTGACGCAAGGGTAGCACAGCAGCACTTCATCGACGCTGCGCGCCGCCGGATCACCGGCGTAGGCCGCTTCCAGGTCGGTATCGAGAACCCGCCTGATATCGGGCAGGCGTTCGGCCAGCCCGACGATGATCCGCCCGGCCTCGACCGCGGTGTCGTCGCGGGCGCCGGTAACCGACTGCTCGTACTCCAGCTCCATGCCCAGTTGCGCCGCCAGCAGCGGCAACGCCGCCTGCAGCGAGTTGCGAACGAAGCTGTCCTCGCTGATCGGGGTCAGTTCCGCCGGTCCCAGCCGGATCGGAAACAGCGCCGCGCTGAGCGTATCGACGATCCGGCCGATGGCTTGCCGCGCGGGAAAGCCATGCGCGCCATATTCGATGTGGCGATCCTGGGCGGATCGCCAGTCCTCGCGAACGCCGCGCAGTCTCGCCACCACTGCATCGAGCGCGAGCGATGGCTGGAGGTCGGGTTCGGTGCCGCCGAAATGCGGATCGTTGATGGCAGTGACATTCATCGACATGGGTCGCCAGTGACTGTGCAAGGGAGTGGCTGATGGTACAGGTTGCCGGCTAGTGCAACGCTCGATCCGCGCTGGCGATCCTTAAGGCGGACCCTGCGCATTGCCGCAAGATGTTTCAAAGCCCTTCCCCGCCGACCCAGTGGCTGCCGGTCAGCAGCCGGGCCATGTTCCAGACCTGCCGGCGGATATCCGGAACCGCGATGGTTTCCCACGCTTCGCCCTTGGTAATCGGCCCCACCGCCAGCAGCCGGTCCTGGCGACGCCCGGCGGCATCGATCAGGCAGCCGCCATGATCGACATCCAATCCCAGCCGATGGGCATCCGCGCGCGCCCGGCCCGAAGCGACCAGGCCGGCCAGCAACGGCGGCGCGGCGCGGGTGATATCGCCTTCCGGACCGGTGCAATTGATCACCCGGTCCACCGTCAGGAACTGCGTCTGGTCATGGCCACGCCGGCGCAGGGTGATCCGCGCGGCGCCGTCTGCCGGCTGGGCAGCGACGATGCGCCCGGCCACGAAGGCCAGCCTGTCCCGTGCCTGCATGGTCTCGACCTGCAGGGCGATCGCGGGTGCGAGACGATGGCGATGGACATCCCACCAGGGCCGGGCATGGCGCAGGAAACGGGCTTGCGCGGGGCCATCGTGCAGCCGCCACAAATTTTGCGTATGCGGTCGCAATTCGTCCACGGCGTGCCGCCAGCCGACTTCGCGCGAGCGGTGGCGCAGCCGGTGCAGCAACCACGATCCGCGCTCGACCGGCCGGGTCACCGGGTCCACCACCGGTCCGACATCGGCATGCGCGCGCGGGATCAGGCCGCGCCGCGACAGCGCCGTGATCCGTCCCCGAAAGCCCAGCTTGTCCAGCGACATCGCGACATCCACCGCCGTCAACCCGGTGCCGATCAGCAGGACATGATCGAGCCCGATCAGTTCCTGCAGTGTCCCGGTGGACCACGGATCGTCCGCACGCAGGGCCGCCGGCAGTTCCGCCAGCACCGGGATCGGGGTCGGCGCGGAATTGCCCAGCGCCAGCACTACCGCGTGCGCCCTGATCGCCTCGCCGCTGTCCAGCCGCAGCACCGGCAGGCCGGCGTCATCCTCGATCGCGACGGCTTCCTGCTGCTTGATCAGGACACGATCGGGGGCGGACGCAATCGCCTGCATGAAGACTTCGCGCAGATATTGACCATAGGCGAGGCGCGGCACGAAGCGGTTGGCCTGTTCCCGGTCCGAAAACCCCATCCACCGCAGGAAATGCGAAGCATCGTCGGGAAATGCGCTCATATTGGCTGCGCGAACGTTAAGCAGGTGCTCGGGCCGGCGGGTGCCATAGGCCAGCCCGCGCGCGAGCATGGCTTGCGAGCGTTCCACCAGGACCACCCGCGCGCCGAGCCGGAGCAAATTCACCATCAGCAACGTCCCCGAAAAGCCGCCGCCGACGATAGCGATGGGCAGGCCGGGCGCCGGCTTGGCTGTCATCGCCGCCGATCCGTGTTCCCGATAGCCGGTGTCCCGACGCCCCGATTATGCGGACTGGTCAGGAACAGCGAGGCGACCTCGAAATAGCTGCGATAGACGGGGCCATGATGCGATCGCAGCAAGCGAGCTTTGTGCCGGCGCCATGTCGCCGGGATGTCATACCATGGCAGACCGGGATGCAGGTGATGGACCAGGTGCAGGTTGTTGTTCAGGAACAGCAACGCCAGCGGACCACCGCGTTCCACTACTGCTGTGCGGTCCTGCGGGTGAGCGGCGACCTTATGCTCGACCAGCGAGCGCAGCAACGACAGCCCGGTGGCGGGCCATACCACCAGCAGGACGTATGAAAAGAGGCTGGCATGGCAGACCAGCACCAGCCAGCCCAGCAGCACCGCCATGGCCGCAAAATGACCGGCCCAGATCCGCGCGATGCCGCGCTCGCCCGCAGCGATCAGCCTGATTTCGCTGGCCCAGAAGGAAAAGATCGCCAGGAACGGCCCGACCGCCAGCCGCCCCAGCAGGGTTACGCTGGCGAGATGGAGCCAGCGCGCGGGCCGGCTCATGGCTCGCCACTTTTGCGGGGAATGATAGGCGCTTTCCGGATCTTGCAGCGGATCGGTCAGCCATTCTTGCCGATGGTGCTGCAGATGGGTGTTCTTGTAGCGGAAATAGGGCATCCACAGCATGATCGGCATGAAGCCGATAGCGTCATCGAGCCGTTGGCTGGAGGTGGGATGGCCGTGCATGACTTCATGCTGCAGCGACATGAACCATGCACCCAGCCACGCGCCGATCGGCAGGATCAGCCATGGCGAGAGCCGGTTCCAGAAAAACGTCAGTGCTATCCAGCCAAGATAGACGACGACAGCAACCAGGACTGTCGGCCATTCGATCTTTCTAGTTGCCTTCACGAACGGCCTTTCAAATGAATTGAGCATGGCGACCGCAGTCATTTCGGTGATCCGGTCGTACGTCGCCAGCGGTTGCACGGTGAACCCCGACAACCCCAGCACCGCCCTCGCGGCGGCGGATCGCGGATCGGCGAAGGCGCGGCCCAGCGCCTCTCGCCAACCATCGACATCCTGGTCGGAGGCCGATCCGCCGGTGACAAAGGGCGGCGCGGGTGCAGTCGCGGTTTCGGCCAGCACCCGCAGCCCGGCCAGCGCTTCCGGTTGGTGGCGAGCGATCAGGCCCCAGGTTATGCAATCGCACGCACAGGCGTCCGCCGTACCGGTGCCGACCGCCTTCAGGCTTTCGACATGCGCGCCGGTTTCCACCGGTGCGGCGAAAAAGGGCTTGCCGTTTGCGAGCGGCGCGATGAGGTGGCGCAGCGCGGTCGCGCCGGAATGGCTGTCCGGCGAATTGATCGCGATCCGCGCGCCTGCCAAATCGGACATCCCGGCATAGGCCGCGGCTTCGCGGACCACGACGAAGCTGCGGTAACCGGCTCCTTCGCAACCGGGAAAGTCGTAGATCGGAGTAGCCAGCAGCCGGACCCGCCCAAGCAGGCTGGTGGTGAGCGGCAATCCGCAAACTTGCGCGAAGGCCAGGTCCGGGTCGCTCCAGATCGCCCGATAATCCCGGTCACGATCCAGAAATTCCGGCGCAGTCAGGCCCAGCGCCAGAGCATGCTCTCGCAACACCCGCCACAGCGCAGCGTTGGCGTGCATGGCAAACGGTGGATCATAGAGGCCGAGGTAGGCAGGCATGGGGTGTCGCTCTGGTCAACGATGGTGTCGGGAACGAGTTAGACGCTAAACTCTACCGATTCAATTGACAATTGCCTCCGGTAGAAAAGATTTATCCGGTGCCGCAGGTCACCCAGGCAAAATCGTAAGACGCTGGCGGCCAGGGCAAGAAGTGCTAGAATAATCTGGTGAACCATGACGCTTGATTTTACCGCGCTGGTTGCCGCGCTGGCTCGATTGACAGAAGGTCAGGTCCGCTATCTGCAAGACGTCTCCGACCAGCAGATTCGGGACGGTCTGGTGCAACGGTTCGGGTTCGCTTACGACCTCAGTCACAAGATGCTGAAGCGATACCTGACGCAGAGCTCCGCCAACCCGGAGGCCATCGCGCAGATGTCGTTTCCGGCGTTGATTCGCACTGCGAGCGAGCAGGGCCTGCTGCAAGGGGACTCGACCCAATGGAAGCTCTATCGCGACAGGCGCAACATGACTTCGCACACCTATGACGAGGCCAAGGCGCTGGAGGTGGTCGCGATCATTCCGCAGTTCATCGAGGAAGCGCGGTTTCTTCGCGACCGGTTGGTGGGACGCGCGGGCGAGACATGATGGCAGTGCTGGACATCGATCCCGCCGAGGAAGCGATCGTACGCAATATCCTCGCGCAACATGTGCCGGCAGGCATAGCGGTTTCGGTATTCGGCAGCCGGGCCACGGGCAGGCGCGGCGCTATTCCGACCTCGATCTGGCATTTCAGGGGGATGGCGCCTTGCCGCCGTCGCTGCTGGCCGATCTAGCCGAGGCATTCGACGAATCCGACTTGCCGTGGAAGGTTGACCTGCTCGATTTTGCCGGGGCCGGCCAGGCCTTCCGCAAAATAATCGACCAGGATCGGGTGCTGCTTATCGCCGCTGAGCGCCGACAATGAACCGCGACGCAAACGATCGGGCGATCGCCTCGATCCCTTCGCGATCCTGTTCGTCGAAGCGCGCAGGGGTCGGGCTGTCGATGTCCAGGACGCCCGACACCTGCCCGTCGATTATCAACGGAACCACGAGTTCCGATGCCGATGCGGCGTCGCAGGCGATATGGCCTGGAAACGCGTGCACATCGTCGACCAGCTGGCTGGTTCCGGTCGCTGCGGCTGTCCCGCATACGCCGGTCCCCAGCGCGATGCGGAGACAGGCGGGCTTGCCCTGGAAAGGACCGAGCACCAGTTCGCCCTCTATCATCCGATAGAAACCGGCCCAGTTTATATCCGGCAGATATTCCCATAGCAACGCAGCGGCATTGGCCATGTTTGCGACGGCGTCCGGTTCGCCGGCGGTGATCGCCCCGATCGCCTGGGCAAGATCGCGATAGAGTCCTGCTTTTTCGGCGGGTGCTCCTGCCTGTTGCGTCGTAATCATGATGCTCCTCGGTACCGGAAGCGGGGGCCGTGCGTTCCCGACTCCCCGCCAAGGAACACAGGAGCACGACGATGGCAAGAACGGCATTGGTAGCAGGCGCGAGCGGAATCGTGGGCAGCGCGACGACGGCGCTGCTGGTAGAGCAGGGCTGGACGGTGTTCGGTATTGCCCGCGGGGGGGTCGAACAGGCAGGCGTAGGGTCGGTGGTGGCCGACTTGCAGGATGCCGCTGCGACGGCGACCGCGCTGCGCAATATCCGCCCTGACGCGGTGTTCATCACGACATGGCTGCGGCAGCACACCGAGGCGGAAAACATTCGCGTGAACGCAGCGATGGTCCGCAATTTACTCGACGGCCTGCCGGCGCGGACCGGCCCCCGCCATGTCGCGCTGGTCACCGGGCTGAAGCATTATCTCGGGCCGTTCGAGAGTTATGGCAAAGGTACGCTGCCGCAAACGCCATTCCGCGAGGAACAGGGACGGCTCGACGTGGAAAACTTCTATTATGCGCAGGAGGACGAAGTCTTTGCCGGCGCCGCGCGCGACGGGTTCACGTGGAGCGTGCATCGGCCGCATACCGTGATCGGCAAGGCTGTCGGCAATGCGATGAACATGGGGACGACGCTGGCGGTCTATGCGACGTTGTGTCGCGAGACCGGGCGACCCTTTGCCTTTCCGGGCTCGATGGCGCAGTGGAGCGGACTGACCGACATGACCGATGCGCGGCAGCTTGCCCGCCACTTGCTGTGGGCGGCAACGACCGAGGCGGCACATGACCAGGCCTTCAACATCGTCAACGGCGATATTTTCCGCTGGCAATGGCTGTGGAGCCGGATCGCGGACTGGTTCGGGATCGAGGCGGCGCCATTTTCGGGAATCGTCAATCCGCTCGAGCGGCAGATGGCCGGGGATGGCGACCTGTGGCGGCAGATCGCCAGTCGCGACGGGCTGGTCGAGCCCGACTTGGCCCGGCTGGCTTCGCCCTGGCATACCGATGCCGATCTTGGCCGCCCGATCGAGGTGGTGACCGACATGTCGAAAAGTCGCCGCCTTGGCTTTACCGCTTACCAACCGACCGACGATGCATTCTACGACCTCTTCGCGACACTGCGCAGAAATCGCCTGATCCCGTAACAGCCCAAGTAACGATGGGTCCGTCGGATCGAATGGTGATAGGGGGAGGCGACGACGATCGGCGGTCGGGAGCAACGATGAACGCAGCGACGGAAGCGAGACAGCCTGGCGCGCAATTGCGGGTGGCGACGGAGCGGGACGTGCCCGCGTTGCAGGCGCTGGTCCAGGGCGCCTATCGCGGAGAGAGTGCCAGCCGCGGCTGGACGCATGAAGCCGACCTGCTCGAAGGCCAGCGGATCGATGCGGAAGCGCTCGCGGCGATCATCGCCGATGACGATAATCGCATCCTGCTGGCTTTCGACGCCGGCACCATGGTCGGTTGCGTTCAGGTCAGCAGGCTCGGCCCCGGCCTCGGCTATCTTGGCTTGCTGGCGGTCTATCCGCTCCGCCAGGCCGCCGGCCTTGGCCGCATCCTGATCCTGGCGGCGGAGCGCATCGCCGTCGAACTGTTCGGAGCGACGAGCATCGAGATGACGGTGATCCGCAAACGCACCGAATTGATCGCCTTCTATGAACGGGGCGGCTATCGCCTGACCGGGGAAAGCCGCCCCTTTCCCTACGACGACCTGCGCTTTGGCCAGCCGCGCGTCACAGGCCTGGATTTTGCAGTTCTGGTAAAACCGCTGGGCTGATCCGGCGAGCCTTGTGCCGTCTCGCACGAAGCCGGTGCGGGTCGCTTTGGCCGATAACCCGTTGGATAGCGAGTTGCTGATATCGAATGAAATTGCGCCCGGGTCAGACTTGTACAATCGATTGCGATTTATGTCAGTGCTGTTTACACATTGGCATGTCCATCTGATGACTTGATTATCATAAATAATTGAATTGCATGTGATATATTAATTTGGCACATATCGTGCTTGGGAGATGGGAGTGGGCGGTTGTTGGCTAATCGATAAGTGTTGCCAACCCCACCATCGCAGCTTGAATGATACTTCGATCCGTTACGAGTTCTCTACTAAATACGTGAAATTCCGAATGATGCCTTAACAAAATCTCATGAATTTTGGAATATGGCATCTTATGGCAAGTCCGTCTGTCTCCGCACTAAATATCAGTCGGCGATCGGCACAATTTGTGGGCGGATACTGAAATTATTTAGTGCCTATGTTTCGATAATGTCGAGTTCGCAGCGAAACTTCGATTGATAACTACCGGGTTTGCGGCAGCATGGTCTTGAATATAGCTTACCTCGTCAACCAATATCCTGCGATAAGCCACAGTTTTATACGTCGCGAGATACAGGGGCTCGAAGACCTAAATTACACGGTGCGGCGCTATTCGCTTCGTCGTGTAGCCAATCTGGTCAGCGGCGAGGACCGGGCGGAGGAACTGAAGACGAAATTCGTGCTTGAAAACGGCGCTGCGGTATTGGCCTGGGCGTTTATTTCCAGCTTTTTACGCGCCCCGTGCCACAGCTGGCGAGCTTTGCTGCTGGCGCTGGCGATGGGGAAAAAGTCCGGCGCACGGCTGCGGAGCGTCGTCTATTTCGCCGAGGCTTGTTGGCTTTTGCAAGAATTCCAGGCGGAAGGCATCGATCATGTTCACGTGCATTTCGGTACAAATTCGGCGGCGGTCGCTCGACTGGTCCGGCAGCTAGGTGGCCCCCCGTACAGTTTCACCGTGCATGGTCCCGATGAGTTCGACCGGCCCGTCGCTCTTGATCTCGAGGGCAAAGTCGCGGACTCGGCGGCGGCTATCGCGATCAGCAATTATGGCCGGGCGCAATTGATGCGGTGGAGCCGGGTGTCCGATTGGCACAAGATCGCGGTTGTGCGCTGCGGCGTGGAAAAGGCCTTTCACGCGCTGGCCGCCCCGTCGCCGCCGGACGAATTGCCCCGGCTGGTGACGATTGCGCGGCTTTCTCCGGCCAAGGGGTTGCCCCTGCTGGTCCAGGCCGTGCGGGAACTTGCGCGCCGGGACCGGAATTTTCACCTGACCATCATCGGCGAGGGTCCGCTTCGGGCCGAACTCGAAGCGAGTGTCGCCAGCCTGGGGCTGTCCGACCTCATCGCTTTTGCCGGTGCATGCGACGCCGACGCCATCCGGCAGCACCTGCTCGCAGCGCGGGCGCTGGTCCTCCCCAGCTTTGCCGAGGGGTTGCCGGTCGTGATCATGGAGGCCCTGGCGCTCGGGCGCCCCGTCATTGCGACCGCCATTGCCGGGATACCGGAACTGGTCGACGACCAGTGCGGGTGGCTCATTCCAGCCGGGTCGACAGAACGTCTGGTGGGCGCGATGCGGCTGGCCATCGACGCCGACATCGCCACTATCATCGACAAGGGCAAGGTCGGGCGCGAGCGGGTTCTGGCGCGGCACGATGCCGTCACCAATGCGGCCATGCTCGCCGATATCCTGCGTAAAGCGGCATGATCGTACTCTCGTTCCTGGAGTGGCTGATCGCCGCTGTGTGTTGTTATGCGACGCTGCCCTTTCTCATGGAAACGGCCGCCGGCCTGGTCGTCGGCAAGCGACCTGTCGCCGGCCCGGTCGGATCGCTGGACATCGTCATCGTCATGCCTGCCCACGACGAGGCCGGCAGCCTGTCCGTCACGCTGTCCCGCCTCGCAACGGTGCTTGACGGCGAGCGGGTTTTGCTGGTGGCCGACAATTGCCGCGACCGCACGGCTGCGGTCGCCCGCGCCGCCGGGGTGGAAGTGATCGAACGACAGGATGCGTTGCGGACCGGCAAGGGCTATGCCCTGGCTTTCGCCCGCGACCATCTTCGCCTCTGCCCACCCGATGTCGTCATCGTCCTGGACGCCGACTGCTACGCCGAGCCGGGGGCATTGCAGCGCATAGCCCATCTGGCCCATGCGCGCCGAACGGTCGTGCAGGCCGCCTATCTGCTGACGCCCCAGCCCAGCGCTTCACCGATGGTGCAGATTTCCAGCTTTGCTTTTCTCCTGAAGAACCTGGTGCGCCAGCGCGGCCTGCACCGGTTGCATCTGCCCAAACCACTGAACGGGACCGGGATGGCTTTCCCGTGGACGGTATTCGCAGCCGCGCCGCTCGAGCAGAAATCGGTGGTCGAGGATTTGGTGCTGGCGATCGATCTGCTCCGCGCCGATGTCCGCATCGATTTCGATGAGCACAGCCGGGTTTGGAGCGACCCTGCGGGGGAGGCTGCCACGCTGGAGCAACGACAGCGCTGGGAAGGCGGCTTCATCGGCACGGCGCGCACCTATGCCCTGCCCCTGATTTGGGAAGGGCTGCGTCGCCGCCGACTTTCGCTGGTTTCCTTCAGTGCCCATCTGACCACCCCGCCGCTGGCATTGCTGGTGACGGTACAAGTCATGGCTTTGGCAATGGCCGGTGTGCTGGCCATATTCTCGCATGTCGTCGCACCTGCCGAAATCATATTGCTGCTGCTCATCGGGACATTCTTCTTCATATCATTGGCGTGGGCGCAGTATGGCCAGAAATGGCTCAGCTTTGGGGCGCTGTGTCGCGCGCCTTTGTATGTCTTGTGGAAAGTGCCCATCTATCTGCGGGCGCTGTTTACCAGGTCCGCATTGCGGTGGACCCGCACCGAGCGCACCAGCTGGGCCGAACCCGATGACGGGAGTGAGGCGCAGGTGCAGACCGCGCGCGCCGGGCGATCGAAATTGCTCGACGGAGCGGCAACCCCTGCGGTATTGCCCGGTTTGCTCACGAGCGACGGCAGCGATCTGGTCACTGAAATCATCGTCTGAATGCAATGCCGACGAATGGCCCGGGCGCGACGAATGGCCGGGAAGACGCCAGGTGGAAATCCGCGATGATAACAAGCGTAGGGGTGGTGATCATAGGGCGTAACGAGGGTGACCGGCTGCTCGCCTGTCTTGGTTCGTTGCCCGGGGTTGCCCGCAAGGTCTACGTCGATTCCGGATCGACGGACAATAGCGTTGGCGCCGCGCGGGACGCCGGCGTGACCGTGGTCGAATTGCCTGCGGACACCAATTTTACCGCCGCCCTGGCGCGGAATGCCGGGTTGCAGGCATTAGCCGAAGCGCCGATCGAATTCGTCCAGATGATCGATGGGGATTGCACGCTGGCCGCTGGTTGGCTGGATGCGGCGGTCCCCGCCATGCTGCGCGAGCCGGAACTGGCCGCCGTATTCGGCCGCCGCCGGGAACGATATCCGACGGTGAGCGTGTACAATCGCCTGTGCGATCGCGAGTGGGACGGGACGCCAGGTTATGCCAGCAGCTGTGGCGGCGATGCGCTGTTCAGGTTGAGCGCGCTGCTGGCTGTCCACGGCTATGCCCCGGACCTGATTGCCGGCGAGGAACCCGATCTTTGTCTCAGGTTGCGAACGGCGGGTTGGCGGGTACGCCGGCTGGCCGACGAGATGACGACTCACGATGCCGCGATCAAACATTTCGCGCAGTGGTGGCGGCGATCGCGTCGCGGCGGACACGCGTTTGCCGAGCTATGGACCAGGCATGGCCGGCGCGGCGACCCGGGCTGGCGGCGCGAGGTGGAACGGATCGTGGCATGGACCTGCATGCCCGTGCTGTTACTGCTGTGCCCGTTTATCCTGCACCGCAATTTGGCTGTCATGCTGACCGTCACCGGCGTGTTCCTATATTGCCTCCAGATCGTCAGGATCATTCGGCGCGAGGTCACGCTGGGACGGCCGCTGGGGTATGCGTCGGAAATATCGCTATTCCTGATGCTCGGGAAATTTCCGCAACTGCTGGGCGTTGCCGGATTCTTTCTTCAGCGTATCCGCAGGCTGCCCTCCCGGATAATCGAATACAAGACCTGACGGTGCGCGGGGGGGGGGCGGTCGAACACGAGCGCCGCCGCGCTTTCCCTTTCGATCGCGAACCGGTATCCGCGGTGCGTTGCTGTGACTGTGAAACCCATCCGGGGACGATCCCCTAGCGATTTCGAGGATCTTATACCCCCAATGGCCGCTGCAGATAATGTCGTCGCACTGCCATACGGTGTCGGCCTGGCGGAATTTGCGCTCGCGCTCGGCGGTTTTGCGCTGGGCACCGGCGAATTCGCCGCGATGGGGCTCTTGCCTAACGTCGCCCGCGATGTCCATGTCGCGATACCCACCGCCGGGCACATGATCAGCGCCTATGCCCTGGGTGTAGTGATCGGCGCGCCGTTGCTTGCCGCCGTGTTCGCGCGTGCCGGGCGGCGGCGCATGCTGATCGGCTTGATGGGCTGCTTTGCGCTCGGCAATCTGCTGTCCGCCGCCGCCTCGAGCTATGGTTTCGTGGTTGCCGCAAGGTTTCTGGCCGGGCTGCCGCATGGCGCCTATTTCGGCATTGCCTCGCTGGTCGCGGCTTCCTTGGTGCCCCCCGACAAGCGCGCCCAGGCGGTGGCGCGGATGATGCTGGGGCTGAGCGTCGCCAATGTCGTCGGTGTGCCGCTGGCAACCTGGATCGGGCAGCTTGCCGGCTGGCGCGCGGCGTTCATCTTTGTCGCCGTCATCGGCCTGGCTACGGCGCTGCTGTGCCGGCTCGCCCTGCCGCCGCTCCCGGCGCAAGCGAACGCCAGTCCTCTGACCGAGCTTGGTGCGCTCAAACGCGGTCAGGTCTGGCTGACCCTGGGTATTGCCGCGATAGGCTTTGGCGGCGTGTTTGCCGTCTACAGCTACATCACGCCGCTGTTGACCAACGTTTCCGGCATGACCGAGGCGCGGGTTCCGCTGGTTCTTGCGGTTATCGGCCTGGGCATGGTCGCAGGCAGCCTGTTCGGCGGCTGGCTGGCCGATCGCGGGATCATGCGCGCGATCCTGATGACGCTGGTGCTCAATGTGGTGACGCTGGGCCTGATCGCGGTCACCGCGCCCAATCCCGTGGCGGTGACGATCAACCTGTTCTTCGTCGGGTTTGCGGCATTGTCGATCGGCCCGGCGTTGCAGACCCGATTGATGGACGTTGCCGGCGATGCCCAGGCGCTGGCCGCGGCGCTCAATCACAGCGCCTTCAACACTGCCAACGCACTCGGCGCCTGGCTTGGCGGGCTGGCGATCGCCGGCGGTCTGGGTTGGACATCCACCGGTCCGATCGGCGCGTCGCTTGCCGTCGGCGGACTGCTGATATGGTTCGTAGCGCAGCGGAACAGCAGGACCGGCTAGGATGCGCGGCAAACAGGCGCGCGAGACCTGTGTCATTCAATAAGTCTCTGCATATCAGGAACAAGCGGGCGCTCGCGGGTTTTAGAGAAGAGCATGCGCCCCGCATTTGCCCGGCGCGATGGTCGGGATCACCATTGGCATCGAATAGACGATTTGCGTTGGTCGCTTTCCTGGCCTTGCCGCTGGCGGGCTGCAGCGGCGGCGTGCTCGATCCGAAAGGGCCGGTCGGCGCGGCGGAAAAACTGGTGCTGTTCGATTCCCTGGCGGTGATGCTGACGATCGTCGTCCCGACCATCATCGTCACTATTGCCTGTGCCTGGTGGTTTCGGGCCGGCAATACCCGCGCCGTTTACCGTCCCGAATGGGCTTTTTCGGGCAGGCTGGAGCTGATCGTCTGGGCGATCCCGATGCTGGTGATCACTTTCCTCGGCGGCATCGCCTGGTTCGGGTCGCATACCCTCGATCCCTATGCGCCGCTATCGTCACGCCAGCAGCCGCTGGAAGTGCAGGTGGTTTCGCTCGACTGGAAATGGCTGTTTATCTACCCGGCGGATAATGTGGCGACCGTCAACCAGCTGGTCATCCCGGTCGGCAGGCCGGTCCATTTCAGCCTGACTTCAGCGGGGGTGATGAACAGTTTTTTCGTACCGCAACTCGGTAGCCAGATTTACACGATGGCATCGATGGCCTCCCAAGTCAGCCTGCAGGCGGACCAGCCGGGTACATTCGCCGGCCTGTCCGCGCAGTTCAGCGGCGAAGGGTTTGCGGGCATGCATTTCAACGTCAGGGCAATGCCCCCCGGCGACTACGCGGCATGGCTCGCCGCGACCAGGGCCAATGGCCCGACGCTCGATAGCGCGACCTACGCGGTGCTGGCCAAGCCCAGCAAGGAAGTGCCCCCCACGTCATACAGCGCGGTTGCGCCGGGGCTGTTTACAACGATCGTCAATGGCGCGGTCCAGGGTGCCATGCCGTCGGCACGCACGGCCGGCGATGGTGGCCAGGACCAGCCGCCCAGGAAGGCAATTTAATGTTCGGCAAGTTGAGTTGGGCGGCGATTCCGTTCGATCAGCCGATACCGCTGGTCACCTCGCTGCTCGTCATGGTGATACTCCTGGCGGTACTCGTCTGGGTGGTCGTGAAAGGCCATTTGCCCTATTTGTGGCGCGAGTGGA
This sequence comes from uncultured Acetobacteraceae bacterium, assembly GCA_964658485.1. Taxonomy (GTDB): domain Bacteria; phylum Pseudomonadota; class Alphaproteobacteria; order Sphingomonadales; family Sphingomonadaceae; genus Novosphingobium. Next base: position 5,270 of record CAZZYX010000012.1, on the reverse strand, counting down.
TCACTTCGGTCGATCACAAGCGCATCGGCGTCATGTATTGCCTGCTGGCGCTGGTGATGTTGATCCGTGGCTTTGTCGACGCCGTCATGATGCGCACGCAACAGGCGATAGCGCTGCATTCGCAAGGCTTTTTGCCGGCGGAACATTACGACCAGCTATTCTCCGCGCATGGCACGATCATGATCTTCTTCGTAGCGATGACGTTCATGATCGGCCTGATGAACTTCGTCCTGCCGCTGCAACTGGGCGTGCGCGATGTCGCCTTTCCCACGTTCAACTCGGTCAGTTTCTGGTTGACCGCCTCGGCGGTGCTGCTGATTAACATTTCGCTGTTCGTCGGTGAGTTCGCGCAGACCGGATGGCTGGCCATGCCGCCGCTGTCGGAGCTTAATTTCTCGCCGGGCGTGGGCGTCGATTATTATCTCTGGGCGATCCAGATATCGGGGATCGGCACGCTGCTGACCGGAATCAATTTCGTCGTCACCATTCTCAAGATGCGGACTCCCGGCATGACGCTGACGCGGATGCCGATCTTCTGCTGGACGTCGCTGGCGTCGAGCCTGCTGATCGTCGCGGCTTTCCCGATCCTGACGGCGACGCTGGGCATGCTGCTGCTCGACCGCTATCTGCACTTTCACTTCTTCACCGTCGATCTCGGCGGCAATCCAATGATGTACATGAACCTCATCTGGGCGTGGGGCCATCCCGAGGTGTATATCCTAATCCTGCCCGCATTCGGCGTATTCTCGGAAGTCATTTCGACCTTTTCGGGCAAGCCGCTGTTCGGGTATCGTTCGATGATCGTCGCCACCATGGCGATTTGCGTGCTGTCGTTCATGGTGTGGTTGCACCATTTCTTCACGATGGGGGCCGGCGCCGACGTCAATGGTTTCTTCGGGGTGATGACGATGATCATCGCGGTCCCGACCGGAGTGAAGATCTTCAACTGGCTGTTTACGCTATGGGGCGGGCGCGTGCGTTTTCATCCGCCGTTGATGTGGGCGATCGCGTTCATGGTGACGTTTACCATCGGCGGGATGACCGGCGTGCTGCTGGCCGTGCCACCGGCCGATTTCGTGCTGCATAACTCGCTGTTCTTGGTTGCGCATTTTCACAACGTAGTGATCGGCGGAGTGCTGTTCGGCGCCTTTGCCGGCTACACCTACTGGTTCCCCAAGGCGTTCGGCTTCAAGCTGGACGAATGGTGGGGCAAGACCGCGTTCTGGTTCTGGGTCATCGGCTTTTACGTCGCCTTCATGCCGCTCTATATCCTGGGGCTGGAAGGCATGACCCGCCGAATGCAGCATTACGACAACCCTGCCTGGCAACCGTGGCTGCGGGTGGCGGCCGGCGGCGTTGCGCTGATTGCCTGCGGTATCGGCAGCCAGATCATGCAATTGGTCGTTTCGATCCGCCGCCGCGATCGGTTGCGCGATACCACCGGCGATCCGTGGGATGGGCGCACGCTGGAATGGATTACAACCTCCCCGCCACCCGCCTATAATTTCGCGGTGATGCCGAATGTCGCCGGGGCGGAAGCCTATTGGGGCATCAAGCAGCAGGCGCTCGAGCAGCGCCGGTTGAACGATCTTCCGGTTTACGAGGCGATAGAAATCCCCCGCAACAGCCCGACCGGAGTGATCGCGGCATTTTTCGCCGTGGTCAGCGGTTTCGCGCTGATCTGGCATATCTGGTGGATGGTCGTCGTCGGCCTGATCGGTGCGTTTGCGGTGTTCGTCGGCTTTGCCTGGCGCGATCGCTCCGAATATGAAATGTCCGCCGAAGACGTTGCCCGCGACGATCGCAGACGCCGGGAGGCGCGCGTCGCGCTGGTCGAAGGGCGCGAACCGGGGATCAGGGCGGTCCCGCGCGGCGAACCGTCAGGGCATGACCCTCACCAGTTAGGCAGCCGCGGCGAGCCGGACGGCGGATTCAAGGGACCGGCGCCGAAACGGATCACCACCGCTTACGGCTTCTGGATATTCCTGCTGTCCGACTTCATCCTGTTTGCGGGCTTTTACGCGGCCTATGCGGTGCTGTCGCATGCGACCGTCGGCGGCCCGCGACCGGCGCAACTGTTCGACCTGAAGACCGTGGCGCTGGAGACCGCGTTCCTGCTCTTGTCCAGTTTTGCCTGCGGCATGGCAACGATTGCCGGCAACGCTCGCAACATGCTGTGGGCGCAGATCGGTTATCTGGTCACCGGCCTGCTGGGGCTGGGTTTTCTGTTCCTGGAATTCAGCGAATTCGGCCGGATGCTGGCGACCGGCGCAGGCCCGCAGCGCAGCGCCTTTCTGTCGGCGTTCTTCGCGCTGGTCGGCCTGCATGGCGCGCATGTGACCATCGGCCTGCTGTGGCTGGGAACGACGATGGCGCAATTGTGGGCCAAGGGATTCCGGCCCGATATCATGCGCCGGGCGTTGTGCTTTGCCCTGTTCTGGCACGCGCTGGATATCATCTGGGTTGGAATTTTTACAAACGTCTATCTCTTGGGGACAAGTCCATGACTGCAAACGGCCACGAGATCGGGAACGTGGATATCGCTCCCGGCGATCACGAGGAAGGCGCTCATGACATCGCCGGCGCGATCCGCAATTATGTGATCGGCTTCTGCCTGGCTGCCGGCCTCACCGCCGGATCGTTCTGGGTGGCAAGCGGGCCGAGCGTGGTCTTCACGCCGGGCATAGTCATGGCCCTGGCCGCTTTCGCGATCGCGCAGATGGGCGTGCATCTGGTGTTTTTCCTGCATGTCACCACCGGCCCCGACAACGTCAACAATGTCCTCGCGCTGGCCTTCGGCGTGTTCATCGTCGGCGTCGTCATCGCCGGATCGCTGTGGATCATGTATCATTTGAACGCGAACATGATGGTGCCCGGCAATATAATGGACATGCAGAAGCAGTCTTAAGCCCGGCGTCATCTACGCAAGGAACCCAGCATTGCCGACTTTGGGGATCGATGATACCGGCTTGGTCGGCCTGCCCGGCAATCGTTTGACGCTCTTCATGGTTCCATGCCGCAATCCATTTGCAAACCGTCCAATCACCGGTATCTGGCTCAGGCCACCCCTGCGAGGACCAGAGCCTTATGACGTTGACCATCACCGCCGTTCTGCTGGGTATCGTCGAGGGGTTGACGGAATTCATTCCGGTCTCGTCCACCGGTCATCTCATCCTGGCCACGAAACTGCTCGGTTTCGATGCCGATACCTGGAAAGTGTTCAATGTCGTCATCCAGCTCGGCGCGATCCTGGCGGTGGTGGTGCAATATTGGCGCACCTTCTGGGCGGTAGCGGTGGGCCTGATGAAGCGCGAGCCGGTGGCTTTCCGCTTCATCCTCAACCTGCTGGTAGCGGTGTTGCCTGCGGTCGTGCTGGGCCTGGCACTGAAGAAGCACATCGATGTGCTGCTGGGCAGCCCGCTGGTGGTGGCCTGGGCGCTGGTGGTGGGCGGCGTCGCCATCCTGCTGGTCGAGCGTTTCGCCAAAAAGGGTACGACTTATAAGGGGCTGGGCCAGTTGCCGGTCCATCAGGCGCTGGGCGTCGGCGTCTTGCAGTGCCTGGCGATGATACCCGGGGTCAGCCGCTCGGGCGCAACCATCATGGGCGCGCTGGCGATGGGGATCGAACGGCGCACGGCGGCGGAATTCAGCTTTTTCCTGGCCATCCCGACGATGCTGGGCGCGACTCTGCTGGAATTGTGGGGCAGCCGGCACGAATTGGCGGCGGGCACCGGCGTGGTCGGCTGGCACGAGATCGCGATCGGCTTCGTCGTCGCTTTCGTGGTGGCGCTGGTGGTGATCAAGATGTTCGTCGCCTATGTCAGCCGCTCTGGCTTTGCGCCGTTTGCCTGGTATCGCATCGTCGCGGGCCTTGCGGCGGCGTTCCTGCTGATGCGTTAAAAAGGGTGGCGGTCGGCGGCACTTCTTGACTCTGGTGGGTAGCTGACGCAAGGGGCGGCGCTTGAGACGGCGGCATTGCTCAGTGCCGCTCGCGTTGTGGCGAGGCCGATTGGACTCGCCACAGCACAGGATTTTAGGAAAGCATCATGGCAAAGCCCGCAACTGTCAAAATTCGGCTGGTTTCCACCGCCGACACCGGTTTCTTCTACGTCACCAAGAAGAATCCGCGCAACACCACCGAGAAGATGACCTTCCGCAAATACGACCCGGTCGTGCGCAAGCATGTCGCGTTCAAGGAAGCCAAGATCAAGTAAGGTTCAGTGGGGGTTCAAGCCTGCGGGCCTAGCCGCCGGGCATGAACCAGTCGATCCGCCGTCAGATTGAAAGGCTGCCCGCCATTGGCGCGGCAGCCTTTGTCGCATGTTGCACCCCTGTCTTGCTGCAAGCGCTGGCGGTGCCTCAGGCCCGTGCCGAACCTGCCCGGCCGGTGCTGGCAAATCCGCCCGCCCAACTCACGCAGGCGGTGTCCGCGCTGCGCGAGATCGCCACGATGCAGGCCGATTTCACCCAGACCGACAATAACGGCCGGCAACTGACCGGGGTGCTGACGTTGAAACGGCCCGGACGCATCCGCTTTCAATACGCGCCGGGCGTGCCGATGCTGGTCATCTCCAATGGCCACGCACTCACCATGATCGATTCCGCCGTCAACCAGGTACAACGCTGGCCGATCAATAACAGTCCGCTGGCCGCGTTGCTCGATCCCGCTCGCGACGTGACCCGATTCGGAACGTTGCAGCCGATGCTCGATCCCAATGTGATCGGGATTGAAGTACGCGACCGCAGCCATCCCGAATACGGCGCCTTGACGCTGGTGTTCACGCACAAGCCCGCTGCGCCGGGTGGTCTGGAACTGACTGGATGGGTTACGATCGATTCGCAAAATAGCCGGACGGTGATACGCCTTGCCAATCACCGCTATGGCATGACCGTTCCGGACTCGATGTTCCGCTATCTCGACACCCGCGCCCGGCCACATAAATAAAGAGTTGAAGAAGAAATTCTTCGCGGCGGTCAGCTATGGGAAAACACGTTCTGTCGAAGCATGAGCAGCGACGGCGACAAATGGGGACAATCCTGTAGAATTCGTTCACCTGCCAGCAATCAAATTAGCGCTAAACCAAAATGGTCAGGCCGGTTAGAAGCGGGTTTCCCCCCTGTTGCCCTAGCTTCTCCAAGACCGGACTGACAAAGCGTGACGAACGCTCCAAGGAAGCCCTCGTTCCAATGCCCCCGGAACGAGGGCTTTTCTTCGGCTGTGCCGGTATTCGGCCCAGGCCGGGCTGCGAACAGCCGCTTCCGGTGCTCAC
>CAZZYX010000011.1:36824-54115 GCA_964658485.1 uncultured Acetobacteraceae bacterium | reverse complement strand
AGCGCAGCTTGAGCCTCGGCGAGCGCCGCCCGATCGGCCAGCATGGCCTGCTCCATCGGGGCGGGATCGAAAACGGCCAATTGCTGGCCCTGGCTCACCATGCCCTGGGTCTGGACCGGGACGATGCCGATCACCCCGTCCTGGGCGGCGCTCACGGTGACCTCATTCTGCCCGCGAAGCTCGCCCCTGGCGGTCAATACCGGGGTAAAATCGTCGCGTTCCGCCGGTGCCGTATAGTACGGGACATCGATTCCCACCAGGAACCGCATCAGGAACGCAACCGCCGCCACCGTGGCCAAGGCCAGCAAGCCAAGGCTGAGTAGCCTGCGCAAGGGGCTGCTGGGTCTTGCGCCAAGAAAATCGTCGAGCGACGGTTCACTCACAGTCCGCACCCTTGCGCGCCGTTGCCGCCGCGATGGCTGCCGGCGACAGATCCGCCGGGCTCCAGCCTTGGCCAAGCGCCGTCCGCAAGTCGATGATCGCATCGGCACGGTCGGCCTGCGCCTCGACCAGTGCTTCGCGCAAGCCCAGCGCGGCGACTTCGGCGACGAACAAGGTCGCGAAACTTCCGACTCCGGCGCGATAGGCCAGCCGCGCATCGGCGACGGCGCGTTGTGCGGCGGCCTGGCGTCGGGTCAGCGTCACCAACTGGGCATCCGCCTCGGCGTTTACCGCGGCCAGCGCGCTTATCTCGGATCCGGCGCGGATGAAGGCGTGACGCCAGTCCGCCACGGCGCCTTGCGCCGGCGATGCCGTCGAGGCACTACCGGGATCGGCCACGGCCTGGTCAAGATTGGCCTGCGACACCTTCTGCTGGAGCAATCTGCGTTCAAGGCGGCTTTTCAACGCGAGCAGGTCGGCGCGGGCGGACAGGTCGGGAGGATTGGCGAAAGCCGGTGGCGCCAGGTCGGGAACCGCCGTGCTGTCACCCAATTCCAGATCGGCCGACGGTATTCCCGCAAGGTTCGACAATGCCGCGAGTTCAGCCGCCAGCCGGACCGACGTGCGCTCATGCGCGTCGTTGTTCTGCGCGGACAAGGCGCCGGCCAGCCCGCCATCGATCGTCGAGACCAGACCGGCCTCATGGCGGAAATGAGCAATTTCGGCATTGTCGCGATATTGGTCGAGCACGCCCGAGCGCAGCTCGGCCAGGGATTGCCACTTGCGCACATCGACATAGGCATGGGCAATCGCCGCGGCGAAGCGCGCCCGATGATCGGCATAGCGATAGCCGGCGTCGGCAGTGGCCACTCTGGCGCGACGCAATCCCGCGATGCCGTGTCCCTGGCGCGGGACCAGCGCCGCCGCTTCGCACGCCAGCGACGCAGAGCCGGACAGGCTCCGCGTAACCAGGCGGGCCAGCACCGGATCGCCAGCCGCTAGCCACCAATAATCCGCCGGGCCAGGACCTTGCGTAATTGGCGGTGGACCCAGATGCAGGTCGCCCAGGCGGGTTTGCATAGCCGTACACCCCGCCAGCGGCAGGGCGAAAGCAAACCAGACAATCAGGACGGACCGATTGGCCCGCAAAAACTTCAGCACCGCAAAACGATAGCACGCTTCGCATTGGCAGCAATTGATTGTGCCCGCCGGGACTCATATTTTGCCCTATTAATCGAACATACGGGCGCGATTGGCCAAATCACCACCGCCCAACCGACACAATCATCGATCGGGTGCGCCGTTCAGCCCCATGCGCTTCTTCAGGGAAAGTCGCGCTGCTTCCAACTGGCCCCGCGCCGCAGCTTTGTCGCCCAGGGCACGCGCGAGCATCACTGCGCCCACCATTTCCGAGAGGACCGACGCCGCCAGGATATCCGGATCGTCCACGCCCATCGCCGCCAGCGCCGTCTGGATGGCGCCGCGGAACGTCGCGATCCCCTGCTCGAACCGGATGCGCGCGGCGGCCGGCATGCGGACGACTTCCCCGGACAGGCCAGGCAATGGACAGCCCCGGTCGAGCGCCGCCATGTTCTGCTCCGACAGATAATAATCGATCAGTTCGCCCAGGCCCTGCGCTCCCGGAGACTCGCCCAGGAAACGTCGGAGCATGCGATCGCTGTCTTCGAACATGCGATCGATGGCGTGTGCGACCAGATCGTCGCGCGATGAAAAATGAGCATAGAAGCCGCCGTGAGTCAGTCCGGCGCGCTTCATCAGCGCGGCCACGCTGATCCCTTCGGTGCCGCCGGCGCGCAATGCCTTTGCCGCCTCGTCCAGGATACGGGCGCGGGTTTTGTCCTTGTGACCAGTTTTGTCAGCCATTGCGATCATGCCCTTTCCCATAGCCGCCGCCTAGCGCGCGAACCGCCGCGACCGAGGCTCTGGCCGCACCGGCGCGGGCTTGCGCCAACTTATCCGACGCATCCAGCAAAGCGCGATCGGCGTCCAGCACATCCAGCAGCGCCACCGCGCCGGCACCATAAGCGGCGCGAACCTGATCGCGTGCCTGCGTCAGCGCCACGACCTGCAACCTCCGCCGATCGACCTCGTTCCGGAATTCCACCAACAGCACCAGCGCCGTTTCCACCTCGGCGGTCGCGCGCAACAGCGATCCGCGATACAACGCCAACGCCTCGGCGTCCTGACCGCGCGCGCGGGCGATTTCCGCATCGATCCGGGCAAAATCGAACAGCCGCCAGCGCAGGCCGGCAAACCCGCTGGCTTGCAGCGCGCCGCCCGACAACAGCGAAGTCCCGCCCAGCGTCGCCGCGCTCAGCACGCCGGTCAGCGACAGCTTGGGATAGGCTTCGGCCATCGCGCTGCCGATGCCGGCGTTAGCCGCGATCAGGCGCTGCTCGGCGGCGACGATATCCGGGCGGCGCCGCATCAGTTCCGCCGGGACGCTGGCGCCGGTCGGGTCGGGTGCCGGCGGGATATCGCGCGCCAAGGCGAGCCAGGCGCGAGAAGTGCCGGCCTGCATGCCCATCAACACATCCAGCCGGTTCATTTCGCCGTCGATCGCCGCGCGCAAGCCGGGGATCGTCGCCGCTACGCCTTGCTGCTCGCCCACCACGCGGTTGAGATCGCGCGGGGCGGACAGGCCCTGGTCGACCCGTTGCCGGATCAGCCCAACCAATGCGGTGCTGACCGTATCCTGCTCCTGTGCCACGCCCAGCCGCGCTTGCAGCCCGCGCAACCGGAGATAGGCGTCCGGCGCTTCGGCGACCACGCTCAATCGCACTGCAGCGGCGTCGGCGGTCGTGCTGCCCAGATCGGCCTGCGCGGCCTGTCGGCGCCTGGCCAGACCGCCGAACAGGTCGATTTCCCAACTGGCCTGCGCGCTGGCTTGATACAAATTATAGTCACGCGGGAAGCCCAGCTTGCGGGACGCTTCGCCGAACGGGGTTTGCTGGGAAATATGGTCGGTCTCTGCGGAAGCCGAGAGGCCGCCGAAGGGTAACATATCGGCGTGCGCCAGTCCGGCGACCGCACGCGCCTGGTCGATCCGTGCGGCAGCGGCGGCCATGTCGAGGTTGCTGCCCAGGACCTGCGCAACGACCCGGTCCAGCACCGTATCGCCAAAACCGTGCCACCATTGCGGATCGGCGGGAGCGATAGCCGCGACCGTAACAAATCGCGGCGTCAGCGCAATCTGTGGGCGGACATAGGTCGGCCCGACGGTGCAGCCGGTGACGATGGTACTCAGCAGCAGGGCCAGGGGCAGGCGCATGGCGGTTCCTCGATGGATCATGGTCAATGGGCGAGTTCGGGCGAAGGCGGAGCGGCGTTGGCGGGCGGGCGGCAGAACGGGACCAGCACCAGCGCGGCGATGAACATCCACGCCAGCATGCGGAAGATATCGTCGAAGGCGATCGTCGTCGCCTCGCGTCCCACCACATGCGCGAACATCCCGCGCGCCATTTGCGCCGCTGCCGCGCCATCCGGGGTGACCTGGGCGATGCGCTGCTGGATTGTCGCGATCATGGCCTGAGCCGTCGCACCGTCGTGCCCCAGGGTTTCGCCAAGCCGAGCTGCGCCGATCCGGGTGTTATCCAGCAGCCACGAGTTGACCAAAGCAATACCGATCGCCCCGCCCAGGTTACGCATCAGGTTGAACAGCCCGGAGGCGTATTTCAGTTCCGCCGGCTGGAATCCCGCCAGAGCCATGTTCACTGCCGGGACGATGCACAGCATCATCGCAAAGCCGCGCAAGGCCTGCGACGGCAACAGTTCCCAGAAGCCCCACTCGCTGGTCATCGCCGAGGACAGCCACAGGCTGAGCGCGAAAGTCGATAGCCCGACCGAAATCATGTAGCGCATGTCGATGCGCTGGCTCAGCCACGAGGCGACCATGACGCTGAGCATCTGGCTGAGGCCGACGACGACCACCGTCTCGCCTATCTGCAGCGAGTCGTAGCCACGCACTTGCGCCAGATAGACCGGGACGAGATAGATCGCCGAGTACATGCCCCCGCCCAGCACGAAATTGAAAATACAGGCGAAAGCGAACGTCGGGCGGCGAAACGCGGCAAGCCGGACCAGCGGGTTCCTTGAATAGAACGAGCGTTCGAGGAACAGGATAAAGCCGACCAGTGCCAGCCAGCCGGCGATGGCGACGCTGTGATCGCCGAACCAGTCGTAGCGCGGCCCTTCCTCGAGGACATATTCGAGGCCGGCCAGAAACGCGACGGTCGCGGCCAGGTGCGCCCAGTCGATCCGCCAGAACATCGCCGGATCGGCGCGATCGACGCGCAGCAGCGGGATCGACAGCAGCGTGACGATGGTGCCCGGCACGATGTTGATGAAGAACAGCCAGCGCCAGTTGAACGCCTCGGTGATAAAGCCGCCCGCGCTTGGCCCGAAGGTCGGCGCGAGCACGCTGACCGCGCCCAGAATGGCCGGGATCAGCGTGCGCTGCTTACCCGAAAAGATCGAGAAGCCGGTCGCGAACACCATCGGCACCATGGCGCCGCCGGTGAAACCCTGCAGCGCACGGAAAGCGATCATCGACTCGATATTCCATGACAAGCCGCACATCAGGCTGGACAGCGTGAACATCCCTGCCGAAAACACGAACAGCCACCGCGTCGACATCGCATTGGCGAGATAGCCGGACAACGGGATCATCACCAGTTCGGCCATCAGGTAGGCGGTCTGGACCCAGCTGACTTCCTCCGGTCCGGCCGCCAGTCCGGCCTGCACATCCTTGAGCGAGGCGGAGACGATCTGGATGTCGAACAGCGCCATGAACTGACCGAACGCCATCAGCCCGAAAATCAGGAATTTTCGCGCATCCGGCATGGCGGCGGGGTTCGCGGACCAGTCCTGGCCGGAAGCAAGAGACCGAATTTTCGTTAGCGCGGTCATTCGAAAACCTCTGCTTGTGATTATGATAATCATCATATATATGATATATATCATAATCACAAGGGTTTCCGGATCATGGCTTTGGCGACGCACACTACCGATGCCCACATTGTCGATTTGCGACAGGGACCCGACAGCAATCAGGCCTCGTCCACCGCGTCGCCGCCCGGCTTGGCGGAAAAGAACCGCAAAGTGCCGCGAGTGGCGGTGGTTGCCGGGATCGCGGCCGTTGTCGCCCTGGGCGGAGTTGCCTGGATACTCGCGCCGGCATCCTCCGAGTCGACCGACGACGCCTATATCGCTGCCGACACCACCAGCGTGGCGCCGCGCATCCGCGGATTTGTCGCGGATGTGTTCGTGCGCGACAACCAGCCGGTGCGGACAGGCGATCTGCTGGCGCGGATCGATCCGGAAGAATTCGATGCCAGGGTTGCCGCGGCTCGCGCCGGGCTGGGTGATGCCGACGCCGATCTCGCTTCGGCCCGCGCCGCGCTTGGCAGCCTGGCCGCGGAAAACCGGCTGGCGCGCGCGACTGTCGCGGCAACACGGACCGTAATCCGCTCCTCGGTTGCCGATGCCGACCATGCCAACGCCGATCGCCAGCGTTACGACGCGCTGGTCGCCACGGGAGCCGTCGCTCGCCGCGATGCCGAAACGTACCGGACCGCCGCTGTCGGCGCCGAGCAGGCGTCGGCGCATGCACTGGCGCAACTGGCCGTTTCCGAACGGGCGTCGGATGTCAGCTTGGCGCGTCGGCCCACGCTGGCAGCGGCGATCGCCAAAGCGCAGGCGGCGCGGCTACGGGCGCAGGCGGCGCTCGATCTCGCGCTGCAGGACCAGAGCCATACCCTGATCCGCGCGCCGATTTCCGGGGTGATCGGCAACCGGCTGGTGCGCGTGGGCGACTATGTCCAGCCGGGGTCGCGCTTGCTAACGGTCGTGCCGGTTGCGGCGATCTACGTCACCGCCAATTTCAAGGAAACCCAGACGCGCGACATGCGCCCGGGCGAAGCGGTGGACATCGAAATCGACGCATTGGGCAACAAAGTCCTGCACGGCACAGTCGACAGCATCGCGCCGGGGTCCGGTTCGATTTTTGCGCTGTTGCCGTTCGAGCCGGGGACGGGCAATTTCACCAAGATCGTCCAGCGCGTGCCGGTCCGCATCCGTTTCGATGCCGGGCAGCCGTTGCCCGCCGCCCTGCGCCCCGGCCTTTCGGTGAGCGCCACTGTCCACCTGTCCAATTGACCCCAAGGAGTATCGAAAAAATGACCAACGACCAACCCGCCGCCCAGGGAACCGCGCTGATAACCGGCGCATCCTCCGGGATCGGCGCGATCTATGCCGATCGCCTGGCGAGGCGCGGCCATGACCTGATCCTGGTTGCGCGCGATGCCGCCCGGCTGGAAACGCTGGCCCAACGGTTGCGGAGCGAAACGAGCCGGGCGGTCGACGTATTGCCGGCAGACCTGACCGACCCGCTGCAGATTGCCGCTGTCGCGCGAAGGATCGCCGGGCAAAGCGACCTCACCTTGCTGGTCAATAACGCCGGCATCGCGCTAAGCGGTACGCTGACGACATCGTCGGCGGATGAAGTCACTCGCCTTATCACGTTGAATGTCGCCGCTCCGGCCTTGCTCGCGCAGGCGGCGGGGATTGCGTTTGCCGCGCGCGGCGCGGGCGGGATCATCAATATAGCGTCAGTCCTGGCGCTCGCCCCGGAACTGGGTGACGCCACCTACAGCGGGACCAAGGCGTTCATGCTGAACCTCAGCCATGGCCTCGCGCATGAGCTGGCGGCCAGGGGGGTACGCGTCCAGGCAGTGCTGCCGGGTGCCACGCGCACCGAAATCTGGGAGCGTTCGGGCAAGGATATCAACGCATTCCCGCCCGAGATGGTCATGGCCGCCGAGGATCTGGTGGATGCCGCGCTGATCGGCTTCGACCGCGGCGAAACGGTCAGCATCCCGCCGTTGCAGGATCAGCGCGACTGGCTGGAAATGGAGAAGCTGCGGCTGGGGCTGGCGCCGGTGCTGTCACGCCGCGAGGTGTCGCCGCGATACCAAATTCACGATTCCTGAATATTCAGGATGGGACAGGTGGTTTGTGCCGTGCGAGCCGCATGGCGTAGAATCTTATTTTTCGCGTGATTCAAGAACAAAAACCGGTACCCACTTTTTGTCATCGCGCTCTATCCATCGGCAAATGCCTGCGTCCATGCTTCCGGCTTGAACCCCACCAGCAAGCCGCCGGGATACTCCATCACCGGGCGCTTGATCATCGACGGCTGGGCGATCATCAACGTGATCGCCTTGTCGCCGTCGAGATCGCCCCGTTCTGCGTCGGCCAGCTTGCGAAATGTCGTGCCCGCGCGGTTCAGCACGACTTCCCAGCCGAGCGCAGCCACCCATCCCGCCAGCCGAGCCCGGTCGATCCCCGATTTCCTGTAATCGTGGAACGCGTAGGCAACGCCGTGCGAGGTCAGCCAGTCGCGCGCCTTCTTTACGGTATCGCAGTTGGGGATGCCGTATAGGGTAATTGTCACGCCAGCCGCTCCTTCGTGAATTGATGCGTGCGCGGATGGTCGCAACCGAACAGCGTATATTCGGCGTAATATTCCGCCTGCCCCCGCGCCTGCACTTCGAGATGATCGGCGTTTCTCGCCCAGGCACGGGCGGCGGCTTCATCGGCCCATTCGGAGATCGCCACTACCTCGCCATCCCCGGCGGTATAGCTCTTGAACGACAGATACCCCGGCTGGCCCGCCGCCAGCGCCTCCATGCGCTCGGCATCGGCGCCATACCGCACCGCATCGAAGTCGCCGCGCTTGCGGTTGCGGAAGACGACGAGGTACATGCGGGGACCCTAGCCCCCCGTCCAATCGCCTACAAGGTGCGCCGCGCCGGGTGGGAGTGGACTTTTGCCGCTACCCGCGACAAAGCATCGCCATGTCAGTCAACAGCTTCGGCCGCCTGTTCCGTTTCACGACCTGGGGCGAAAGCCATGGGCCGGCGCTGGGCGCGGTAGTCGATGGCTGTCCGCCGGGGCTGGCGATCGACGAGGCCACGCTCCAGCCGTTCCTGGATGCGCGCCGGCCCGGGCAGTCGAAATACACCACCCAGCGGCAGGAACCCGATCGCGTGCGTATCCTGTCAGGCACCTTCGAAGGGCGCACCACCGGCACCCCGATCAGCCTGATGATCGACAATGTCGACCAGCGCTCGCGCGATTATTCCGAGGTCGCCAGCGCCTATCGCCCCGGCCACGCCGATTACGCCTATGATGCGAAATACGGGTTTCGCGATTATCGCGGCGGCGGGCGCAGCAGCGCGCGCGAAACCGCGGCGCGAGTGGCGGCAGGCGCGGTCGCGCGGCTGGTCATCCCCGAGGTCTCGATCATCGCCTATGTCACCGAAATCGGCGGCGATGCCATCGACCGCGCCCGGTTCGACGCGCAGGAAATCGCGCGCAATCCGTTCTTCTGCCCCGATGCCGCCGCCGCCATGCGCTGGGAGCAACTGGTCGATGACGCGCGGCTGGCGGGATCATCGCTCGGCGCAGTGGTCGAATGCGTTGCTGACGGTGTTCCGGCGGGATGGGGCGCGCCGCTCTATGGCAAGCTGGACGCCGATCTGGCCGCCGCGATGATGGGCATCAACGCGGTCAAGGGCGTGGAAATCGGCGATGGCTTCGCCGCCGCCCGGCTGACCGGCGAACAGAACGCCGATGCCATGCGACCGGGGGACCACAACCCGGAATTCCTCGCCAATCATGCGGGCGGAATCGCCGGCGGCATCGCCACCGGGCAGCCGGTGGTGGTGCGCGTCGCCTTCAAGCCGACCAGCTCGATCCTGACCCCGGTGCCGACCATAACCCGTGCCGGCGAAGCCACCGACATTCGCACCAAGGGCCGCCACGACCCCTGCGTCGGCATTCGCGGCGCGCCGGTGGTGGCAGCGATGATGGCGCTGGTGCTGGCCGATCACAAGCTGCTGCATCGGGGACAATGCGGGTAGGGCGTGTCGAGACTTGCTTCATGCAGGGTACAAATAGGGCATGTTCGCGCTTCTGCCGCATCCAGCACACGGACTACCGGCAAAAATGGCAATAACGGGCAAGTTGTTCATGTGGCAGACAGCTTGGCAGACGACAAATGGCTCCAACGTGTTCATTTTCGATCGGCGTCCGATCATTGTTCGGTCGGATGAATAGCTGCGAATGCGAGCCTGATTCATCCGAAGGAGCAATGTAATGATCGCCATTACCAAAAAACCAGAAATTCTTTTACTGCTTGGCGCGCTTGTCGTAGCCATGCCGGCCAGCCTGTCAGCGCAGGAGCAACCCACCGCCGGCGCTCTCCCACCCGCCGGCGGCGATCTCAACATGTCGATGCCCGCTTCGCCTCGGCAAGTCGGGCCGGAGATCAAGGGGTTTATCTCCGCGCGCAACGGCGACCGGATGCAGGTCACCACCGTTGACGGCAACAAGACGATTATCGCCGTCAACGATGCCACCAGGATTACGGCCAGCAAGGGTCTGTTCCGCCTCGGTCACAACAAGCTTGCCGCATCCTCGCTGATCAATGGGCTGCCCGTCACCGTCAAGACCCTGCAAACGGGCGATGCCCTCGTTGCCAGCCAGATCAATCTTCGCAACAACGACATTAGGATCGCGACCATGATCCGCAGCGGCACAGCCCAGGGCTTCGACGAACAAACCGCCGCGACCGAAGCGCTGCGTGGCCGCGTGGGCGATATCGACCAGTACAACATCAAAGGCACGACGAACGTAAACTTCGACACGGGCAAGGCGGCATTGTCCCCCCAGGCCAAGGCCGACCTCTGCGCCGCCGCCAGCAGCGCCGACGCGATGAAGAACGCCCTGCTGCTGGTCGTTGGCTACACCGATTCCACCGGAAGCGACGATTTCAACCAACAACTCAGCGAAAAGCGCGCTGCCCACGTCGTCAATTATATCCAGCAGGCCTGCGGCTGGAAACCATACCGCATGCTGACCCCCACCGGCATGGCCAAGGCGGACCCGCTGGCAAGCAACGACAGCATCGACGGCAAGGCCCAGAACCGCCGCGTGGCGGTGAATATTCTGGTGAGCAAGGGTCTCGACGGCATGTAATGCCGAGTGCGTTGGTCCCCCAGGTATTTTGTCCCGCCCGCGCTGAGCTTGTCGAAAGGCTTCTTTTGTTTTGGATTGGGGTGTGCGGGACCCCGGTGGCGTTGGTGCCGGCCGATCACAAGCTGCTTGAATAGAGGGCAGTGCGGGTAGGAACTAAGAGTTCCAGGATGGTAGTCCTGGGGCCATTGCCCCAGACCCCGTTTCTGTCCGGATGTAACTGGCCACCGAGGCCTATGTCCGCAAAAAAGTGAAATTCGCCATCTCGGCCAGCGTCCTGCTCACCTGGGGATACTGCAATAAAAGGGTGGATAGGCGACAGGCTGCTTCTGACGCTATAGGCAACCACCATCTTAGGCGGTGAGATCGGCCCATGTTTCCTAAATCGTTTTCGACAATGCGGCTAACCTTGCGACCCATAGCCAGCGACGATGCTCAAGCAATTTTCGATAGCTATGGACAGGACTCGGAAGTCACCCGCTATCTGTCGTGGCGGCCCCATAAATGTATTGATGACACGCAGACTTACGTTGAGATGTGCCTCAAGGCGGAAACCTCGCGCGTCTATATAATGATACTTCAATCGTCTGGCGACGTGATCGGCGCTTTCGATCTCCGGATAGTTGGTCACGCCAAGCTCGAATATGGCTATGCGCTTGCTCGGTCCTTTTGGGGACAGGGTTTGATGACGGAAGCTCTTACCGAAGTCGTGGATTGGGCACTGCAGCAACCCTCCATCTGGCGAATCGGGGCATTTGCGGATGTAGAGAACATGGGCTCCATCCGCGTTATGGAGAAAGCTGGTCTGCAACGGGAGGGAGTGCTTCGGCGGTGGATGATCCATCCGAACACGGGGGACGCGCCCCGCGATTGCGTTAGCTTCGCACGGACGAGGTAAAGGCTGCTTGGGGACGATTCTGCCAGACCGCATATTAGGTCAGCGGCTTGGCGGATCAAAACGCTGGATCACTCTTCTAAAAGATCCCAACGCCTCGCAGCGGGTGGCATGGGCGGTCGGTGCCGCGTACTTGCCGGCAGCGTAGATACCCGGATGCGCCTCGGCAAGGAATCGTATCGCGCATGCTACTGCGATATCCGCCTGCCCCGGAACCTGCCAAACCAATATGGCGCATAAATGTCGCCGCAATCCTGTTCCAAAACCGAAAGCACGGTCCGACCTGGGTGGTACAGCGTGTGATCCACGCCTCGGAGGTCGGCAGCAGCCCATCGATGCTTCCCGCACAGGAACCTCCATTGAGAAAGCCCGCGCTGTCCCGATTGGCACGGTTGAATGGGAAAGCATCGACTTTCCTAAAAGCCATCTCTGGTGGGAAAATGCCTCGATGCGGCGGCACCCATATCTTCGATTACTGATGGCAACTGCAGGTAAATTGGGACTTTGTTGCCTATCATGCTAGGCGTGGCAAACGACCATCGCTAGCAGGAGCGAACGTACCATTGCCGACCGGGCAGCCGTCGACGCGAAGTTCGTGCCGTTAGCCGCCGGCCCCGTAAACGAGGCGCGCATCCCGTTTCAGCGCCGCGCCGCTGTCCTGCCGGCTGTAGAACATGTGCCCGCCGGGGTAGACGCGCAGCTTGACCCGTTCCGCAGCGCCGAAGCCGGGCATCTGATCGACGATCAGGCGCGATGCGAAGAACGGGCAGGAGAGGTCGTCCCAGCCATGCACGATGAGCACCGCCATATGGGGATCGTTGGCGATCGCCTTGCGCAGGTCCTGGACGGGCGTGTCATCCGGCTTGCCGCGATCCCACGCCTTGTTCACCGCATAGGACAGCGCGTGATACTGCGCATCGGTCTTCCAGCCGACCACCCGCGTCACGAAATCCACCATCGCGCTCGTGGTCGGCGCGATCAGCGCGTCGAGGATCGGGTCGTTGGAATCGCGCATCGCGGACCAGGGAAACGGATCGAACGCGGTGACGTTGGAATCGTAGACGCTGCCGATCGTCCCGTCGGCGCGGTGCACCTCGCGCAGATAGGTCGCGGTATCGACGCGCCCGCCAAGGTGCTGGACGAGGCCGGGATCAAGCCCGGTCAGTGCCGTCACATGCTCGACCAGTCGCGCGACCGCCTGCGGATCGCTGCGGCCACGCAGGAGGTCGGTCGCGAACTCGCCGCGCGTATAGCCCTCGATATCCGCCATCGCTGCAGGCGTGAGCTTGCCCTCGCGTTCCAGATGCGCCGCCGCCATAGACGGCAGGTCGATCATCCATGGCAAGGGTGACAGCGCCGTTGCGCCGCTCCCCGATGCCGGGTCGAGATACGGCGACACCATGATCAGGCCGTTGACGCCGACGCCGATCTGCGACTGCAGTTCATAGGCGATCCGCGGCGCGCGATAGCCACCATAACTCTCGCCCATGACGTATTTTGGCGAGCGTAGGCGCCCCGCCTCGACCAGCCAGTCGAACACCACCTTCGACAGATATTTGATGTCGGGATCGTTTGCGTAGAACGCCTTTTTCGTCGCCTCCTCGTCTAGCAGGCTGCGGCTGAAGCCGGTACCGACGGGATCGATGAAGACAAGATCGGTGAAGTCGAGCCAACTATTGGGATTGTCAGTCGCGATCGGGGCGTCGGATGGCGCGTTACCCTGTACCCCGAACGGAACGCGCTTGGGACCGACCGCACCCATGTTGAGATAGACGGATGACGCGCCTGGGCCACCGTTGAACGCAAATGTGACCGGACGATCGCTGCCGCCGCCGGTCGCGACATAGGCGGTGTAAACGACCTGACCGATCTCCTTGCCCTTTTCGTCACGGACAGAGATCTTGCCGACAGTCGCATCATACGTAATCGTGCGTCCGCCTATGACCGCAGACTGGCGAACCGTCTTGTCTGCCGGGAGCGGCGGAAATTTGATCTCTTCATCGACCTTCTTCTCGGTCGTAGAAGTGACCTGCTTGTCCTGCGCCGCCAGCGGCGCCGACATCAAAAGTGCTGCTACAACGGCTAATGCGATCATCCGCACCGTCATTTCACAGGTCCCGCCTTGCATGTGGACCGGAGAACCGCGATGATCAGGTTTAACAAGGTTCATGTCCTCTAATAGATTGCGCAATAACTACAGCTATCTGCCTCCGTTCACAACGTCGGTCCAGATGAACGGCAGCTTCCTTCAGCAGTAGACGTTCAGCTGACGAACCATTGGATGTGGCAACAAGAGGCATATCCAGCCTTCCCACAAACGAACCGCCAACGGGATAGCCCGCGCTTTCCCAGAAGGATCGAGTTTCGAGAATTGCCGGTCTCGTCGTATCAGGGCGATGATTATGGGAAAGCGGGGTGCGAAGTTGACCGGATATGTCGCCTTGCTTCGCGCCGTGAATGTCGGCGGCACTGGCAAGCTGCCCATGACGGCGCTGGCACAGATGTGTGAAGCGGTCGGGTTCGAGAAAGTGAAAACCTATATTGCCAGCGGCAACGTCGTCTTCGAATGCGAGGGGTCAGAGGAAGAGGTGCGATCCGCGATGGAGGGTCAGCTACACGAATTTGCTGGCAAGAGCGTCGGCGTGATCGTGCGAACCGCTGCGGAAATAGCCGACACACTCGCTCGCAACCCATTCGTAAATATGCCTGGCAACCGTGTCATGGCGCTGTTCGTGGATGGGGCGCTTCCGGTCGATCCGCTCGACGGCGTGACCGGGATCAAGAACCAACAGGTGCGCTTGGGAAAGCGCGAGCTGTTCGTCCTGTACCCGGACGGAATGGCGAACACCCGGCTTCGCATACCCAGCGAGAAGCACGGAACGGCGCGAAACATGAACGCGGTCGCGAAGCTCGTCGAGATGGCCGCAGCGGTCGCTTAATCGGGCAGGGTATAGCGGAACTTATAGTCGTGCCGCCCCGGTGTGACGACAATATTCATCGACCCTGCCAGCCCCGCCAGCCCTTCCGTGGCGGAGTCCGGCACCACGACGACCGTCAGCGACGGCGCGCCTTTATCCCTCAACCCGCTATGCTGGAGGGTGAAAGAACCCTGCCGACCGTGGAGGCTGGCAGTCACGCGCTCCATCGCGACATAGCCAGCGGAGCCTTCGACGCCGCTGCGGAACACAAGCATCTGGCCGACGCTGGTGCCTTGCAGATCGCCGTGAAAGGTCTTGTCGATCGACATGCTGCCGATCGGGCTTTCGCCGGGGCCGATCGGCGCGAGTTTTACGTCAAAGGTGCCAGTCGCTTCGTTTTCCATCATATCCCCCACATTGCGAGCACCCGGTTTACGCCCTGATCCGTCCCGTGCAACAACGAAGCACGAGCAACTGCCCGCCAGTCTGTCTTTCTCAAAAACGAACCTCTAACGCGATCATGCGCATCCGATGCACGGTGCTCGTGCCTGCGCGGCCATCCTTTCCCGAAACCTGTTCCCGATTGCCCTTTCCCGAAACTGCCTATCGGACATGGAGAAATAGGAATGCAGGGGAGTGTTGAACGGCAACTTTCGAAAATCGCGTGCCGATCGAAAGGGGCGCGAACCGTCCATCACCGCGTCGCGGTAAAGCGTAACGATCCCTGACGCACACAACAAAATGACGGAGAGCGCGAGAGGGTTACCTCTCGCACCTGTTCCTTCACCCGCCAGCTTCCGCCAGCATCTTCCCCGTCTCCGCGCTCGTCCAGTCATGGCCGCCTGAATAGCGCCACACCTCATGCCCCGCCGCGTCGTAGTAGATCGTCGTCGGCAGCGTGCTGACCTGATATTTGGTCGAGGCGGCGTTGTCGGGGTCGAGCCAGGGCGAGAGATGCGTATAGCCCCGGCTCGACAGGAAGGTGGCGACCTTGTCGCCGCTGGTCAGGTCTTCGGACAGGGTGACAACTTGCAGCGCGTCGCCCTTGCTGGTGGCGAGGGCGTCCAGCTTGGGCAATTCGGCGATGCACGGCGCGCACCATGTTGCCCACAGGTTGAGCAGCAGCGGCTTGCCCGCCAGCCGCGCCAGTTGCAGTTGTTTGCCGGCATTATCGTGGAAGGTCAGGCTGGGTATTGCCAAACCTTTGTGAGTGCGATCGATCGCGCCGACGAATTCGGCGGCGCTCCCGCGTTCGGGCGCGGAAGAAGCCGCAGGTTGCGCCGGTTGGCTGCTTTGCCTATCGCAACCGGCGAGTAGCAGGGCAGGGATGAATAGCTTGAGCGCGCGCGACGATTTCAGCAATTCAGGCTCCCCAGGGGCAAATGCGATGTGGGGCGGACGGTTCGCAGGTGGACCGTCCGCCATCATGCGCGAGATAAATGCCTCGATCCCGTTCGACAAGGCATTATGGCGGCAGGACATCGCCGCCAGCCAGGCGCATGTCGCGATGCTGGCGGCGCAGGGCATCGTCAGCGTGGCGGATGCCGAGACGATCGCGGCCGGGCTGGACACTATCGCGGGCGAATATGCGGCGGATGGGGTGCCCGAGGATTGGGCGCTTGAAGACATCCACATGACCACCGAAAGCCGGCTGGCCGCGCTCATCGGGCCGGTGGCGGGCCGGCTCCACACCGCCCGCAGCCGCAACGATCAGGTGGCGACCGATTTCCGGCTATGGGTGCGGCAGGCCAGCGACGAGGCGCTGGCCAATATCGCCGCGCTGCAACGCGCGCTGGTCGGGCGGGCAGGCGAGCATATCGACAGCATCATGCCGGGCTTCACCCATCTGCAAACCGCGCAGCCGGTGACGCTGGGGCATCATCTGCTGGCCTATCATGAAATGATGGCGCGGGATGTGTCGCGTTTTGCGGCTGCCCGCACCCGCATGAACGAATGCCCGCTGGGCGCGGCGGCGCTGGCCGGGACCGGGTTTCCGATCGATCGTTATGCTACCGCTGCCGCGCTGGGTTTCGAGCGGCCAACCGCGAACAGCCTGGATTCGGTGTCGGATCGCGATTTCGCGCTCGATTACCTGATGGCGGCGAGCCAGTGCGCGTTGCATCTGTCGCGGCTGGCGGAGGAGTTCATCATCTGGGCGAGCCAGCCGTTTGGTTTCATCACCCTGCCCGATGCGCTTTCGACCGGCAGCTCGATCATGCCGCAGAAGAAGAATCCCGACGCCGCCGAACTGGTGCGTGGCCATTCCGGACGGATCATCGGCGCGCTGACCAGCCTGATGATCACCATGAAGGGGCTGCCGCTGGCCTATTCCAAGGATATGCAGGACGACAAGCCGCCGGTGTTCGAGGCGGCGGGGCTGTTGACGCTGTGCCTGGCGGCGATGACCGGCATGGTCGCGGGCGCGACATTCCGCACGGAACGGATGCGGCAGGCGGCGGAACTGGGCTATGCGACCGCGACGGATCTGGCCGACTGGCTGGTGCGCGAGGCGGGTATTCCGTTTCGCGAGGCGCATCATATCACCGGCGTCGCGGTGAAACTGGCCGAAAGCCGGGGAGTCGCACTGGACCGGCTGGAGCTGGCGGAATTGCGGGCGACCGATGCGCGAATCGACGCCCGGGTGTTCGCGGCACTGTCGGTGGAGGCGTCGGTGGCATCGCGCGCTTCGTATGGCGGAACCGCGCCGGCCGAGGTAAGACAGCGTGTCGTGGAGGCGCGGGCGGCGCTGGGAATGGAAGGATCGTGATGCGAAAGCTGTTGCCATTGCTGACCGGCGCTCTGGCTTTGGCGGGCTGCGGCGTGCGTACCGATCTCAAGCCGGCGGCCGGCCATAGCCTGCCGGTCGCGGCTTATGGTCG
The DNA here is from genome assembly GCA_964658485.1 of uncultured Acetobacteraceae bacterium. GTDB lineage: Bacteria > Pseudomonadota > Alphaproteobacteria > Sphingomonadales > Sphingomonadaceae > Novosphingobium. Next base: position 36,983 of record CAZZYX010000011.1, on the reverse strand, counting down.
CAAGGACCAGCCTACCTCGTCCGAACTGCTGATGGCCCGGCCCCAGGCCCGCCCCGCGATCAACGTCGAATTGCGCCTGAAATCGGAAGTGCGCGCCGACGACCCGTTCGATTTGCCGCCGCCGTAACCGGCGCATAAGAACGCCGTAACCGGCGCATA
>CAZZYX010000011.1:0-36814 GCA_964658485.1 uncultured Acetobacteraceae bacterium | reverse complement strand
AGGGTGCGGATGTCGTCCACCAGCTCGTGGGCCACGCCGTAACCGGCGCACAGGAAAACCATGGATCATTTTGCCTATATCGACGGCGCGTTGCACGCCGAAGACGTGCCGTTGACCGCTATTGCCGAGGCGGTCGGCACGCCGTGCTACATCTATTCGCGCGCCACGCTGACCCGCCATGCCCGAGTCTTCCGTGACGCGCTGGCGGTGCTGCCGCGCGTGCAAATTGCCTTTGCGATGAAGTCGAACCCCAATCTGGCGGTGCTGAAGCTGCTGGCGGCAGAGGGTTATGGCGCCGATGTGGTATCGGCGGGCGAAATGGACCGCGCGCTGGCCGCTGGCATGCCGGCGGGAGCGATCGTGTTCTCCGGGGTGGGCAAGACCACCGTGGAAATGCATCGGGCGCTGGCTGCGGGCATCGGCCAGTTCAACCTCGAAAGCGAGGAAGAGGGGCTGGAACTAGCGGCATTGGCCACGGCAATGGGTGTCCGCGCGGCTTGCGCGCTGCGCGTCAATCCCGATGTCGATGCCGGCACGCATGGCAAGATTTCCACCGGCAAGGCGGAGAACAAGTTCGGCGTGCCTTATGATAGCGCCGCCGCTTATTACGCCCGGCTGGCGGCGCTGCCCGGACTGGAGATGCGCGGGCTGGCCGTCCACATCGGCAGCCAACTGTCGAGCCTGGCGCCGTTGGAAGCCGCCTTCATCCGCCTGGGCGAACTGATGCAGGCCATCCGCGCCAATGGGAATAGCGTCACCCATATGGACCTCGGCGGCGGCTTGGGCGTTCCTTACAAGATGGGCGAAGTGTTCCCCAGCCCGGCGGAATATGCGGCGATGATCGCTCGCGTTACCGCCGACTGGGACGCGACGCTGATGTTCGAGCCGGGCCGCGTCATCACCGGCAATTCGGGCGTGCTGCTGACCCGGGTAATCCGCGTCAAGCCCGGCACCACCGCGCCGTTCGTCATCATCGATGCCGCGATGAACGATCTTGCCCGTCCGGCGCTTTACGACGCCTGGCATGATTTCATCGCGGTGCTACCCGGCGGTGCCCGCATGATCGCCAATATCGTCGGCCCCATCTGCGAAAGCTCCGACACCTTCGCCATGGGTCGCGACATCGACGCGGTGCGGGCCGGCGACCTTGCGGTGTTCCGCACCGCCGGCGCTTATGGCGCGACCATGGCCAACACCTACAACAGCCGCGCGCTGGTGCCCGAAGTGATGGTGGACGGTGACAGATGGGCGCTGGTTGCCCGCCGCATCGATCCTGCGACGATCCTGGCGGCGGAGTGCGTGCCGGAGTGGCTGCGGTGACGATCGCCGCGCTGCCTTTGTTTCACCGCATCGCCGGCCAGCCGGTGATCGTGATGGGCGATGGCGAGGCGGCGATCGCGAAACGGCGGTTGGTCGAGCGGGCAGGGGGCATCTGCGTCGGCGAGGAGGACGAGGCCCGGCTGGCTTTCGTCGCAACGGACGCGCCCGAAGCCGCGGTGGCGCGACTGCGCGCACGCGGTATCCTGGTCAATTGCGTGGACCGCCCCGAACTTTGCGATTTTACCACCCCGGCGATCCTCGATCGCTCGCCGGTGCTGCTGGTGATCGGCACCGGCGGTGCGTCCGCGGGCCTCGCCAAGGCGCTGCGGCTGCGGCTGGAACTGCTGCTGCCGCAACGGCTGGGCGCACTGGCGGAAGCGCTGTCCGGCGCGCGCCAGGCGATGCGCCGGCGCTGGCCCGATGCAGGCGACCGTCGCCGGGCGCTGGATGCGGCGCTGGGAGCAGGCGGGATACTCGATCCGCTGGTCGAGGGGGCGGAGAGCCGTATCGATGCATGGCTGGCAAATGCCGAAACCGCGCCGGCTGGCCGCGTTGAAATTACGCTGACCTCGAACGACCCCGAAGACCTCACCCTGCGCCAGGCCCGGCTGCTCGGCAGTGCCGATGTTGTCGCTCATGACCCGGCGGTTGCACTCGAGGTTTTGGACCGCGCCCGCGCCGATGCGGTGCGGGTGGAATTGCCCCACGGCGGGACAGCGCCCGAAGCTGAAGGTTTAGTCATCGTTTTGAGGGGGCCGAACTTCCACAATGGTGACACGACATAGCCGCCATTTGCGCAAAAGCTGATGTCGCGTTACCGAGCTTGGCGTAGTTCTCCGGATCTCGCTCAAAACATTCCGCCGGTCAGCGCATCGATCGCCCCCTGCAGGATCACCGCCGCCGCCGCCGAATCGATCCGCACCTTGCGTTTGGCGCGGCTGAAATCCTGGTCGATCAAGCCGCGTTCGGCGCTGGCGGTGCTCCAGCGTTCGTCCCATAGCAGGATCGGCAGGCCCAGGGCGGCGAGGTTGCGGGCGTAGGCGCGGCTAGACTGGCTGCGCGGGCCTTCGCTGCCGTTCATGTTGATGGGCAGGCCGATGACGATGCCCCGGATCGCGCGGTCGGCGATCAGTGCGGCCAGTGCTGCCTTATCCGCGCCGAACTTGCCTCGCGCCAGCGTCTTGCCGGGGCTGGCGATGCGCCAGTCGGGGTCGCAGAAGGCGGTGCCGATGGTCTGCGTGCCCAGGTCCAGCCCGATCAGGCCGCCGCCGCCGGGCAGATGCGTGGCGAATTCGGCGGCGTGGACGGTGACGGGTCCGTTCATGAATTCGCCGGGTGCCAATGTCCTACTCTCCGGGCAAAATCGCGGCGCAGATTGGCCCAGAACAGGGCGATGTCGTAGATGTGATAATTGTTGCCGGGCATCACGCCGGGTCCCATTTCAGGTGGCGAACCGATCAGCAGGAAGCCTTGCGGCGAACACCGCGCAGGGATCATACCGGCGACCAGTCCGCCACCATCCGGCGGAATGACATTGGTCGAAACTTCCGGCTGGAGCGTGCCGAGATTGGCGCTGGCTGGCGCGCTGGCGGCACTGCCGCCGTTCAGGGGGTTGGTGCAGAGGATAGCGCTACCCTTGCGGCTGCGCCCGTCGAGACCGGGCCAGCGATCATAGATGCTCAGCATGTCGGCAGGGGCAGCCGGTTCGGCGTAGCTCATCCAGCTTGCCACGCAGCCGCTTTGTTCGGCGCCGCTGCAAGCCGGCAGGCCCATCGCCGGCAAGTCATGCACGATCGATACCGGCCAGCCGAGCACATATACGGCGGCGATCCGCCTTGCGAGCGGCCTGCCCGCCACGCGATCCTCGAGCAGGCGGATGACATGCAATGCACCCTGGCTGTGCCCGACGATCACGATCGGCAGCTTCGGATCGCTGTCCGCCACGAACTGGTCGAATGCCGCCAGCACATCGCGATACGCGGCATCCACGGCATGCCGACCAGCCGGGGCATCGGTCAGGAACGCCCCGAACGTGGCCTGGCGGTAACGCGGTGCCCACAATTGCGTGGCGGCATTGAAGGCGCTGGCCTGGACGCGGGCAAAGCCATCGCTGCGCGCGGCGGTCCCGGCATCCTTCATTGGCGCGTTCCACGTGCTGCGATCGTACAGGCTGGTAGGGTGGACGTAGAATACCGCAGCGGGCACTGCCGCGCCTGGCGCTACCCGGTGCGGCAACCAGCGCGTCGGATCGCCCGGTTTGCCGGGCCTTGCCAGCCACAGGCTTGGCCCGGCGTAGGCATGGCCGGGCAGGGCGGCGGGGGCGGAAAAGGCCGCTGAGGGGACAAACGCCAGCTCGGACAACTGCCGCGCCCAGATCCGCAGCGCGAGCAGCCCGATGATAATCAACAGGACCACGCCGGCCATACTATACAGGAATTTGCGTGCCATCTGCTCAGCCCGGAAACTGGACGGCGGCGCCGTCGGGCTGATCCGTCGCGCGCCCGCGCTCAGCTTGCCGTTCGAGCAGCACTTTCAGCATCGCCAGCATCGGATCGGCCAGCGCCAGGCCGAGAATGCCGAACAGCACCCCCATCACCAGCTGCATTCCCAGCACCAGCGCCGGCGCCAGATTGGCGGCGCGCTTGGCCACCATCGGCACGATGATATTGCCGTCGATGGTCTGCACCACGATATAGACGGCCACGCAATACAGCGCCATCTGCGGCCCGCCGGATAAACCGACCAGCACCATCAGCAATCCCGAAATCGGGGCGCCGATATTCGGCAGGAACGCCAGCAGGCCCGCGATCAACCCCAGCAGTGCCGCCATCGGTACGCCGTAAATGCCCAGCGCGACACCGATGCTGACCCCTTCGATGGTCATCCCGATCAACCGGCCCAGCAACAGCCGACGCAGCGAATGGCCCATCACGCTGAGCGTTTCCTCGAAATGCCCGCGCATGGGACGCGGCAGGAGCCAGGCACAGCCGCGTTGATACGGTGCCGGGTCCGCCGCCAGATAGATGCCCAGTACCACGATCAGAAACAGCGTGGTGACGCCGCCGATCAGGCCGCCGACCACGCCGGTCAGTTGGGAGACGCCGCCCAGCGCCTGGCTTTCCAGACGGTCGATGAATTTAGGATCGACACGGACGCCGTGCTGCTCTGCCCAGCCCAGCAGGCGCAGCGATTGGGTCTTCAGCGTGATCGGCAAGGCAGTCGCCTGGTCGGCGATCTGGCTACCCGCGAAATAGCATACCCAGACGATGAACAATGCCGTGACCAGCAGGATGATCGCCACGCGCCAGGCGCGCGCGATCGGCAATACCCGGCCCAGCAGCCGCGCTCCGCCATCGATCAGGGCGGCAAACACCAGACCGCCGAAAATCACGATAAGCGGCTCGGCCAGCAGTACCGCCAGCGCCAGTAGCGCCGCGATCCCCAGCCAGACCAAAGCCTTCCTTGCTTCCTGGCGTACGAATGGATCAACGATGTCGGTTGGCCCGAGGCGGAGCCCGGGCTCCGGATCGCCGGTCATGGCTTTGCCCTGTGCGCATCGATCGCCGGTCGCAATGTGTGACCCGCGCGGTTGCCGCGCAACGCGCCCCACCAGCTCAGCGGGTTCCAGCTTTCACTGCCGTCCAGTGAAAAGGTGATGAATTCCGCGCGCCCACCGATGTCCGACAGCGGCACCGGCCCACCCAGCCCGCGTTCCTCCAGCGGCGCGCGGCTATCGGCGGAATGGTCGCGATTGTCGCCCATCAGAAATACGTGCCCCGCCGGCACCCGGATCTCGGGATAATGGTCCAGCGGCTGGTCCATGTGATCGATGATGCGATAGGTCGCGCCATTAGGCATGGTTTCGCGCAGACTGGGCAATTGGCACACCTGCCGGCCCGAAGGCTTGGTGACCAGCATGTTGGCAAAGCCCCAGCCGGTGCAAGGCTCCGGGTCTTCCTCGGAACGCAGCGCGTCGAGCGGTACATCGACCGGGGGTTCCACCGCCTGCGGCACCGGCTTGCCGTTGAGCACGATCTGGCCATTGACCACGGCGATGCGGTCGCCGGGCAATGCCACCACCCGCTTGATGTAATCGACATTGGTCCCGCGCGGCACCACGATCACGACATCGCCATACTCCGGCGTATCCGGCAGCATGCGCCAGTGACCGCGCGGCACGATATGAAAGCTGATCGAGGCCCAGTTCCAGCCATAGGGATATTTGGACACCACCAGCCGGTCGCCGACCCATAGCCCCGGTACCATCGAGGCGCTGGGAATGTAGAACGGCTTGGCGATGAAGCTGTGGAACGCCAGCACGGCGGCCAGCATCAGCGCCAGGCCGCGAATTTCGGCGAACAGGTTGAAACGCTCTGCGCTATCGTTGCCCGGCGCGGATGAGCGCACGTGCGCGGGCTTGCGGGTGTCCGGGGGAAGACCGTCGTTCACAGCTTGCGCGCCTCGATAATGACAAAGGCTTGCGCCCAGGGGTGGTCGTCGGTCAGCGTCACATGGACCACGGCGTCATGGCCTGCAGGAATAATCGCCGCCAGCCGCGCGGCTGCGCCTCCGGTCAGCGCCAGCGTGGGCGCACCGCCGGGCCGGTTGACCACGCCGATGTCCTTCATGAACACGCCCGCCTTGAATCCCGTTCCAACCGCCTTGGCGAATGCCTCCTTGGCGGCGAAGCGCTTGGCCAGAGTGCCGGCCTTGGTATAGGGGCGCGTGGCCGCCTTGGCCCGCTCGACTTTGGTGAAGACACGCGTTTCGAACCTTGCGCCAAAGCGGTCCAGCGAGGCCTGGATGCGCTCGATGTTGCACAGGTCGGAGCCGATCGCCACGATCACCGGTCGAATCCCGTCGCAGGACGCGCCGCATCCATCAGTTCGCGCATCCGCCGCAAGGCGGGTTCCAGCCCGGTAAAGATCGCCTCGCCTATCAAATAATGGCCGATGTTGAGTTCGGCAAGTTGCGGGATCGCCGCTACTGCTTCGACATTGGCGTAATCGAGGCCATGCCCGGCATGCGGCTCGATGCCGTTCTTTACCGCCAATGCCGCCATTTCGGCCAGCCGCGCCAGTTCGCGGGCGCGCTCCGGCCCCAGCGCCGAGTGGGCATATTCACCGGTGTGGAATTCGACCACCGGTACGCCCAGCTGCATTGCCGCTTCCAGCTGGCGCACCTCGGGAGCGATGAACAGGCTGACGCGGATCCCGGCGTCGCGCAGCCGCGTCACGATCGGGGCGAGCCGGTTATGCTGTCCGGCAGCATCCAGGCCACCCTCCGTGGTGCGTTCCTCGCGTCGTTCGGGCACGATGCAGGCCGCGTGCGGGCGATGGCGCAGCGCGACCGCCAGCATTTCATCGGTGGCGGCCATTTCCAGATTGAGCGGCAAGCTGGTCGCGGCCTGGATTCGGGCCAGGTCTTCGTCGCGAATATGGCGGCGATCCTCGCGCAGATGCGCGGTGATGCCGTCGCCGCCGAACATCGCGACGATCTGGGCCGCGCGCACCGGATCGGGATGATCGCCGCCGCGCGCATTGCGGATGGTGGCGACGTGATCGATGTTGACGCCTAACCGCAAGCGGTGAGGGCGATGGAGGTCGGGCGCGATCATGCCGCTCGGCTGCCGGGCTTGATCGCCGGGGTGGCGGCCAGGGCCTCGGGCACCTCGTCAGCGGCATAGCTGGGAAAATTAAGCGCGATCAATGGATAAAACGGCACGCCGAGCGCCGCTGTCCCGCCGCTGCGATCGACCAGCGCCGCCGCGGCGATGACTTTGCCGCCCGCCGCCGTAATAGCGGCAATCGCCTCCCGGCTGGAAAGGCCGGTGGTCACCACGTCTTCCACCATCAGCACCTTGTCGCCGGGGTTGAGGCTGAAGCCCCGGCGCAGTTCGAAAACGCCTTCCGGGCGCTCGACGAACATCGCTTCCACGCCCAGCGCGCGGCCCATCTCGTGACCGATGATCACGCCGCCCATGGCCGGGGACACCACCTTGGTAATTTCCTTGCGCAATTCGCGCGGGAATTTTGCGCTGAGTGCGGCGGCCAGCCGGCTCGCGCGCATCGGGTCCATCAGGACGCGGGCGCATTGCAGGTAGTGCGCGCTGTGCCGTCCTGATGACAGCAGGAAATGCCCTTCCAGCAAAGCCTGGCTGGCACGGAATTCGGCCAAAACGTCTTCATCTTGCATTGATCTGATACTCGGCAACGGTAGCACAGGCGGTTTTGGGGAACGGTAGCACGGGCAGTCTGGTCGACGATACGCGGAGCGCACCTCGCCGCCGGTCACGGCAAGGCGTATCGCGCTGCATCAATTTTTCCCTAGAGGCGCTTGAGACTGCGGGCAAGCGCGCGTATAGCGCGGCAAAAGGAGCCTGCACTCCTGGTCGGCAGAAGGACGAGAGCAAGCGGTTTCTCGTCGGCAATGGAAAGCGAAAGCACAACACGATGACACTCGGCGATTTTGTCCCCGTTTCGTTTATGAGCCCGGCTCCGGGCCGCACCACGGCGGCACGCCGGCTGAAAACCATCGGCCTGGCCATCCTGGCTCCCGTGGCATTGCTGGCCGCGCCGCATCTGGTTCAGGCGCAAGCGAGCGCCGGTCTCGTTGCTCCGCCAACTGTTGCCGCAGTGCCCAGCCCGATCGCTTCGGCGGCAGCGTCGGGGGTTCCGGCAGAGGCCGGCACTGCCGTGCTGCCGTCCGCCGGTGGCCCCATCGCGGCTCCGGCCACGCCGTCATCGTCGGAACGGTTCGCGGTTGCTCCGGGCGGTTACACGCCGATGAAGCCCACGGCGGGCAAGGGCATGCCGGTCGATGGCGGCTATGGCTTCCAGACGCAATATTCGCTCACCGGCCAATATGCGCGGTGGTTTCATGATGTGATCCTGCTCAAGATGGTATTCGGCATCAGCATTTTCGTGCTGATCTTGCTGGCTGTCGTGGTGGTGCGCTTCAACAGCCGCTCCAATCCGGTGCCGTCGAAAACCAGCCATAACACTTTACTGGAAGTGGCATGGACCGGTATTCCGGTGCTGATCCTGGCGTATATATCGGTCTATTCGATCGATTTGCTCGCGGAGCAGTACAAGGCGCCGCCGGCCAACGCGCTGACCGTGAAAGCCACCGGCAATCAGTGGTACTGGAGCTATACCTACCCTGATAATGGCGGCATCGAGGTGATTTCGAACATCCTGACGCCCGCGCAGGACAAGGCGACCGGCCAGCCGCAGCAACTGGGCGCCGATTATCGCATGGTGCTGCCAGCGGGCGAGCCGATTCGCCTGCAGACCACCGGCGCCGACGTGATCCACTCTTTCGCGGTGCCGTCGCTGTGGTTCAAGCTGGACGCGGTACCCGGCCGGATCAACGAACGGGTTCTCTTCATCAAGGAGCCGGGGGTTTATTACGGCCAGTGCTCGGAACTGTGCGGCGTCCGCCATGCCTATATGCCGATCGTCGTCGAAGCACTCGATCGCCCGCATTTCAACGCCTGGGTAATGTCGCACAAGGGGGGCAAGATCGACGGCATGCCGGCGGCTCCGCTCGGATCTGCGGGAGCGCCGTCGACCGTGCCGGCTTCCGCGCCAACACCCGTCTCAACGTCTCCCGCGCCCGCCGCCTGAGCCCATTTCGAATCTAAGGTCCGCAGATCATGGCAACCATAGCCCCCGACGCCTTCCAGGCACACGACGTACCCCATCATGACGCCGATGGTGCACATGAACACAAGCCGGCGTTTTTCGCCCGTTGGTTCATGTCCACCAATCACAAGGATATCGGTACCCTCTATCTGATCTTTGCGATCTCGGCCGGCCTGATCGGCGGAGCGGTGTCGGGCCTGATGCGCGCCGAACTGGCACATCCGGGTATTCAGTATCTGGGTACCTTCGCCCGGATGCTGGGGGTCGCTAACCCCAGCTTCGACCAGCAACTGCATTTGTGGAACGTGCTGATTACTGCCCACGGCCTGATCATGGTGTTCTTCATGGTCATGCCCGCGATGATCGGTGGTTTTGGAAACTGGTTCGTCCCCCTGATGATCGGGGCGCCCGACATGGCGTTCCCGCGGATGAACAACATTTCTTTCTGGATGATGGTCGCCGGCTTTTGTTCGTTGATGATCTCGGCGTTCGTTCCGGGCGGGGCCAGCACCGGCGCCGGCATCGGCTGGACGGCCTATGCACCGCTGTCGACCAGTGGTTCACCTGGACCGGCTGTCGATTTTGCGCTGTTCTCGCTTCACCTCGCCGGCGCCGCCTCGATCATGGGGGCGATAAACTTCATCACCACCATCTTCAACATGCGCGCGCCGGGCATGACCCTGCATCGCATGCCGCTATTCGTTTGGTCGCAACTGGTGACCGCTTTCCTGCTGCTGCTGGCGCTGCCGGTGCTGGCCGCCGCGATCACCATGCTGATCACCGATCGCAACTTCGGCACCACCTTCTTCGATCCCGCCGGCGGTGGCGACCCGATCCTGTACCAGCATCTGTTCTGGTTCTTCGGTCACCCTGAGGTCTACGTCATGATCCTGCCCGGCTTCGGCATGATCAGCCAGATCGTCAGCACCTTCTCGAAAAAGCCCGTCTTCGGCTACCTCGGCATGGCTTACGCGATGGTCGCGATCGGCGTGGTCGGCTTCGTCGTGTGGGCGCACCACATGTACACCACCGGCCTGAGCGAAGACGTGAAGATGTACTTCACCGCTGCCACCATGGTCATTGCCGTCCCGACCGGGATCAAGATCTTCTCATGGATCGCGACGATGTGGGGCGGTTCGATCACCTTCCGCTCGCCGCTGGTGTGGGCGATGGGCTTCATCTTCCTGTTCACCGTCGGCGGCGTCACCGGCGTCGTCCTCGCCAATGGCGGTATCGACGATAACCTGCAGGACACCTATTACGTCGTCGGCCACTTCCACTATGTGCTGTCGCTCGGCGCGGTGACCTCGCTGTTCGCCGGCTTCTTCTACTGGTTCCCCAAGATGAGCGGGCGCATGCACTCGGAATTTCTCTCCTACCTGCAATTCGCGATCTTCTTCGTCGGCGTGAACATGATCTTCTTCCCCATGCATTTCCTGGGAATGCAGGGCATGCCGCGCCGCTATCCCGATTACGTACCGGCCTTCGAGTACTGGAACCACTTCGCCTCGATTGGCTACATGGTCATGGCGGTTTCGATCGTGATCTTCCTGGTGAACATCATCTATGCCTTCACCATGGGCAAAAAGGCCGAAGGCAATTATTGGGGTGAAGGCGCGACGACGCTGGAATGGACGCTGTCCAGCCCGCCGCCGTTCCACCAGTTCGAAACACTGCCGGTGATCGACGACGATCACCATCATTGATCGCTGCGATTTCATTGCGAGGCCCTCGGAAGGAGACTTTCGGGGGCCTTTTCAATTTATCGTCCGATAAGTTGAAAATGGCCTGGGGGCCAGACGCCTTACACCCCGTTCCCTGTCGCTGCGGCACAGGAAACTAGCCGGCGCGACACCAAAAATGCCGGGAGCGCGAGGGGGTCACCCCTCGCTTCCAACTCGGTCTTACCCTGGACTGCGGTAACATGACTTCAATGAGCAACCAGGCACCGGTAAAATCAGGCAGCGCGCAACGCTGGATCGCCGGCTTGCTGCCGCTCGTTGCGGTGGTCGTGCTGGTCGGCGGGGTTGCTGGCAATGGCGCCATGCGCGATCTCATCACACAGGCTTGGGCGCGGATCAGCTGGCAGGCGGTTCTGGTGACGCTGCCGGGGCAGGCGGCGGCCAACATCCTCTATGCAGGCGCCTTATTCGCGATGCGGCCGGGGGTATCGTTGTCGGCGAGCTTTTTCTCCCGGTTGCTGCGCGATGCCGGGTGTAACCTGCTGCTGGTGATGCCGGGGCTGGGCGAGGCGATCGGGGCGCGGGTGCTGGTGCTGACGGGTGCGCGGGGTCGGGCCGCAATAACGTCCACGGCGCTCGATGCGCTGGCCGAGGCGGCGGCGCAACTGCCTTATATCGCGCTGGCCATTGCGGTATTGCCCCGTTTCTGGAGCATGATGCGGCTGCCGCTGCCGCGCGGCGGTGGGGCGGTTGCGATCGGGGCTTGCGTGCTGATGGCGTTGGCGGCGGGAGCGCTGTGGGTTCGCCGGCATGGTAATGCCAGGTGGCTGAGGCATTTGCGCGTCGAGTTCGCCCTACTGCGCCGTGAGACGCGCCGCCAGAACCGGGGCTTTCCGGCCGCGATCGCCTTTCACTTCTTCGGCTGGGCGATGGGCGGGCTGCAATTATACCTGGCAGCGCGGGTATTGGGTTTCCCGGTCAGTCCGTTTGCTGCACTGGCGATCGACAGCGTGGCTTATGCCGCGCGCGGGATCGTGTTTTTCATACCAGCGGGTGTGGTCCTGCAGGAGGCGGGGCTGGTTGGCGCGGGGCTGGTATTCGGGCTGGCGCCAGCACAGGCGCTTGCGCTGGGTCTGGTGCTGCGGCTGCGCGATGTCGTGTTTGGGGTGTCGTTGCTGGCGTGGCCGGTACTGGAATGGCGGCAGCGCCAGCGCAGCGACGCCGCCTGCAATTTTGCGCGATGATTACTTGCCGGCCGCCGGATCGGCCAGCGGATCGTCCAGCGCAGGATTGACCGGCGCTTGGCCGTCCCTGGCTTTCAGCGCGGCGATCTCTCCGGCACGGTCCTGCAGGTAGCTGGAGCGCAACGCGGCGTATGGATCGACTGAAGTCCGTTTGATCGTCTCCAGCTCGGTGTCGCTCTCGGCTCGGCGATCGATACCTGAGACCACATCGACGATTTCGGTTGCTTTGCCCAGGTGCAATTTGGCGCGCAGCAGCGGCCTGTCGCTGTCAGGGTGGACGAGACGGTCGAGCAGGCGCGGTTCGGCGTAAGCATCGCCGACCTCGCCAACGAGATCCCTTAGCGTGCTCGGACCAAGCACCGGGAGATAGACATAGGCCACCGGCCCGATCCCGTAATAGCCCAGAGTATCGCCAAAGCCATTTTCGCGATGGACGAGATGAAACGGTTTCCGCTTCGCGACATCGAACACCCCGCCCAGGCCCACTGCGCTGTTCAGCGCCATCCGGGCCAGCGTATGCAGGGCGCGCTTGGGGCGCAGTTGCAGCAGGTCGTTGAAAAACACGATCGGCTCGAACAGGTTACGGATGAAATTGCGGGCGCCGTCGCGAACGGGATGCGGGACTACGGCGAGGTAAGTCAGCGCCACCGGGCGAATGATGAAACGATCGATCGGCTGCGAAATCTTGTAACCGATCCGGTTCAGGCCCTCCAGCGGGTCGCGCAGGCCGGGCACGGCCGTGGTTGCGGGAATCTGCTCCGGCACGGGCGTGGGAATGGCGACAGCGGGATCGCGAGGCGCCGGAGCGACGGGTGGGGCGACGGGCGGGGGAACTTCGACAGCGGCGGGCGCCCCGGCAACCGCAGTGGGTGCGGCCGGCTGGGCAGCCGCCAGGCTCGCGGCCAGCAGATGCGGCATGATATGCGCTTCCAACATGGCGTCAGGCGGTCAACGCTGCGCCGGTCCGGGTCGCGGGCACCGGCGCAGCGCCAATAAAGTGGGCGAATGACCCCAATTCCGCGCCGCTGCCGACGACCGCCGCGCGGACTTGCGGATCGATCAACCCGGCCAGCTCGTCGCGATAGCGATAGCCGCGGGCAGAGCCGGGCCAAGCGTCGACGATAGCGGGATGGCAATAGATTTCGGTCAGTCCATCGGGCAACGCCGCCAGCGCGCCGAGCATATGCGCGGTATCGAATGCGCCACTACCCGCCAGCCCGACCACCCGGTCATTCACCATCACCCCGGCACGACGCCAACGCTGGCCCAGCAGACCGGCCCACCAGTTCAGCACCGCCCCGGCGCCGGTTTCGATCGGAACGCGCATGGCCGAGAGGCCATGGCGGCGCCCGGCGCGCAGGATCGCCCCGGCGATGATCGGGTGCAGGTGGAAATGCTTGTGGGCATTGACGTGATCGAGCGGCAGGCCGGTGGCGGCGAAAGCGGCGAACTGCGCGCTTACCTCGGCCTCCATCTGGCGCCGGGCGGCAGGGCTGACGGCGATCGCGAATGCGGTGCGCAGCATGCCGGTCCGAAAACGCCCGTCAGGCCCGACCAACGCGGGAATCCGATCGGGCGGCAGTATCGGCGCCCCATCCGCCAGGACGATATGCAGCCCGACGCCCAACATGGGCAGGTGGCGCGCGCGCGTCACCGCATCATCCGCCGCAACGCCGGCCACCATCAGGCTGGCCGCAGTCAGGATGCCGTCGCGGTGGGCGATCTCCACCGCTTCGTTCACTGCAATCGCAGCGCCGAAATCATCAGCGGTGACGATCAGCCTCCGCAACGATTCAGGCCGCTTCCTTCCGTCGGCGCAGGAATTCGAAGAATTCCACGCCTTCGCGCAGCCGGCGCTTCATCATGTCCCAGTCGCGCAGCATTTCGCCCACGATCGAACCGATCTTGCCGGGGCGGAAGTAGAAGCGCTTGTAGAATTCCTCCACCTTGTCGAAAATGACGCTGGCGTGGAGATGCGGGTAGGATAGCTGTGCGATCTGGTTGCCGCCATCGGTCAGCAGATGATCGGTGCCGTCGAACCAGCCGTTCTCGGTCGCCTGCTTGTACAGGAACGTGCCCGGATACGGCGCCGCCAGGCTGACCTGGATGGTGTGCGGGTTCAATTCCTTGGCGTAATTGATCGATTCCTCTATCGTCTCCAGCGTTTCGCCGGGCAGGCCCAGGATGAAAGTGCCGTGGATGACGATGCCCAACGCATGGCAATCCTTGGTGAACTGCCGCGCGACATCGGTCCGCAGGCCCTTCTTGATGTTGTGCAGAATCTGCTGGTTACCGCTTTCATAGCCGACCAGCAGCAACCGCAGGCCATTCTCGCGCAACACTTTCAGCGTGGCAAACGGCACGTTGGCCTTGGCATTGCAGCTCCACGTCATGCCGAAACCGGGCTTGCCGAAGCCAAGCTTGCCCATCTCGATCGCCAGTTCGGCCACGCGTTCGCGATTGTCGGTCAGCGTATCGTCGTCGAAGAAGATTTCCTTCGTCTGGGGGATCTCGGCGATGACATATTTCACTTCCTCGATCACCTTGGCGATCGAGCGGGTGCGATAATTATGGCCGCCCACAGTCTGCGGCCATAGGCAGAAGGTGCAGCGGCTCTTGCAGCCGCGCCCGGTGTAGAAGCTGACATAGGGGTGCTTGAGATAGCCGCCGAAGTATTTCTCTATCGTAAGGTCGCGCTTGTAGATCGGCGAGACCATCGGCATGTCGTCCATGCTCTCGACCATGGGGCGGTCGGCGTTATGGATCACCGTGCCGTCCGCGCCGCGATAGGAAATGCCCAGAACATCGGCGAGCGGCATGCCGCTGGCGACATCGACCACGGTAAAATCGAACTCGTTGCGGCAGACGAAATCGATCGCCGAACTGGCCAGCAGCGACTTTTCCGACTCGACCGCAACCTTGGCGCCGATGAAGCCGATCATGATCGCCGGGTTACGCGCCTTGATCAGTTCCGCGGTGCGCACGTCCTGCCCGAAACTGGGGGTGGAGGTATGCAGGATGACCAGGTCGCGCTCATTGACCTCATGCGCGATGTCGTCCCACGACAGGTCATGCGCGGGCGCGTCGATCAGCTTCGATCCGGGGACCATCGCGGCAGGTTGGGCCAGCCAGGTCGGATACCAGAAGCTCTTTACCTCGCGCTTCATCTGGTAACGCGCGCCGGCGCCGCCGTCATAGCCATCGAACGAGGGAGCCTGGAGGAAAAGGGTGCGCTTCATCAAATTCTCTTTTTCAGCCGGTCTTTTCCGCAACGGTGATGCGGCCATCGGCGACCATAGTAAGCCTAGCCCCGCGCCAATCAACCTTTCGCGCGATCAGGCTGGCGCAAAAGATGACAAATCCGAGGCAATCGGCCAGTGGAACCATCCATGCCGGTGCAGTCCGCCGCTCATGAATGCGATCGACCTGGCTCGCAAGCGCAATCCGCGCGGCCAGCGCCACCAGCAGCGTCAACCCGCCTGTTATCGGATGAAATGCCATCGCGATCAGCGCCAGCGGCACGGCATGGGTGACGAGTGAACCCCAGTGACCAGCTCCGGCAACCCCGCGAATCGTTACGGCCCAGCGCAGCTGATGGCGCCACAACTCGCTCAGTGAGCGCTCGGTTCCGGCGTGTACCAGCAACATCGGCGGGATCGCGACGCGCAACCCCAGCTGTGCCACCGCCGCGCCGAGGGCGTGATCGTCCGCCAGCGTATCGGCAAAACGCTCGAACCCGCCGATCGCCCGCAGTGTTACCCGGTCGATCGCGATGGTCGAGCCCATGCAGGGCCGCGCCAGCCCGCTCGCCAGCCCGACCACCATATTGGGCATGCCGGTGTAACTGATCGCCGCCGCACCCAGTTGCGACCAGAACCCGGCATCGCCGCGCCCGGCATAAAGACAACTGACCGCGCCGACGCCGGGTCGCGCGAGCGCCGCCAGCACCTGCGCCAGATAATCGCGGTTCGCCACCATGTCGCTGTCGGACAGCACCAGGATATCATGTCTCGCCAGCGGCAGCATCGCGATCAGATTGCCGATCTTGCCGTTGGCGCTGGGCCATGCGGGGCCGGTGGACAAAACGATGTCCGCGCCGGAATAGGCCGCGGTCAACGCCGCGACCGCGCGAACGGCGCCGTCCTGTGGCTCGTTCACCCCGCACACCATCTGTATCGGGCCGTCATGGGCACTGCCGAAAAAACTGGCGAGGTTGGCGGCGAGGTGCGGCTCGGTGCCATGCAACGGCTTGAGCAGCGAAACCGCGGCGGGGCTGGGCACAACCGCTGCCCGGCTGGCGAAAAACCGGCGGACCATCACCAGCGCGGCGACCTGATAGGCGGCGGCGACCATCGCCAGCCCGGCCAGGCCGGCGGTGAGGATGGGCTGAAGGGTCATGGCGCTTCGCCTATACCGGTTCGGCGCGGGATCGTACTGAATTTGCGTTCCTCATGCCGGGCCGCAAACGAATCGCACGATGGAACTCAATCCCGCGCATCGCGTTTTAGCGGCACCCCCGAAAAAAGAGAGCCGATCATGTACAACGAAGGAAACGCCGCCGAACTGAAAACGAAATTCTGGCATGCGATGTCGCACTCCGCGCTCGTCATGCTGCAACTGGACGCAGACCCCGATACCGCTGCGCCGATGACTGCCCAGCTGGACCGGGATGCCGACAGCGCGATCTGGTTCTTTGTCGGGGCGCATAGCCGGTTTGCCGAAATGGGGCCGGCAACGGTGACCTTCAGCGCCAAGGGTCATGATCTGTTCGCGCGATTCCATGGCAATCTGGTCCATGAAACCAGCCGCAGCCGGCTCGACAAGCAGTGGTCGAACGCCGTTGAAGCCTGGTTTCCTGCCGGCAAGGACGATCCCGACATGGTGATGCTGCGCATGGACCTGGGCGACGCCACGATCTGGGACGCCAGCAAGGACTTGCTGACCACAGCCAAGATGGCGATGGGGATGGATGTTCGCGGCGACGTCAAGGACCAGCACGTAACCACGAATTTGTAGGGTTGAGCGAACGACCGACCAGAATGTCCGGGGGCTGCAGGCGGAGCAGTGTCGGTCGGCAACTGCGCCGCCCATCCGGCGATGAACTTCAGCCGTGTTCGACCTGGCTTACGTCGCGCACCGCGCCCCGCGCCGCGTTAGTCGTCATCGCCGCATAGGCGCGCAAAGCGGGCGATACATCGCGCTTGCGACCGACGGGTTTCCACGCCTTGGCGCCCCGTGCCGTCATTTCGGCACGGCGCTCGGCGAGCACCGCATCGTCGAGATCGAGGCGGATGGTGCGCGCCGGGATGTCGATCACGATCGGATCGCCGGTCTGCACCAGCGCGATCAACCCGCCTTCGGCCGCTTCGGGCGAGACATGACCGATCGACAGCCCGGATGTCCCACCCGAGAACCGCCCATCGGTGATCAGCGCGCAGGCCGCGCCCAGTCCCTTCGATTTGAGATAGGAGGTCGGATACAGCATCTCCTGCATCCCCGGACCACCCTTGGGCCCCTCGTAGCGAATTACCACGACATCGCCTGCCACCACCAGCCCGCCCAGGATGCCCACTACCGCGGCATCCTGGCTTTCATAGACGCGCGCGATTCCGTGGAACGTGTGGATGCTTTCATCGACACCCGCCGTCTTGACGATGCAGCCTTCGGGCGCGAGATTGCCGAACAGCACGGCCAGGCCGCCTTCTTGCGAGAACGGGTGCGCGGTGGAGCGGATCACGCCACCCTGGCGATCGGTATCGAGATCGTCCCAGCGTTCCGCCTGGCTGAACGCGGTCTGCGTCGGCACGCCGCCGGGGGCCGCCTTGAAGAACTTGCGGACCTCCTCGCTGTTGGTCCGGCCGATATCCCAGCGATCGAGCGCGTCGCCCAGCGTCGGGGCGTGGACGGTGGGCTGGCTCGCATCGATCAGCCCGCCGCGCTCGAGTTCGCCAAGGATCGACATGATCCCGCCGGCACGGTGGACATCCTCCATATGCACGTCGGCCTTGGCGGGGGCGACCTTGCACAGGCAGGGCGTGCGGCGCGACAACCGATCGATGTCGGCGAGGGTGAAGTCCACCTCCCCCTCGTGCGCGGCGGCAAGCAGGTGGAGCACGGTGTTCGTCGATCCACCCATCGCGATGTCGAGGCTCATCGCATTCTCGAACGCGGCGAAGGTAGCGATGCCGCGCGGTGTCGCGGAGATGTCGTCCTGCTCGTACCAGCGCTTCGCCAGATCGACGATGACGTGCCCCGCCTCACGAAACAGCTTTTCGCGATCGGCATGCGTCGCCAGCACCGAGCCATTGCCCGGCAAGGACAGCCCCAACGCTTCGGTCAGGCAGTTCATCGAATTGGCGGTGAACATGCCCGAGCAGGAACCACAGGTCGGACAGGCCGAACGCTCGATCGCCTCGACCTCTTCGTCGGTGTAGGACTCATCGCCGGCGGCCACCATCGCATCGACCAGGTCGAGCGCCTTGGTAACGCCCTTCATCACCACCTTGCCTGCCTCCATCGGTCCGCCCGAGACGAACACGGCGGGAATGTTGATCCGCAGCGCGGCCATCAGCATGCCGGGCGTGATCTTGTCGCAGTTGGAAATGCACACCATCGCGTCGGCGCAATGCGCGTTGACCATATATTCGACGCTGTCGGCGATCAGCTCGCGGCTGGGCAGCGAATAAAGCATGCCGCCATGCCCCATCGCGATCCCGTCATCGACCGCGATGGTGTTGAATTCCTTGGCGACGCCACCCGCCGCTTCGATCTCGCGCGCGACCAGTTGGCCCAGATCCTTGAGGTGGACATGGCCCGGCACGAACTGCGTGAAGCTATTGACCACGGCGATGATCGGCTTGCCAAAGTCGGCGTCCGTCATTCCCGTCGCCCGCCACAGCCCGCGCGCGCCAGCCATGTTGCGGCCATGGGTGGTGGTGCGGGAACGATAGACGGGCATGGCAGTCCTTTTGGATAGGCGGTTTGTCATAGCGCCGCTCAGGCGTAATGGAAAGTGCTCACCCGGCTGTTTGGCTAACTCGGTTACGCGAGGCGCAATGCGGGGAAGGTTACCAAATCCCAATAAATCTGAGCGCAAACTGTCATAAATGTAGCGCAAATCCAAACTGCCGGGCCTGTTCGAAATAGCCGGCATTTGCCGGGAACCGGATCATGCCCCAATCTCGCCGACTTAATGCCCTACTCGCGACCACGGCTTATTGCGCCTCGCCGCTACTCGACGTCGGCGGCCAGCAGGCGTTCAGCCACATCGATGCAAGAGCCGGCGGCAACGGTTGGATCGGTTAACAGGAGTAATCATATGCGACGCCTAGCTTTCCCAATCAGCGTTACCGTGGCCGCAATCACCGCCACTATGGCCGCGGCAGCGCCGGCCGGTCCCTCCTTCCACAAATCGGCGTCGATCCCGGCTCCCGACGGGCGGTGGGATTATGCCAGCTGGGATGCTCCCCATCAGCGTCTGCTCGTGGCGCATGGCCAGGACGTGCTGGTGATCGATCCATCGGGCACCGCCCCGGTCCGCGCCATCGGCACGATCGCCGGTGCTCATGCGGCGCTTGCCATCCCCGGCCGCAATGCGGTGCTGGTCACCAGCGGGCATGACGACAGCGTGCGTATCCTCGACGAGACTACCGGCGCGGAACTGGCGAAGATCGCGGTGGCCGCCGACCCGGATGCCGCCGCGCTCTCGGCCGATGGTCGCACCGCCTATGTCATGGATGCAAAGGCCGGAACAATCTCGGTGATCGATCTTGCCCGCCGGGTCGAGACCGGGCGGATCGTGCTCAAGCCGGGGCTCGAGTTCGGCGTCGTGGTCAGCCCGACCTTGCTCGCGGTCAACAATGAAGACTTGAACGAGATCGAATTGGCCAACCTGGGCACCGGCAAGTCCGCCGGCACTATCGCAATGCCGGGCTGCACTGGTCCCACCGGGCTGGCTTACGCGCCGGAAGCAGGGCTGGCGCTGAGTTCCTGCGCCAATGGCCAGGCGGCGCTGGTCGATATCGTCGCCCGGCGGATGGTCCGGCTGGTGCCGATCGGCATGGGCCCTGATGCCGCGATCTGGCAAGCCGCGCAACACCGCTTCCTGGTGCCGTGCGGCAAAAGCGGTACCGTGTCGATCACCACCCTGAACGGCCGGCAGGTATCGGGCCAGTCCACCGTAGCCACCGAAAAGAGCGCCCGAACGGCCGCGCTCGATGCAGCGAGCGGACGGCTATTCCTCCCCGCAGCCGGTTTCCAGCCCGCGACGGGCGCCGGACGCCCAGCGATGATATCGGGCAGCTTTCATATCGTCGTGCTCGGTCCCAACCCATGACCGCGATGATGTGAAGCGCTGCTTTGGTGATCGAAGTCGAACAGTCCCGGCAACACTATAGCGGTGGTGTTGGATGCCCTGCGAGGATTTGAACGTGTGTCCAGTGGCATCCACCATACTCTTTGAAAACCCAGCCGTTGCTGGGTTGTGTTCGGCAGACCATCCACATTAATCCATTGACGTTTGCCTAAAGCCGTTCCAAAGTTTGGTAACGGTTGGGGTAACGGTATGGTCAAGCTCACAGCGCTGAAGGTTAAGAATGCCAAGCCGGGCGTGGGGCCTGATGGCAAGCCAAAGGCTGTCCGGCTGTCTGATGGCGCGGGCCTTCAAATGCTGGTGAAGCCCTCGGGCGGCAAGTCATGGGTCTTGCGAGTGCAGGTAGCCGGCAGGAGCCGTGATATTGGCCTGGGCACCGTCGATGAGGACGGCCTGGGCAACAAAGCATTTGGTAAGCACGACCCGCTTGGCGAAATAGCCTTGATGCAACGGACAATCCTGACGTTGGCGGAGGCCCGTGAAAAGGCGACCGCATTGCGCAAGCTGGCCAAGGCTGGCGCCGATCCCGTGCTGGAGCGCGACAAAGAACGGCGCGCCATCCCGACCTTCGCCGAGGCAGTTGTTTCAGCACATGAGGCCTTGGCGAGCGGCTGGGCAGATCGCACTGCTGACGCGTTCAAAGCCTCGCTGCTGGAGCATGCCTGCCCTAAGCTGGGCGGCGTTAAGGTGGATGCAATCGGCGCGGCGGATATCATCGCCGCATTGGGCACGATCTGGACCGACAAGCCGGTAATGGCGCGCAAGGTCCGCGCGCGGATTATGCAGGTGCTGGCATTTGCCAAGGCGCGCGGCTGGCGCACCGACTCCCTGCCCGATGCGCGCGAACTACGCACAGGACTCGCCAAGCAACCAAGGGGCGGTAATTTTGCAGCGGTGCCCTTTGTCGAGTTGCCGAGTTTCGTGGCCGATCAGCTCGCCATGCGATCCGGCGCCAGCCGAATGGCAATGCTGTTTGCAATTTTGACCGGCGCGCGCACTGGGGAAGTCAGGTCTGCCACTTGGGAAAAGATCGACCTGGAAGCCCGCACGTGGTCACGTACTGCCGACGATATGAAGGGCGACATTGCCCACGTCGCCACCTTGAATGACGCCGCAGCGGCGATCTTGGAGCGCATGACGCCTGAGGCATTGCGCAAGGGCCTGATATTTCCCGGCGCCAAGGCGGGCAGGCCTTTGTCCGATGTGTCCCTGACAAAAATCATGCGGCTGGCCGGACGCACCGAGACTGTTCATGGCTTTCGTAGTGCATTCCGCGATTGGGCAGCCGAAAGAATGCCGACGATCCCGGCGATGGTCGCCGAAATGGCGCTGGCGCACCGCGTGGGTACTGCCACCGAACAAGCTTATTTGCGCACCGACCTTCGGGACATGCGCCGCGCATTGATGGACGCATGGGGCCGCTTTGCGGCGCCGTCGCTGTCTGGCGAGGGAGATAACGTGGTGCCCATCGGCACTGCAAAGCAATCGGCATGAGCCGGTAAACTCGGGCCGGTCTGGAAGGTAGTAGCTCCCGACCGGCCCTCACCACCAACGAAAGAGAACTTCGCTATGGCTGATCAAACACTTAAGGCAAATCGACTCGGATTTCTAGACGGGGGCGCGTTCGCTGTTGCCGCCGTTGCTACCGTCTCAATCCCGGCTATTCCCATGGCCAGGGCAGCGCCATCACGGGCAGCCTGGAATGCCGCACTGGACAACATCGCCCGCGCTGAGGCGGCGCTTGAAGCTACTCACCCTGCTTTCAACCGAACTGAGGCGCTATACTGGTCATTGCAACCCAAGCCCCCGACAGTTGAAGAATTGCTGACCGGGTCCGGCGATCCTGCACAGCCCCTCGATGATGTCATTGAGCGAGGCTGGGCAGTGAAAGCGGACTATGAACGCCGGGACGAGCTGGTAAGGCAGCAGACTGGCCATGCAGAAGCCGCGCGGGCGCAGCATGACGCTGTGGACCGGGTTAGAGCCGCTGTGGAGGCGCTGGTTCTCTTGCCTGCACCTGACTTTGCTGCTGTTGCGTGCAAGATCGAACTGGCCAGAAACGAGAGCATGGACTTGCATGACCTTGATCCGGTGCTGGCTGATCTTCACCGCTTGGGAAGGGCAGCATGAACAGCCTGCCAACCGCCGACCGGCGTTCGTTCCTTGGAGGCAGCACAATCGCTGCTGTCGCTGCCATATCGATCCCAAACATGGCTTTCGCAAATGGATCCCCCAGCGTCGCATGGGACAAGGCAATGAAGTACCACCTCGCAGCCGCCAGGGCATGTGAGGCCTATGGTCGCGCCTTCGACCGCGAAAAGACTGAGGCGGGTTACAAGGTGCCCGATCATATCAGCGATGAATATGAGCGGCTCGCGGTTTTGGCTTGGGAGTCCAGAAACGCGCTCATGGAAATACCTGCGCCACACCACGCAGCGTTGCTCTGGAAGCTAGATATCATTTTGGGAGTGGAACCCGGCGAATCGTTCGAAGCTTGGAACGAGGAATATCTTCGCCAGACTGTCGCCGATTATCGCCGCTTGCTGGGAGAAGCGTAATGAGCAATTCCGAAAACATGTCCATCTGGCAGGAAGTGCTATTACGCGCATGGCGCCGCGCAAATGCCCAATGGGATTTGGCACGATGCGGAGCCGATGTGCCGATCGGCGGTGACCTGCCCCGTGACGTTGATGAAGCACATTGCGACGAGACCCAGAATGCTCTGATGGCCTTACTACTTCATCCTGCTCAAAACCTTGGTGAATTGGCGAAGAAGTTACGGATCGCGCGTGATGAGGATGTTCACGCCCTCACCGATGCAGGCATCATCATGGCGGTTTTAGCCAAGGATGCGCACGATCTATGGTTGGCCGCCGAATGCAGTGGGTCGCGCTCCAGGGCAGCCTGACCGATGAGCTAACCTCTTGGCGGGGATAGGCTGGCCAGCCGAACGCGGGAAACTCCAGCCCGTTGCCCCGCCATCATTTGGGACCGGTAGGGAGACGGTAATGAGCAAGAAAAAAAGAGTTGTTTCAGCCGGTGAATGGGCCGGGGGCGCCCTGTTGCGCACGTATATCGATGGTCGCGCCACTCTGATGGGACCGGGAGCAAACTTAGCCGTATTATCCGGAGATGACAGCGTATCAGCGGCAGATGTCGCGAGGATGCTAACTGCTGCAAAAATCACCAGATTAAGCGATGATGGCGTAGAGTCGCTGCGTTTATCCCTGAGTACGATGCGAGTAGCTGAACGGCTGGAACTCGCGCCGCCCGACACCGTGAAGCATTATGACGTACTTCATGACTTGCTCCCGCAAGTAGCCGAGGCAGCGCGCCTCTATCACAATGAACTTATCGCAACACGGAGTGAGTATAAGCGATCTGTGTCTGAATTTAAACGAGAGCAGCTTGCTAGGAGCGCCAAAGAAATTCGGGCGAAACTTACGCGGTTAGAGTCACTTGGCGAATTATCGCAGATTATAAAGGAAGAATTGCCGCCCATGTCTCCCCGACAACGCGCTTATTGGCACGAAGATGCGCAGGAACTCGCGAAGATTTTATCCTCGGTTGCTGACGCGGCTGGAATTGCCTTCGGAATGCGCAGGGCTGATTCGAAGGGCGTGTCCTTCATTCACGCTGCGCTGAAACTCGTGCACAAAAACACCTTTACAAAAGCTGCCGTCGCACAGGCCTTAAGCGCGACCGTTTAGAACTGCGACGGCGCGAGATCATGGCGTTACTCGTGAAAGTCCGTGCGCATATGTAGCTGTCCATTGAAGGCCCTGCGCACCGCAAGGCTCCAGTGGAGCAACGGACATGACCAACGCCACGTTCGGTGACATCAAATACACCTGCCGGCGCTACGGATTTGGCCGCTCAACTTGTTACGAAATGCTGAAAGATCAGCGTATCCGGGCTAAGAAGCTCGGTGCTCGTACCCTGATCGAGCTTGCTAGCGTCGACGAATACCTGGCGAGCTTGCCTAGCTTCGGAGAGGCATAACCCATGCCCCAGAAATGCGAAACCCCGGCTGGAACCGGGGCGTCGCGGAATAGCTTGGACCGCTGCTTCCGTGATTGCTTTAGCCCACTCGCAATCCAATCTCAAACCCTTATCGCCGCCTATCGAGTGCGCCCTGAAATTGCGGCGACGCTGGCCGCGCTTGTTGTCGGCGGTGGCTGTCATGGTTGAGCCATTCACTCACCATCGCTCCGCCGCCCGCGCCGTGCTGGCCATCGAGACACTCTCGGAAAAGGAGGGCCAATTCTGCGGAGGCCTTGCCTATCGCTCTGCCCCGCTCAGCGACAAGCAAGCAAACTGGCTGCGCATCCTATTGGACCGCCACGCTCTTCCCGCTCTGATCGATGGAGGCGACCATTACTGACCTTTATCCCGATCACCCCGGCGCCAAAGGTATCGACGGCACCAGCCAGGACGCAGCCGACGATATCGCGGCCAGCGTTCCCCACCTTCGTCGCACTGCGCTGATGTCGCTCGCCCGACTGGGACGCGCCCCTGCGCTGGCGATAGTCGCCGGCACCAACCTAACCCGCGAAGCGATCCTGCCGCGCATCTCGGAACTGCGGCGGCTTGGCCTTGTTGAACCGACCGGCGAACGCCGCCAGAACCCCTCCGGCAAATGGGCTGCGGTATTGACCCTCACAGCCAATGCGCACGCGCTAATCAGCGGGGGTGCAATCTGATGCCACGTCCTTGGGAACGCCGCATTTTGGTCATGCCGACCAGCAACGGCCTTGTCTGCTTAACCGATTGCGAGATCGGCGCTGGCAACATCGTTCGCTCTATCCACCTCGCACAACTTGCCCGGCGCGCTACCCGCGATGGTGGACGGTTCCTTGTTGAGATCGTTCCGGACGGTTCAGGCTGGAATGATCCGCTGCCCGAGGCAGCGCCGGAAGGGGGTGCTTCATGACCGAGGCAATCCCCGCGTTCATCGCCGCTATGACTTCGGCTGGTATCACTCCGCTTGAGCCCATCGCCAGCGCTCTATCAACCGGCGAGCTTGTCCGCTTCCGTGCCCAAGGCGATAAGCCAGGGCGCCGTAACGGCTGGGCAGTCATCTATCTCGATGGCAACCCTGCCGGATGCTTCGGGCATTACCGCCTGGGCATCCGGGCATCTTGGCGCTCTGGCCAAACGCGCGAGCTGTCCCACGCCGATCGGCAGGCTATTGCCCGACGCATCCGGGAAGCCGAAGCCAAGCGCTCTGCCGAGATTGATGCAGGACGCATCTCGGCCGTGTCAGCATGGCAAAATGCCAGCGAGCCCAGCCGAGAACACCTCTACCTGATCGGCAAGGGCCTCGCCCCGTTCGGTGTACGTCAATCGGGCGGTGATCTTCTCGTGCCCATGGTTGATGAGCACATGAGCTTGTGGAACGTTCAGCGTGTCGGCCGTGATGGTTTCAAGCGCTTCCTGCCGGGCGCTCGTACTGCCGCCCTGTTCTGGCCATTCGGCGTCAGCAAGTTGGCCGGCGGCCGGAACGATGGCCCTCTGGTGATTGGCGAGGGATACGGCACCTGTGCCACGATTCACGAGGCAACCGGCTACGGCGTCGCTGCTGCTCTGTCGGCAAAGAACCTGCTGTCGGTAGCGCTCGCTATGCGCCGCACCTTTCCGCGCCGTGAGATCATTATTGCCGCTGATCACGACGGCCACCTACCTCGCAATTTAGGCGTAGAGTCAGCCACGGAGGCCGCTGAGCGCGTTGGTGGCGTTTTAGCGCTTCCTATTGCGGCTGGCGCTGAGGGTGACGCGGTGGGCGTTGGGGTCGACTTTGCCGACATTTGCCGCGCCGATGCTGCCGCGCTGATCGAGATCGCCCGCATGGGCAAGGCGGTGGCCCGTGGGTAGTGCAGTTCACACCGACTGGGGTGCAGATTCGATCATCTTGGCGCCCCCCGGGCCATTGATCGAAGCCACCCCTTACCTATGGCGCGATCCGGCTGCGCTGCCTTGCCGCCCTTGGCTATTCGGACGCTGGCTGCTGCGCGGGACGATCGCTTGCACCATCGCACCAGGCGGCGCCGGCAAGTCCACATTCCTCGCTACCTTGGCGCTGTCGATGGCTTCGGGCCAGCCGATCTTAGGCAAGAAAGTTTGGGGTGGCGCCAAGCGCGTCTGGCTCTGGAACCTCGAGGACGATCTGGACGAAATGGCCCGGTCACTTCAGGCGGCGGCGCTGCATCATGGCCTTGACCAGGAGGATATTGGGGGCGGTCTATTTGTCGACAGCGGCATGGAGGGCGCGGGTCTCTGCACTGCCATCGATGGACCGGACGGCTTCAAGTTGCTCGCGCCGATCTACGAGGCGATAACGGCAGAATTGATCCGGCGCGGCATTGATCTGCTGGTGATCGATCCGTTCGTTTCCAGCCACCAGGCCGAGGAAAACCACAACACCAAAATCGACGCAATCGCCAAGGCCTGGGCGCGCGTTGCGAAGGCCGCAAACTGCTGCATCATGTTGGTGCACCATACCAGCAAGGCCGGCGCGGGCGAGGTAACAGCGCTGTCGTCACGCGGCGCGGTGGCGCTGATTAATGCCGCGCGCTCCACCTTGGTCATCAACCGCATGACACCAGAGGAAGCCGATCGGCTGGGTATGGCTGATGAGGAACGCCGCAGTTGCATCAACGTCACGGACGACAAGCACAACCGCGCGCCAGCCGAGAAGGCCGACTGGTTCAAGCTGGTTGGCGTCGACCTGGGCAATGGTGGCTCAGGCTTTGGCGACAATGTCGCGGCGGTGGCACCTTGGAAGCTGCCCGACCCGTTCGACAACATCACCACGCGCGATCTGGCTGCCGTTCAGACGGCAATTAGTGACGGCGAGTGGCGCGAGAACACACAGGCCGCGCAATGGGCCGGAAACGCCGTAGCGGACGTTCTGAGGCTCAATGTCGACAAGAAGGCGGACAAGTGCCGCATCAAGTCAATGCTCCGCACGTGGATTGGCAATGGCGTTTTGAAGGTAGTGGAGCGGGACGACAAGAACCGCGATCTGCGCAAATGGATCGAGGTAGGCGATCCGGTGGACTTTGCCGCACCATCGTAAGGTGCGGCGCGGCAAGGTGCGGCAGGTTAGGCGCGCGATCTGCCGCACCACCACCCCTACTACTAGTAGGGTGGTGGGGTGCGGCACGTGCCGGAGGATATTTTAAGGTGCGGCAAAATGGACGCAAAATCAGAAACAGGAGATAACATGGCCAAGCCTAAGAAGCCGAACTCTGATGCGACCCCAGCGCCAGCCATTGCAGCGCCGGATGCCCCGCCGTCCATCGGTCCCATGGTTGGCGCTGCTCACGAAAGGGCGACAAAATCAGCCGGACGCGTGCCCGGTCGGGGGGAATGGTTGGTATCCCCGTTCGCACGACATGCGCAGACCATCGACACGTATGGTGCTGGCTCGTTCAATGGCGACACAGGACTTACGGCCGGCGAGATAATGCCAGCGCTATTCCACTTCGCTGATGGCGCCCGGACAGGCGATCTTGCGTTAGCGTCTCACACCTTGGCCGTGCAAGCGATCACGCTGGACACAATCTTTACCGAATATGCGCGGCGCGCTGCCATCTACACAGGCCACCAGCCGGAAGCCATGGAGCGCTACATGCGGCTTGCGCTGAAGGCCCAGGCGCAATCCCGCGCCACGCTGGAAACGCTGGCCAAGCTGCACCAGCCGCGCGAGCAAACGGTGCGGCACATCCACGTCAATGAGGGCGGCCAGGCCGTCATTGCCGATCAATTCCACCACCACGCCGGGGGGGCATCAAATGCAAGATCGATCGAACAGTCCCATGCACAAGGCTCACATGGCCCCGCGCTGCCTAGCCCGGACCCGCTTGGGCAGGGAGTGCCAATCACCGGCCATCAAGGGGAAGCGGCGTTGCAGGATGCACGGCGGTACGAATCCGGGGGCGCCTGAAGGCAATCGGCACGCGTGGAAACACGGCGCTCGGTCGGGCGAAACGATGTTGATGGCGGCGCTGCTGCGGCGGCTGGACGCGTCGCTGTGATGACGAAGAATGTCCCGCACGCCCACCTGACACTTGCCGTTCCGCTCGATTGAGAGAACTAGGGCGACTGAGCGCTTTCGGGGGAATTTTAATGAAGAAAATCATGGGACTTGTTGGCCTGTCCCTACTCGCGTCTTGCTCCGCGCCATCAGCTTCAGATTGCCCTCAATCTCAAGAAAACACCTTGTCGGCTGGCACAGCGTCAGCCTTAGCAGCCGCTGATCTTCCGGAAATTGCGGACGCGCCGCGTCTAGCATATGATTTCGCGACGAATGAGGTTGCTGCCTCGCAGAAGTATGGCGGCAAACCCGCCCTGGTGCGCGGAGAGGTAGATAAGGTGGAAGCCGGCGATCAAGCAGAGGTTTCGCTAGCGAACGACAACATCAGCACGGTGAAGGCGCTACTGCCCGATTTAAATGTGGCGGCCAAGCTTAAAGCTGGGGACGTTATCGTGCTGTTTTGCAAGGCGATCGACCGGCCCGACCTTTCACGGTGCAGGCTGATGGATGCGCACTCGTGGGCCAACGCTAGCTGCGCTGGGGGCGCTATTTGCTGTAGCACTTATTTTGTTCACCAAGGTGGTGATCGAGGCAACCGCGAGGATCACCGCAGCAAACATTGCGGCTCCACCAGCCGAATAGACGACTGGGCGCCACCATGCCATCAATCGCGATCTCCCGGTTAGGTTCTCGATTTCAGCCGCTTGGTGGCGAGGGTAAAAGTCGACCGGGCCAGCCTGATAAACGGCCAAAGTACGTTCCATCGCAGACTTGGTGAAAAAGAGACCCACAACCGTCCAGCCAACGAAAATTACCAATGACAGCACCATAAATGCCCCTGCACCGAGGATTGCCCAGACCGGGACCGAATATGCCATAGCCGACCAAAGAGTGAAGAAGGCTACGTATCCGGCAAGAACAATAACCTGGATATGACCTTGCCCGACTGCTGTAGCTCGCGTCTGAAACTCGATAGTCTTTTCAAGAAAATCATCGATATCAATGGATTTGCCCAAGCGCTGACTCATTAAAATGGCAGCATCAGTCGCGATTTCAATGTCGTGACTCAGCAGATCTGGCGCGGTTTCATATCCGCCTCTTCGACCGACCAGATCATTCGCAACCTCGGCGGCGGCCTCCTGAATCGTAGCCATAACTCTCCGCTCCCCCATCAGCGCCAATCAAAACCTGCTCCCCCGAATGCCGGCGCTCAAGCCACTACCGCTTTGAACCGGACGCATCGCGAGCGCGCGCGTGAGGAAACGAGTTAACCTGAGATTACAGTTTCAGGGAACAACCCATGGCCTTCGCTAAACGCATCATCAATCTGCAATTCCAGCTTGGCCAAGGCGACTTCGGCACAGCGGGGCAGGATACCGTGGATCTGACCGGGCTACGGTGTTCGGCGCAGATCACCAAGGGCGGTGGCGGCAAGTGGTCCACCAGCCTTGACCTTCGTGTCTGGGGCATGCCGCTCGACCTTATGAATAAGCTGACCGTGCTCAATAAACAGATCTTTCCTCAGCAGCGCTTTAACAACGTGATTGTCTCTGCGGGTGATGACAAAGGCGGCGTTGCCGTAGTGTTCAAAGGCTCCATCATGGAGGCGTGGGCGGAAGGCCAAGACCCGCCTGATATCGTGTTCCACGTCTCTGCCTTTTCAGGCATGTTCGAACGGTTCAAGCCAATCCCGCCGACCAGCTACAACGGCACGGTCGATGTTGCGACGGCCTTCAAGGGCATCGCAAATCAGATGGGCCTAGATTTCGAGAACAACGGCGTGACGGGATCGATCAGCAACCCTTACTGGCCTGGGGACGCAGGGTCGCAAATCGCGGCGATGGCCAAGGCGGCGAATTGCGATGCCTTCATCGATACGGTCACCAGCACGCTTGTTGCGACGCCAAAGGGAGGCGCGCGGGGCACTCAGGCGGTTTTGCTGTCGAAGGATACCGGACTGGTAGGCTATCCGAATTTCTCGCAAACCGGGGTGCAACTAAAGTCCCTCTATAATCCCAATCTGGTCTTTCTTGGCCGAGTGACGGTGCAGAGCCAGCTCACTGCCGCGAACGGAACATGGGTTATCGCGGCGATCGACCATGAACTCGAAAGCCAAGTACCGGGCGGGGCGTGGTTTACCAATGTCGAGTGTTCTCAGCTTGGTCACGAACTACCGCTCATCGGCAATGTCGGCAGGTAGTGCTCGTCCCCTGAGGCGTTAAAGCGCTCTCGGCAAACCCAGGCCGAGACTGGAGTGCGCCCCTGTTGGCCGGCATCGCGCGCGTGTAGGGTGTTGCAAGCGTTGCGTGGCGGTATCGAGCGTCGTCGGATATGATCGAAATATGTCGTGCTGAGCGCCCACCCGCGCCTATCGCTCGTCACGGCTTATTCGAATGGGAGGCGGATCGCCTGGTTCGATGCAGCGGAAGATTGTAAGCTGGCCATCAAAAAGGGGCTGCCGACACCAGCCGGCAACCCTATCGATTAAATGAGTCGTGCAACCTTGGTATCAGTACGCGATTTTCCCGTTCACCAAGACCATGCCTTGCGAGAGCCCACCTGATTTAACGCTTCGAACTGTCACGCTATGTGCTTGTGCAGTCACTGGAGAATAGCTGTATTGTGGCATAGGCTGGTCCCGGCGAGGCTCATATTGTGCAGGCTTGGTGTTTTGCAAATCAGCCATGATCAGTCTCCGCGTTAAGATGGGTTGGATAATGATGTTTCCGCCTTATCCACTTAAAACCTTCGTGTTTCGTTACGACAGCCAGATCGGTATGACCCCCTACCGTATTCGGGCCGGGTAAGAAACGAACATAACCTTTTACCGTTTCTACTAAAAACTCGGTCAAGTCGATAGCATCCTGTGTTGGCATTGACGCCTCATACACCTGTGATCCTGGGTCCGCGCCAAGACTGGACATGACCTGCGAGACCAAGGCAGGGTCAACTCCTTCCGCAATCAACAAATCAGGCACCTTTTGGCTGTAACCTAAAAGCAGCCTGTTCAAAGCTTCGGGCTGACCGCCGCAATGCCAGCCGCATGTATCACCGTTAAAGAGTAATGATGCTGGAGGGCAAGCGTTCCCTTCAACGATAATTTGCCAAAGCTCGGGGTTCTGGTCGGCACTCCCATAGCCGCCCACCCAAAACTGGAGGGACGTACCTGCTCCGATAAGTATGCCGCCCTTGGTGATCCGCTCGTCAAAGATGTAGCTTCTCACCTTCTCGGCCACGTCGCCCATCGTGTAATCAGTAGGGTTGATGTACCACTGAGTCGCCTCGTCGGTGGCGAGCCTCCGAAAATCCTTGGCGACAGAACTGATCGAGGCCGATCCAATGTTACCTAAGCCCGAGGTCATGGCGCAGATTGGCGAGCCGCGAAGCAGGTTGAAAACCTTGTTGCCGTGTTCATAGACCCGAACAATCTGTGGGGCCGATCCTGGCACATTGTAGACGATGGAGCTTGCGCTGTCGGCGGCAAATACGAGGCAGTCATGCACTTTCACCGCAACGCAAACTGTCATGAAGCCCCCATTTTGTCATCGATAGAATCAGACTGCCGACTTTAAGTCAACTCATCTGTTAGGGCATCCTTGCCGATGCTCCTGCCACCGCCTCGTCCACCCTTGATCGCCTCAATTGGCCAGCAATCTTAGCGAGAATAGGTAGCGGGTTTGGTAACGCCATCCAGCGTCAAACGCTAACTAGTTGAAATACACAACGTATCTTTAGAATATTGGATGCCCCGCGAGGATTTGAACCTCGATAGACGGAATCAGAATCCGTAGTCCTACCGTTAGACGACAGGGCAAGAATGGGCGCCTCTAGACAGCGGTTTCATGCGGGTCAAGGCCATAGATGGGCCTTGGTCCATGCTACCCCGCACAGCGCACTTGTCGCGGAGCGTTGCGGTCGCTAGCGTGTAACCCAGGTACTCGCCGCAAGGGCGGGCTTTGATAGAATTGAGTATAGTGACCATGGCGGGACAGCTTCCGCCGACGGCGCGTAAGGAGCTTCCGGACGAAGGGGATGAGTGCAATCGGCTGGCGAGCGGGCCTATCCGCGACGCATGCCCCCCAACCAGGAACCTGACGCCCCACGTCGGCCAGACGAATGAGCATACGCCGCCATCGGGCGGCGCCGTTGCCGGCCCGGACAGCGCGGAAGTCGCCCTGATTGCGCGTCCTTCGTCCGCTTTCCGACAGTCTTATGCCGCGATCGACCTGGGCACCAATAACTGCCGGTTGCTGATCGCGCGCGCATCGGGCGAAAATCTGGTGGTGGTCGATGCTTTCAGCCGCGTCGTCCGGCTTGGCGAAGGGCTGGCGCAGACCGGTCGCCTGTCCGAAGCGGCGATGGACCGCGCCGTTTCCGCGCTGCATATCTGCGCCGACAAGCTCAAGCGGCGCAATGTCCAGCTTGCCCGCTCGGTCGCGACCGAAGCCTGCCGCCGCGCCGTCAACGGTAATGATTTCATCGAGCGGGTACGAACCGAGACCGGGATATTCCTCGATGTCATCAGCGCGCGCGAGGAGGCGCGGCTGGCGGTGCTGGGTTGCCACATCCTGCTCGAGCCGGGTCGCGGCCCAGCGATGATCTTCGACATAGGCGGCGGTTCGACCGAACTGGTGCTGATCGAAAACGGCCCCGGCGTACCGGCCATTCTCGACTGGAAAAGCGTGCCTTGGGGCGTGGTGTCGCTGACCGAAACGCTGGGCGATGAAACCGCCTGCCGCATCGAGCGCCAGGCCCGCTATGCCAAGATGCGCCAGTTGGTAGCCGAGAGCTTCGCCGAATTCGCCGCGCGCATCGCCCCGGTCCGCGACCGGGCGCAACATGATACGGACAGCTTGCCGGCACTGCGCCTGCTCGGCACCAGCGGCACCGTCACCACGCTCGCCAGCCTCCACCTCGATCTGGCGCAGTACGATCGTCGCGCCGTCGACGGGTTGATCGTGCCGGCCGCAGCGATGCGCGAAATCAGCGGGCAATTGTCGTCGATGTCGATCGGGGAACGGCGGGAACTGCCATGCATCGGTCGCGAACGCGCCGACCTGGTGGTGGCCGGTTGCGCCATTCTCGAAACCATCCTCGACCTGTGGCCCGCCACCCGCCTGGGCGTCGCCGATCGCGGTATTCGCGAGGGCATCCTGCGCAGCCTGATCGGTGCCAGCGACGCCGGCGAACGCGCCCGTGCCTCCCTGCGCCGCCTCCACCAGCACTGAGACATAGTCATGCCGACAATTCTATGCCGCCGCCTTGCTGGCGGCACCTCGTGACTCGCTCTGGCAATGACCCGGTAAAGCTGCGCACCGGGCGCGGGCGGACCGCGAGTTCGACGCGCTGGCTGCAGCGCCAGATCAACGATCCCTATGTCAAAAAAGCCAAGGAAGACGGCTTTCGCAGTCGCGCTGCCTATAAATTGATCGAGCTGGACGATAAATTCGGCTTGCTCAAAGGCGCTACCCGGGTCGTCGATCTGGGTATTGCGCCCGGCGGCTGGAGCCAGGTCATGCGCCAGCGCAAACCGCGCACGGCGATCGTCGGTATCGACCTGCTGCCCACCGATCCCATTGCCGGCGTGACCATCCTGCAGATGGATTTCATGGCTGACGAGGCCCCCGATGCGCTGCTGGAGGCGCTGGGCGGCGCGCCCGATCTCGTCATGTCGGACATGGCCGCCAATACCGTGGGCCACAAGCAGACCGATCACCTGCGCACCATGGGACTGGTCGAATGCGCCGCCGACTTCGCCATCGCGCATCTGGCGCCGGGCGGGATCTTCCTGGCCAAGGTGCTGGCGGGCGGGACCGACCAAGGGCTGCTGACGCTGCTGAAACGCCATTTCGCCACGGTAAAACATGCCAAGCCGCCGGCTAGCCGCAAGGATTCGTCGGAGTGGTACGTGATCGCGCAGGGTTTCAAGGGAAAAAGCGAATAGGGCAGGGGTACAGCCCCCGCCCTATCGATTCAGGCTGCTCGCGTCGCCCTGCGATAACCTTCCGGGTCTTCGATGCGGATTTTTTCGAGTTCGCGCTCGACGTGGGTGGTGTGCACATCGCTGGCCCGGCGTTGCTGCGACAGGTCGATATCGGGCGCCATCGGGCCTTCGGTGCGGATACCGCGCATGCCGACTTTCAGGAATTCCAGCGGGCGGCGGATGCCTTCGGCGGCGGCAGTGCCTTCAAAGCCGCAATGGACCATGCAATTGGCGCATTTCTCGTATTTGCCGACGCCATACTGGTCCCAATCGGTACCTTCCATCAGCTCGGCAAAGGTTTCGACATAGCCTTCGCCGACCAGATAACATGGCTTTTGCCAGCCGAACACGGTGCGCAGTGGCATCGACCACGGCGTACATTCATAGGTGCGGTTGCCGGCGAGAAAATCGAGGAACAGCGGCGAATTTGTGAACTTCCATGCCTTGCCGCCCTTTCCCCGGCGCAGCACGTCGCGGAACAGCGTCTTGGTCTTTTCGCGGTTGAGGAAATGCTCCTGGTCGGCGGCGCGCTCATAAGCGTAGCCGGGCGAAATCGTCACTTCGACGTCCAGGCTGGCCATGTGGTCGAGAAATGCCGCCAGCCGTTCGGGATTGGCGTTATTGAACACCGTGCAATTGACCTGGGTGCGGAACCCCTTGGCCTTGGCAAGGTTAATTCCCTCCAGCGCGATCTGATACGTGCCGTCCTGATCGACCGCGATATCATGCATCTGCTGATCGCCATCGAGATGGATCGACCAGGTAAAGAACGGCGACGGCTGGTAATCGTCGATCTTTTTCTTCAGCAGCAGCGCGTTCGTGCACAGGATCACGAATTTCTTTTTGGCGATATAGCCGGCAACGATCTTCGCCATGTCCCGGTGCAGCAGCGGCTCGCCCCCGGCGATCGACACGGCGGGAGCGCCGCTCTCGTCGATGGCAGCCATGCATTGCTCATAAGACAGGCGGCGGTTCAGGATGGCATCGGGGTAGTCGATCTTGCCGCAGCCGGGACACGCCAGATTGCAGCGCAACAGCGGTTCCAGCATCAACACCAGCGGATATTTGCCGCCCTTGATCTGGTTGGTGACGGCATGGGCGCCGATCCGTAAAGCCACCTGCATCGGTATCGTCATCGATTACTCCGGATTGAGGCGATCCGCGCGCAGAGCACGCGCAATCGCCGGACTGGAAGCGAGCGACTTACGCCGAGTCTGCCGCCGCCGCAATGCAGCAGGCATCGGTGCGGTCGTTTTGCGGTTCCGCGCCCGTGCAACGCCATTCATTGCACGGACAGCGGACCACGCCTAATCGCACTTTCAACCTGATATTCAGCCGACAAAGGACGATGATGAGTAAGCGCGTTTCCCTGATGCTGGCCTTGTGTCCGATCATCGCCATGGCAGCATCGATCCCCGCCATCGCCCAGGCCAGCGATCCCGCCGCAGCAACGATAGCCGCGCTCGACAACGGCCTGCTGGCGATCATGCACGCCGGAGCGGGCGCCGGCCAGGCGGGACGCGCCCGCCAAATCGCGCCGGTCGTCGACCGCGCCTTCGACTTGCCGCTGATGGCACGCCTGTCCGTCGGACCCGCCTGGAACGGCTATACCGTGCACGACCAGCAAGCACTGATCGCCGCGTTCCGCAACCTGACGATAGCGCAATATGCCAAGAATTTCGACGGCTGGACGGGCGAGCGCTTCACGATGCTGCCGCAAGTCGATACGCGTGGAACCGATCGGCTGGTGCGAACCAAGCTGACCTCGCCCAGCGGCACATCCGAAGTGCTCGACTACCGCTTGCGCCAGGACGGCGGAACCTGGAAAATCATCGATGTCTATTATCGCAACGCCATCAGCCAGTTGGCCACTCGCCGCTCCGATTTCGCAGCCGTCGTTGCCAAGGGCGGTGCACCCGCGCTGATCGCGCATCTCGAGCGGCTGGCGGTCAATCCGTAGCGTCGAGAACCGCGATATCAGGGGTGATGGCCCGGAATCTACCCGCGATTCTTCTTCTTCCATTCCTCGGGACTCGCTGGACCCATAAAATAGCGCAGTGACAGGCTGATTGTCTGCGCGGTAGGGCCGTGAGTGAAAACCGTGTCCTGCCATTTGGGCGGACCCATGACGATGTGGACATCCCTGGAAAAGCCGACGCCTTCCTTGGGATAGCCCAATCCGAACAAGGCGCGGTCAATGCGGTCGTTGTCGTTTTCGTCCTGGAACACTTGCACGGCGTAATCACCGGGCGGCACGCCGGGTACCGTGACCGCAGTCGTACCGGGTCGAGCGGGCTCGCTGGCATGCCATGGGCAGCTTTCCGCCAGAAAGCGCTCGCGAGGGCAGATAGCCACTAGCACATGGCCGTGGTTGTTGCGGACGTTGTGAACCTCTATGGTGATGGGGGTGCCGGGGTTTGTCACTGCATTTGCCATGAGTAGCGCTGCCAATACGATCATGCCTGCGCTCCGGCCTCCCCGATCCCGGTTTCGTTCCACCGCAACGCCTTCAGCACGGTCGCGACGATAT
>CAZZYX010000010.1:0-55490 GCA_964658485.1 uncultured Acetobacteraceae bacterium | reverse complement strand
TGGAGCTGGAGCTGGAGCAGGCGCTGGATGCGGAGCCGGTGCCGGACTGGGCGCTGGATGTGGCGCAGGGCTAGGCGCTGGCGAGGGGCTGGGTGCAGGCGCCGGGCTGCTCGATTGCAATGCAGTCAATAGCGACGCGCCCCTGGGGCTACCGAGTCCGGTACACGCATCCCAACCAGCGCTGGCGTGAAATTGCCCTCCAACGCCAGTTATGTCGTTGTCGCCCCCCGTGATGTCACGAAAGCTGGTCGAACTGATGGTACTCTTATAGATAAGGGGATGAAGAAACCCGACGGGTTTGCCCAGCTTCTGCGCAAACAGCGCGATCAATCCCGCGTAAAGCGGAGCCACTGCACTGGTGCCGAACGCCGCGGTATCGGTGCCGGCCACTCGGATGAAATAGGGGCTGTCGTTCGAGGCATTGCCGCCGACGTCCGGCACGCCGCGGCCGCCGCCGGTCGCGGATGGCGCGGGTACGCTGACCGAACTCTGGTAGCTCGGCTTGGCGAACACCGCGCTCACCCCGCCCCCGGTGGCGCCCCCGCCGTTGGCCAGCGGCTTCTTTGCGTTCCACACTACCTCGCTCGAAATCGTGCTGCCACTGCCTTGCAGCGTCGTGCCGCCGCAGCCCAGCGCATGCGGAGCCGAAGCGGGAAAATCGGTCACCAGCGAACTTGTACCATCGGTCGAGCCATTGTCGCCCGCAGCCACGGTGACCGGAATGCCCAAATTGGCAGCATCCTGGAACGCGCTGTCCATCGACTGCCGCGCCTGTTGCGACCAACTCGACTCAGGCCCGCCCCAACTGATCGAGATCACGCTGGGCTGGATCGAATCGTGGACCGCGGCCTTGACTGCAGCCAGAAATCCGGCGTCGGTATTCGGCGCGAAATAGACCCGTTGTTTTGCACGCGGCGCAACCGCACCCGAAACTTCGATGTCGAGCATGACCTCGACGTCGGCGTTCTGGTTTACTCCCGGGGCATTTGAGCCACCCAGCACCGGAACCGCGGTGACCGCCGGTACCGGCAGGCCCAAGCCAGTGAAATATGTGGTCAGATCCGCAGTCGAAAAACCACCTCCCAGTTCGATGATGGCAATTGTCTGTCCGGACCCATCCAGCCCGCTTGGAAAATCATAGAGCTTTGCTACCTGGACCGGTGTCAGCGCACTGCCCGCCCGTGGCAACGCGCCGGTCACCAGCGCCGAGCGCGGCTCGGCCTGCGGGCGTGAATCAAGACCGAGCACTGCTACGATCACGCCGTCGAGTTCGGCCGGAATAGTGATCGAGTTGCGCCGCTGCCGGAAATTAACGCCATCGACGCGCGCTTCATTCAGCGTGACTCCGAACGCCGCGCTCATGTCTTCAACAGTGCCGGCAAGCTCGACAATGCGCTTGGCACCGCTCTCCGCGATGATCTGTAATTTATGCTCGGCAGCGAAGGCGCGAACCAGCGCCATATCCTTCGGCGAAGCACCGTAACGCGTGGCCAAATCGGCGCGCGATAGAAATTTGGAAGGATGCGGGGTCTTCGGAGGCTCCGCCTTGCGCCTGACCTCCACCAAAACCATGATACGCAGTTCTGGATCTACCCGCCGGCCGACCCGGGCGCCAATCACCGGCGTACGATGACTGCCTTGCAGCTCTACTCTTTCAGAGACCATAATTCATAGCTCCTATAAAAAGGTTATTACAAATAAATATGGATTTACCGGAGAATACCCCAAGCTAAATATTAGCTTAATTGCCATATAATAACTCTAATAATAAATAGTATTGTCAATTTTAATCCGACAAACACCCTTTGGATATGAAATTGTTTTAAAAAATAAGAGTGGCAAAAATTGGATTATAGAGCCAAAATTCCAAAAATCTTAAATTTGTACGATTTGGTGACGGAACGGCACCTGCGCTCTATGTAGATCATGCACAAATTGGATTCGCAGTAATTGTATTCTTACGCCAAACGCAGTGTGCTTTAGAAAAATGCACGACGATTGGCGATCGCCCCGCGGAACACCAGAATGATGCCCCGTCAACTACCGATTGCATGGCGCAGCCCAGCGCCATGCCAAAAAATAGTAGCCGTGAGGTCGTCGATGAGGATTCCCTTCCAGAAGCGCCACCAACTTCTTTTCGACGCCCCGGAAGCCATATTTCATCCGCCAAAGCTTTCCGCCGGACGGTTGTACCAGCAGGAACAGGCCCAGCATGTCACACAGTTTGTAGGGCTTCTCTCACGGTTTTGCGTTCCGAATGGCTATATCTGTCGGAGACATTGACCGGGCCTTTCCTGGAAGTGGCCCCCACGTTGAGGGCCACGCTCACAAAACGACCGCTTATTCTCGCAAAGTGGCCCCTAAACTGTTGGAGCTGTCATGAACCGATGAGAGATCTCACGAGCCGAATGACCGAAAAATTACCCTACTTTTCAAGTGTTTGGAAGGCTTGGGGGGAGTCTTGGGATTGAGAATTGGAGCGGTGAAGGGAATCGAATCACTCCGTTAACTACTTGTAATTAGGCAAAATGCTGCAATGCGGCAAAAATTGAGGCCCCGCACAATGGCCCCAGTCCCCTTCCGTAATAGGGTTTGAAGCATAAACATGGACGGCTAGCTGGCCTACTTTCACAATTCCATCATACGCCTGCAGATGCTTCGAGTTGGCACATTTCCGTCGCTCGCGCCCGCACCGCGAGTGACGGATCGAAGCTGCACAGCGGTCATTTAAGCCACGCGCAATAAGTGGTAGGGAACAGAAAAGATCGGTGGACTGCCGACAGGCAGATTTCGGCGACACTGATAGCGATAGCTGACATCATCCAGGGTCAGCCGCTTCCCGATTGGGACCGTTGATCAGGAAAGCATTGGCTTTTCCAAAATGCCATGATGAAGCGAGAACGCTCGGGCATTTCGATGCCTGACCATCTATGGATCCGGGACATACTCGCTAGGGGAGGCGTTCATGCAGATTGCGGTTCTTACGTTTGAAGGTTTCAACGAATTGGACTCGTTCGTTGCGGCGGCAATCCTGAACCGCATGAAGGCAAGTGGCTGGGCGGCGCACATCACTTCTCCAACCGAAGAGGTCACATCCATGAACGGAGTGACGGTCCGACGCCAGAAACCGTTGGAATTTGCCGCGGAAGCCGATGCGGTGCTGATCGGCAGCGGCATCAATACCCGCAAGATTGCCGCCGACGCCGGGCTGCTCGCCCGGATCAGGCTTGATCCGTCGCGTCAGCTTATCGGCGCGCAATGCTCCGGGACGCTCCTGCTCGCCAAGCTCGGGTTGATCGGCGATCTTCCCGCCTGCACCGATCTGATGTCGAAGCCTTGGGTGATCGAGGCCGGCGTGAAGGTGATCGACGCGCCGTTCGTTGCGCACGGCAATGTCGCGACCGCCGGTGGATGCCTGGCCTCGCAATATCTCGCCACATGGATGATTGCACGTGGTGCGTCGATGCGCGATGCGAAGGAAGCGATGCACTATGTCGCGCCGGTCGGCCAGAAGGCGCTTTACGTCGATCAGGCGATAGGTGTTATCGCCCCGTTCATCGTTGAGACAGCGCCCATTGCGGCTTGATCCCGCCGGGACTTCCGGAGAAACGACCGTTGATGACTGCTGGCAAGATGCTCGGTGCGGCAGCGCTTACGTGGATCGGGATGGCGTCGTTTGTTGCTCGCGCTTCGGAACAGGGCACTGAGAATGCAGGTATTCCAAGAACGCCAGTAGCTTGGTCTGCCGACCGAAGCGCTTATCGCCGATATCTTGGTCAAGAAATACGCTGATCACATGCCCTTCTATCGTCAAGCGCAGGCATTGCGGCGCCAGGGCATCGTCATTGACCGGGGGACCTTGTGCAACTGGCCGGCACCAGCGCTGCCTGGCTCGTCGGCTGACCAGCCGGATGAAGCGGACTTGTTATCGAGCGCCCGGCTGTTCGCCGACGAGACCACCGCCAAGGTGCTGGCGCCCGGCACGGGCAAGACCAGGACCGGGTATCTGTGGGCCATTGCCCGCGACGACCGCGCTCATGGCGGCGGCGATCCACCGGCTGTCGTCTACAGCTATATGCCGGGACGCGGCAGGTCTGGGCCGAAAAGCTGCTCGGAAACTTCACGGGCATTGTCCAATGCGACAGCTATGGCGCATACAAGCATATCGAGCTGGGCACACGTCAGGCGTGGCTACTTCGACGAGGCCAAGGGCGGAAATGCGCCGGTCGCCCAAGAGGTTTTGCGGCGGATCGCCAGCCTGTACGAAATCGAGACCGCAATGCGCCAGCGCGTGCCTCGACGCGCTGGACATCTTCACCCGTTTCCCCCACGTCATACTGACCGGGGCGCCCAGTTCGGATGACACCAACTATATCGACATCAGGCAGGAGCCGCTTCCCTCCGGCCTGGGTATGCTGACAATTCCGATGAAGGTGATCATCGGTCGCTCGCGAAAAGCGGGGCAGATCTACAAACCGCGCGTGGTCATGTCCGGTATCTCCTGGTCGACCTCGGCATTTGTCGAGGCGATCGAGAGTGATCTGAAAAGCAGGTGATATGGTCGCCTTTGCTGTCGGTCCGGCCCGGCGGTGGCAGCTTATAAGATCGCTGCGGTTGAACCTGTTCGATTGGATTGAGCGGGAGCGTCAAACTCGCCTTCTCGCAAACGAACCGCCCTTAAAAATGCGCGGCGTTCTCGATTGGACCGTTGATCGAGAAAGGTTCGGCTTCCCAAAATGCCATCTCTGTTGGGAATTCATCCGGTGTCTCGCCTGATCGGGCTAACGGCGCGGAGAAGAGATCGGGCCGCTCCAGACAATATTCCAGCTGCGTATCCGAAACCAAACCCGCCGGGATATCCTGACCATTGACTACAAGCGTAATCGTGCTAACTACATCTGTAGTCGATTCGATTGGTGAGGCCATGGATCAGATCAGCGAAGCCGAAGCTGCGGTCATAATGGTGCTGTGGGAGCAGAGTCCGCTCACCGCACAAGATGTGATCGAGCGTGTCCCGGTTGAGCGAGGCTGGTCGGCGAATACCGTCAAGACGTTACTTGCACGCCTCGTCGCCAAGGGGGCGGTCGCGTTCGACGCCGATGGTCGGCGTTATCTCTATCGCCCCCTTATCGCTCGTGGTGATTACGCAGCCGGGGAGTCGCGACGCCTAATCGACCGCCTGTTCGGCGGAAAGTTAACGCCGCTGGTCGCACATCTGGCCGAGCGCAATGCCCTCAGCGCCGAGGAGATTGCCGAGATCGAAGCGCTGCTGAAGGACCTCAAGGCATGATGGCCTTTATCGCTTGGGGCGAGGCGGCGCTGATCGCATCTTCTGCCTTCATGCTGCTCATTCTAGCGGTTCGCGCGCCAGTGCGTCACTGGATCGGACCCCAGCTTGGCTATACACTGTGGGCGCTGCCAGCAATACGGATGATCTTGCCACCATTACCCGCAACGATGCTGGCAAAGTTGCCCGTGGCGGCTGTCACGCCCAGCAAGATGCTGGTTCTATTCATGGGACCGCACGGCGCTTTGGGCTCGTTGGGCAGCCCGGCGGCGTCAGCGATCAGCGAGACGCTGCTGATCGTCTGGTTCGCCGGCGCCGTCAGTCTCTTTGTGATTTTCGCTGCCCGTCATCTCGTCTTTTGCCGACAATTACGTGCGAAGGGCAATGCGTTCGGTCAGGTCGGTGCCGTACGCATCATAGCGGCAGCCGTCGAAGCGCCATTGGCATTCGGCGTTTTCCGACGCTTTATCGCCGTTCCGCGTGGGTTCGCATCAGAGTATGATGCCAACGAACGTGAACTCGCCCTGGCCCACGAAAGCGCCCACCACGCACGCGGCGATCTGATTGCTAATTGGGCGTCGCTCGTCGTGTTTGCTGCGCATTGGTGGAACCCCGTCGCCTGGGTCGCGATCCGAGCATTCCGCGATGATCAGGAATTCGCCGCCGACGCGCATGTGCTCGCTGCTCGGGGCCGGGATGCCGTTCCATCCTACGCTCATGTTCTTGCCAAGGCCTCGGGTATCGGCGCGTTGCCCGCGTGCAATCTCAATTCGCGCTCCAACCTGAAAGGAAGATTGATGATGCTCGGTCAAAACCAGCGGACGAGCCGCAGACTAGCGATTGGCAGGGTTGCCTTGATGTTTCTCGGCGGTACGGCACTCGCCGTAACCGCGACGATCTCGGGCGCCGTCACCGCACGATCCGGCAGGCAGGCGGTTACCATCGGCGTGAAGCCCGACGGCTCGGGAGGTTATTCACTGATCATTGGCAGTGCCGTCGTTGCCCCCAGCGCGCCGCTGCCTCGCGGCATGACCTTACCTGCGGATTTCGCGGCGGCAGGCGGATGTGACCTCAAGCCCGGCGCCAAGCCATTTGCAATGGCAATCAAGGGGACTGGAAGGGTTCAAACTTACACGGTGATGTGTGCGAGTGCGACGCCCGCGCCCGTGCGGGTGACGCTTGCCGAAGGACTCGCCAGCCTCAATACAATGCGCGGTTCGGTAGCTACGCAGCCTTCAAGCACTGCGTTTCCCGAGGCCGAACGCGCTCATGCACTTGACGCCATTGATAGATCTATCCGCGAGGTCGAGGCCACACTAGCAGCGCCCGGCTGAAGGTTGGTATAGCACGCCCAACATTTGCGGATTTGCAAAGCCGACGTTTGATAGCGCGCATCTCTCCTAAC
The DNA here is from genome assembly GCA_964658485.1 of uncultured Acetobacteraceae bacterium. GTDB lineage: Bacteria > Pseudomonadota > Alphaproteobacteria > Sphingomonadales > Sphingomonadaceae > Novosphingobium. The sequence continues at coordinate 48,798 of CAZZYX010000010.1, read as the reverse complement.
AGCTCATTAGCCGTCCGCGCCTTTTCGTCAGACGGGAACGCCCAACGCTTCAAGTGGCTAAATCAGGTCGGTAGCAGCTCATTCAAGTTCCCGCAGAGAAACGGTGATCGAGAAGGTCGGCTCGTTCTCGATTTGGACGGTTAAATGGGAAAGCATGGGCTGTCCAAAATGCCATCTCTAGTGGGAATCTATCTAGCGGCCGAACCAGGGCGGCCGTCACTTGGCCGATCTTGTGAACGGCAATAGAGTGGTGAATTCCAGTCAGGCAGTTTTCAGGAATGCGGCCTGCCGCGTCCCGAGCCGGTCCCCACCCCAAAGCTAGCCTCGCGCCCCCCGATCAGATGGGTGCGTCGCGGCTAAGCGCTAGAAGCGGCGTGGGTTGTGGCTGCCCCTCGTAATAATCGGCCTCGCGCAAGAATCCGTGACAACCGAGGGCATCGATAACGAGCGCGCCGCTGTCGGGATAGGTGCATACCTCCGCCGGCGGCTCGGTACCGATCGCGAGATAAACCAGGTCGCCTGTGCCGTCCGGGGTCACAGGGTTGGCGATCTGATGGGCGATGCCCGTGTCGGCAGGACAGGAAATGCAGTCTCCGGGGCCGATCTCGTGCACACGATCGCCGTAACGGAACAGGCCTCGTCCTTCGAGTACGACAAAGATCTCGTCGGCCATAAGGTGCGTGTGCGCCGGACATGCACTGTGGCCAGGAGGTACCCGCCTGGCGTTCATGCCAAGACGGCCTATCCCGAAGCGCCCCGGTCCCGCATCCTTCATTGCAGGCGTCAACGCCCGCTGGAAATGCGTCCATGCGGCGGGCACCTTGGCCGCGAATTCCGGCGCCGTGTGCATATTAACGATCATAGGTGCCTTCTCGGTCATGTTGTCCTCTCGTAGCTACCATTGCCGACCACTTGCCCAAGCAGCCATGCCTCCAATCGCTTCATCGGCTCGGAGCATCGTTGTTGCCCGTCCTTCGTGACCAGGTAATATGCTTCTCGAAGAGGAACGATCGCATTGAGCGCGCAGAGACGGCCGCTCGCAAGATGCGGCGCAGCATAGGCATGATCCGTTACCACTATGCCCGCGCCCGCTAAGGCCGCATCCATGGCCTGCGCTCGGGTCTCGACCACGAGGCTCCGAACGGGTGGCTTACCGATCTGACCTGTCAGGTGCCACCAACTGTTCCAATCGCGAAAGCGCGAGCGGGCGCGGATGATGGTGCTGGTGCCGGAGAGCTCCATTACGTCAGGATGAGCGACGGGAAGCAGCGTTTCGTTGAACAGCAGGACCGCCGTCACCCCTTCCCATTCGCCGAGGCCATGCCGAATGGCGCAATCGAAGTCCTCATTTTCCAGATCGATTGCCCGGGTCGTCGTCGAGATCGCCAGCTCCACGTCAGGATTTCGCTGTTGCCAATTGGGAAGGCGCGGGATCAGCCAGTGCGAGGCGAAGGTCGAGACGGTACTGATCCGCAATTGCCCGCGTCGGCGCCAAAGGGGCGTCACTGCCGCCTCGATACGGTCGAGCGCGTCGCCCATGACTAGCAGGAGAGATTCTGCGTCGTCCGTGAGCCTGGCACACCGACCGACCTGGCGAACAAGCGTGACGCTGAGCTGGCGTTCCAGTTCCGCGATCCGATGCGACAGTGCCGAGCGTGTTACGCCAAGCATTTCGGCCGCCTGTGACAGGCTCTGTGCCCGCTTCAACGCTGCGAGGGCTTGCAAACTTCTCGTCGAAGGTAGGTCCATGCCGGTGTGTCCTGACGCAAAGCGTGAACATATCTCACGCGATCTCCTTGGCAAAGCCGCTATATTCGGAGCGGAGGTGCACATGATGACAGCCGTTTTCAATCAGTTCGCTGCTTACAATCGATGGGCCAATGCCCGCCTTTATACGGCGGCCCTAGTGGTGCCCGACGCCGAATATCGACGCCCAATCGGCGTTTTCTTCGGGAGCCTCTGCGGCACGCTAAATCACCTGCTCCTCACGGATCGGCTTTGGCTACGTCGGCTGACGGGTGAAGGCGACCACCCCGATCGGCTTGATGCCATCATCCATGACAATCTGCAGGAGTTGACACGCGCCCGTGCGAAGGAGGACGAGCGCCTGATTTCCATAGTCGAAGGCTATGACGAGGGCGAGCTGGAAAGCATGCACGCCTACCGGACGATCGGTGGCCAGCCTCAAGAGCAGCGGCTTGCCGATATCCTGCAGCATCTCTTCAATCACCAGACGCATCATCGCGGCCAGGCACATGCCTGCTGCTCTATCTTGACCGGGAAGGAGCCACCCTCACTCGACCTGCTTCAGTTCCAGCGAGGCGCACCGGCGCCCTCAATATGAGCGAAATCGGGTTTCGGCGACGCGGGTGGCGATAGCTGCCATCATCCTGGGTCACCAGCAGTCCCGATATTCACCGCTGAACGGGAAAGGCCCGGCCTTCCCGAAATGCCATCTCCGGTGGGAATCCTTCCGTCGCCTGTGGTCGCATTACGTGTCTGGAAGTTGCGCTCCATGGCGTATCCGTAGGATATAGACTGTTCCGGCATCTAGCCGATATCGAAGCGCATAGGGCGGGACGGTGACAAGTTCGCGCGTCTCGCCGGTTGCCGTACGCCCACGCTCTGGGAAGTCGCCAAGACTGGTCCCGGCGTCGATCAGGCGGGAGGCCATGCGCTGCGCGGCCTGTGGGTCAAATTGATGAATATAGGCGCGGATTAGCTCAAGATTGGTAAGCGCTTCGCGCGTCCAGACTATGCGAACCATTCAGGCGGCGCAGGTCGCTCGTCCTTGGTTCCCCATGTCGCAAGCCACGCCGCGACTTCGGCATGATCGACCAAGCGTCCTGCCGCAATGTCGGCCTCTGCCCGCGCGTCGGCAACGGCCTCTGCATCAGGGTCGATCTGCTCGAATATGGCCCGCTCAGCTTTCATAGACGTCTATATAACAGAAACCGTAAGGGACCGAAAGACGATCACGCTTCATTCGCCGTCAAAGCAAGGGAGCTAGATGTAGCAGCTCTCAACCCGGTATTCCCGTTGGTTCGAACGGCAACATGAGGTGGACTGCCAAAAGCAGTTTTCGGGACACGGGTGGCGACAGCTGCCATCATTCCGAGTCACCGGCTTTCCCGAATGGTACCGTTGATCGGGAACGGTGCGGCGTTCCCGATTGAGATCGATTCCGAGAACGCTTTCCCCGTCCGGATCGTCCTCCCCAATCGGAAAAGACGATCCGGGTCACGTCTCGCAAAGGGGAACAATCCAGTCAGGATCGTCCGCTTAGCGTACGATTGAAATCTATCGATTATTTCTGTTGTGACTGACTGATCGGTCATGTTGTATGAATTATTATGGCAAAGTCGAAAAGCAACGAGCGACGACGCGCTATTATGGAGGCAGCGACGCAGATCGTTGCATCTCAGGGCCTGAGCGCGCCTACGGCGCTAATCGCCAAGCAGGCAGATATCTCAACGGGTTCGCTGTTTACCTATTTTAAGACGAAGAATGAGTTGTTCAATCAGCTTTATATTGCTCTCAAGACCGAGATGGCTTCAGCCGCGCTCGCGGGTGTAGTCGAGCAAGACGATGTTCGCGATCAAATGGCGCAGATGTGGTCCGGTTGGCTGCACTGGGCGACATCCAATCCTATGAAGCGCCGGACGCTTGCGCAGCTATCCGTCTCCGACGAGATCAACGCGGATAGCTTGGAGATCGGGCATCGGGCGATGGCAGGCGTTGCTGCATTGTTGGAGCGAAGCCGGGAGAACGGTCCAATGCGCGATGCGCCCCTGCGCCTCGTTGCGAATCTGCTCAATGCCGTCTCAGATGCAACAGCCAATTTCATGATCCTCGATCCAAACAACGCCGACGCACACCGGACAACGGGGTACGATGCGTTGTGGCGAATGATCGCTTGAAGCGACACAGCACAATCGAACAGGAATTTCATGACAAACTCAAAGCCACTAGCGCTCGTTACCGGCGCTTCATCCGGGATCGGCGCCGCCTTTGCCCGGCAATTGGCCAACCAAGGATATGACCTTATCGTCATCGGCCGCCGCCGGGTTCGACTAGAGGCGTTGGCCGCAGAGTTTACCGACCACAATATTCATGTCGTAGTTGCAGACCTAAGCACTGACGACGGCATCCAGAGTATCACCGATCTTTGCGATCTGAAGGCGGTCTCCCTGCTCGTCAATAATGCCGGAGTCGCGCATTACATGGGCTTCACCACGCTTCCAACCGACAAAGCAGCCGAGCTGCTGCATGTGAAGGTCGTCGCTCCCACTCTGCTGGCGCGTGCGGTCGTGCCGAGCATGGTCGCTCGCGGCCACGGCGCCATTATCAACGTGGCAGGTATGTTGGCCTTTGGGGCGTCAGCCCCCCTCGGGCCAATGCCCGGACGCGCCGTTTACGCTGCGTCGCTGGCGCACATCGTCGCGTTTTCACAGGCGCTGCATGAAGAGTTGAAAGATAAGGGCCTTAAGGTCCAAGCCCTGTGCCCCGGTATCGTTGCAACCGAGTTTCACGAGCGCCAAGGCATGGACTTGAGTATGGTACCGCGCATGTCGGCGGAGGACGTGGTCACTGCCAGCTTACGCTCGCTTGAACTCAGCGAAGTGATATGTGCGCCCGGTGTCGAGCAGACAGAAGTACTCGATGCCGCGTTCAAGGCATATCTCACAGCATTTGGAGCGCAGTCGCCGCTACTGGCGGAACGCTACCGCTCGTCCGAACAGTCCGGCAACGATTTAGGCATTTAGCCGGAGACTTGCATGCTTGAACCGATTGTCGACAAGGACATTCCGGGCATCGTTTCGCTCATGAATCGTGCGTATCGCGGAACGACGACGTCGCGGAGTTGGAACTCTGAGGCGGCTTATATTTCCGGCGATCGGACAACCGAAAGCCTGCTTCGGGCGGACTTGTTCGCCAGTCCTGGAGCTTCGTTTCTGAAGTGGGTCGACCCGGCGAACGGCGGGCCAACAGGATGTGTGTGGCTGGATCCTATGGCGGACAGCACTTGGTATCTTGGATCGCTTGCCACCGATCCGGATCAGCAGAACGCCGGGCTTGGCAAGGCATTGCTCGCCGCCGCCGAGCAATGGGTAAGGGAGCGGGGTGGCATTCGTATCCGCATGACCGTGGTAAACGTCCGGGATACGTTGATCGCCTGGTATGTCAGGCGTGGTTACGAGAAGACGGGGGAAACCGAACCCTTTCCGTACTGGGATGATCGCTTTGGTACACCGCTACGCCACGACCTCAGCTTTGTCGTTCTCGAGCGGGCCTTAAAGCTGCCGATCGGATGAACTAACACGGTCCGTCAGCGCAGAGCCCCTTCCCACAAACGAAGGTTCAACGGGAAAACGCACTCAGGATGCTCGTGGCGCGCTCTTGCTGGACCATGCTTTCCCGATACCTGTTCCCGATTGCATTTTCCCAAAGCTGCCAATTGGACATGGAGAAATGGGAATGCCGCGAGCCGTTCGAACGGCCGGTTTTGGGATCGCGGGCCGATCGATGATCGCCGGGAATAGGCGCGAAGCGTCCGACGGGTTCACGTGCGGCGACCGGTCGGTCTTGCAGAAGCGGCCGTTCACACCCATGCCGATAAAGGGCGTGAGTCAGTCGACTCCTGCCGGCGCAAGTCGACAATTGCCGGAAATTCCCGCCCCAATCCGGTCATTCATGGTGCCAGATCGGATGCCTGAAACTTGCCGTTTGTTCACGACCCTTTGAGTCGGGGTACTGTGGCGCCGAAAGGGCCGCCAGAAGCATAAAGTGCTATTATCAAAATGAATACGGTTGAGCCGAAGAGGTCACGTTTCGAGCATGCGCTTAGCATGGCGCCACCTCGCCGGCCCCAGGTGGTGGTCAGCCAACAATGCCGTTTGAGGCATAATCCGGTCGCTGACCACCCCTGTGCAATGCCCTGCTTAGCCGTTGATTGCAGCGAGCAATTCGGTCCGGTTTTCCTCAGCCCATTCGAGCAGGGTCGTCGCCGGACGCCCCAGGATATGAGGCACTTCATCACGAACCGAGCCGAGATAGCCCATGCGGCCGTCCTTGATCTGCAGCACCCAGTCGACGGCGCCCTTGGCGTACCAATGCTCGACGGTTAGCGCGCCGGCCTGAAATAACTCCGCAAATTCCTCAGGCTGGCGAATGTCGCACGTCACAGTCGTACCGAGCACTTGGGACAGTACCGTCGCGACCTGTGGCCCGGTGAACGTCTCGCTGCTCATCCAATAGTCACGGCCAGCGTGTTTGGTGGGGCCATCGCGCAGGACCTTGGCGGCGACTGCTGCGACATCGCGCAAGGCAACCCATCCCAGGCGTTCCTCACCCCAGAAAACCGAGAAAGTGCCACCCTTGGGTACGGCGCTCGTGGTCAGATACTCCATGAACAGATTGGGGTGGAGATGCGTCCAGGCGATGCCGCTGGCTTCCATGTAGCGTTCGACCAGTCCGAACCAGGCGAAGTGGGGATCGGTACAGTCCCATTCAGCAAACACGCCCTGATTGACGATGTGGCTGACGCCTGCTTTTTTCGCAGCGTCGATCACTGTCTTGCTCTGGTGGGTCATCGCGACGGTGTAGCCGGTCAACAGATAGAGCCGATCGACTCCGGCGAGCGCTATGCCGAACGTGCGGGGATCGTCGAGATCGAAATGGACGGCATCGCGTCCCTCACCGCGCAGCCGATCGATATCGGCCTGGCTCCGAATGCCGAGGCGAACATGGACGTCGTCGCTGCCGGCATCGAGTTCCTTGAGGATCAGCTGTCCGGTCTGTCCGGTGGCGCCGACGAGGAAGATGACGGGCTTGTTGAATTCGTGAATCATGGCAGTTCTCCGATTGGAAGGTGGTCAGGTAGAAATTTTGGTGACGCTCAGAACCGCAGGCGATCGATCAATACGGAGCGCGGTAACGAGTGCGGCGAGCATGCCGATGGCAGCTGCAACGAAGAAGGCGGCACGCAGACCGATCATAAGTGCCTCGCCGTCCGGGTGGCCGGCGGTGAAGCTGGTCGTCACGCCGACGAGTAGCGCCAGACCCAGGGCAGCACCGATCTGCTGCGCAGAACTCGCCATGCCCGAAGCGATCCCGCGATCGGCATCGGCGATGTTCGATGTCGCCGCGATCCACATCAGCGTCCAGGTCGCCCCTTGGCCTACGCCGTCGAGCACGAAGCCCGGAAGCAAATGGGTGACATATGATCCGGCGGGAGACAAACTCAGCGCCAACAAGGTCTGCCCACCAATGCCAAGGCCAAGGCTGGCGATCAGGCTAGGGCGCAGTCCAATCCATCCAACCAGTCGTCCGCCGATCCGCGTTCCCGCGACGATCGCCAGAGCGAAGGGCAGGAAGGCCAGTCCCGCATGCCATGGCGCATAGCCACGGATGCGCTGGAGATATTCCGTCAGCAGGTAATATTGCGCGCCGAACGCCGCGCCAAACAGTCCGGTGATCAGCATCGCCGGCGCCAGCGTTGCATGGCGCAGGAGGCGGAGCGGCATCAGCGGCGAGGCGGTACGAGCTTCGATGACCGTGAAGGCGATTATCGCGGCAACGGCGCCTGCGAACAGGGCAGCTACGGCCGGGGAAGACCAGCCAAGCTCCGGTCCTTCGATACAGGCCAAGACAAGCAACGTCACCGCCGTCGTGCCGATGACCGCGCCGGGCACATCGACAGCCGGACGCACGGTATGGCCTTCATCGCGAGGCAATAGCGCGAGCGCAGCCAGGGCGGCGCAACCGGCAACCGGCACGATGATAAAGAACGTCCAGCTCCAGCCCAGGCTGCTCGTGATCAGGCCGCCGAGCAGAGCTCCGGAGGCGCCGTCGCTGGCGCCGGCCGCTCCCATTACAGCCAACGCACGATTGCGCTGGCCTCCTTCGGCGAAGAAACTGGCGATCATCGACAGTGTGGTTGGAAACAGCAGCGCGCCGCCGAGCCCTTGCACAGCGCGCGATATAATCAATATGGCGGGAGTGTTAGCGAGGCCTCCCGAGAATGAGGCGCCAGCATAAAGCAGCATTGCGACGATGAACGCGCGACGGCGACCGATGACGTCGCCAAGACGGCCGCCCAGCAGCATGAAGCCGCCAAATGCTAATGCATAGGCACTGATCACCCATTGCAGGTGACGCGGCGAGAAGCCGAGCGCATTTCCGATCGAGGGCAGCGCGACGTAGGCGATGTTATAATCGACCGCGATGACGAATTGCGCGGTTGCCAACAAGGCAAGCCCAAGAACCGGATGCTTCAGCGTCTGATGATGGTGCACGATGAGGCTCCCCGGTTGATCCGTGGGGAGAGAAATGCAGCACGTCGACGCCGGGCGGCAGGCGCGCCGAGGCGATAGCTCCTAGTCCTGCCAGGAATGGCTTACCGGTTCAGCCGGCAAGCACCCCTTCGACGAAGCTGGCAAAGGCACGCGCTTTTGCGCTGGCAAGCCTGCCGGTCGGGAACACCGCCCACAGGTCGATCGTCGGCAATGTCCAGGCTTCAAGCACGCGGCGGATCGCGCCGTTTTCGAGTTCGGGCGCGAACATCCAATCCGATACGATGGCGAGCCCCATGTCGGCGAGGACCGCTGCGCGCAGGCCTTCTGCCGCACTGACCCGCAGCCGCGCGTGAACGACTGTCGACACCTCGGTACTGTCGCGGCGGAACGTCCAGGCGCTGCTGGCTTGGCTATAGAGCACCGCTTGATGATTCACGAGATCCGCAGGGGTCTGCGGCTCGCCCGCGCGGGCAAGATAGGCGGGCGTTCCCATCACCGAGCGCGCGCCCGTCGCAAGCTTGCGCGCGGTTGCTGTTGAGTCGGCGAGTGCGCCCATGCGCAGGGAGATATCGACGCCTTCTTCGACCAGGTCGATCGTCCGATCATCGAGGATGACGTCCATCTCGAGTTCGGGATTATCGGCAAGGAACCGGGGAAGTTGCGGGATAATGTGCAACCGCGCAAATGTCGTGGCGGCCGATATCCGCAACCGACCGGACAGGCCCGCACCGGCGCCCCGCGCTTCGAGTTCGGCCTCGTCTGCTTCCTCGATTGCCCGCCGCGCGCGTTCATAGAAGCGCTGCCCCGCCTCGGTCGGGGTCAATCCACGCGTCGAGCGCAGCAACAGGCTGACGCCCAATCGGTCTTCCAATTGGGCCACCGTCTTGGAAACCGCGGGCTGGCCCACATTAAGCTGGCGTGCTGCACCTGAAAAAGATCCGTTCTCAACCACTCGCACGAAGGTCGCCATCGCCTGATATCGGTCCAATTCATTCTCCGCAGGAATGAGCACTATCGCTTCAGGCGGTCTGCCATGCTTCCTGGATAATAGCCATTCTACATCCCAAGCCGGCAAGCGCGCCGACATGGGAGGTTTCGATGTTCAAGCTGCTCGCCCAGGCCGGTCACAGCTCACCATTCTACGATCTTATGATCGCACTGCAGCTCACAGGCAGCATTTCCGGCGCGATCCTGGCGATCTCCGCACCCGTCGTCCTGCGCGCGCTTCATCAGAAAGGCCGCTGACATGATCGATGTTTATGCATTTGCCACTCCCAACAGCGTGAAGGTGCCGATCGCTCTCGAGGAGCTCGGACTTTCTTACACGCTACACTCGGTCAATGTGCGTCAAGGCGAGCAAAAGGCGCCGGCTTATGTAGCGCTCAACCCTGCAGCGAAAGTACCGGTGCTGGTTGATACCGATGGTGCGGGCGAGACACTGGTGCTTACCGAGTCCGCTGCAATCCTCGTCTATCTTGCCGAAAAGTCCGGGCAGCTTCTTCCGGCAGGCGGTGTCGGTCGAGTCCGTGTGTTCGAGCAGCTTTTCTTTCATGCATCCGGCCTCGGCCCGGCATTCGGCCAGGCGGGCTTTTTCCAGCGCCAGGCCACCGAGCCGCAGCCACTCGCCATCGCCCGCTTCACTGGAGAGGCGGAGCGGACGACAGGCCTGCTCGACGACTTGCTTGGACGTCACCGCTTCGCTGCCGGCGCCGACTTCTCGATCGCCGACATTGCCCACTTTGGCTGGTTTTGGCGGCGCGAATTCGCCGGGATCGACCTTTCCAACCGGCCCCATATCTCTCGCTGGTATGATGAGATTGCCGTCAGGCCCGCCGTCGTGCGCGCGATCGACCGACTAAACGCTCTCATCCCCCAGTCCTGATCCAATCCTAAAGGAGATTTCTCATGTCCAAGCTATTCTCGCCAACCAACATCGGTCCGCTGTTCCTGGATCACCGGGTCGTGATGGCACCCCTGACCCGCATGCGCTCGAGCGCAGGCGATTTGCCCAATGCGCTGATGCTGGACTATTACGTCCAGCGTGCGTCGCAAGGCGGTCTGTTGATCACCGAGGCGACCCCGATTTCGCGCTCTGGTTACGGCTACGCCGGCGCACCGGGCATTTATTCCGACACGCAAATTCCAGGATGGCGCGCGATCGTCGATGCGCTCCATGCCAGGGGCGCGAAGATCGTCATGCAACTGTGGCACGTCGGTCGCCAGTCGCACCCCGACATTCAGCCCAATGGTGAAGCTCCGGTCGCACCGTCGGCGATCCAGTCGGAAGGCATGGGCTATTCCAAGGACGGCCCGGTTGCCTTCTCGATGCCGCGTGCCCTTGAACGATACGAGATCCCGCTGATTATCGACGACTTCCGCAAAGGCGCGGCGCGCGCACTGGCGGCAGGCTTTGATGGTGTCGAAATTCATGGCGCCAACGGTTACCTGCCTGACCAATTTCTGCAGGACGGCACTAACAAGCGCACCGACGATTACGGCGGCCCGATCGAGAACCGGGCGCGATTCCTGCTCGATGTCACCCAGGCCGCGATCGATGTCTGGGGCGGGGACCGCGTCGGCGTGCGACTGACCCCCAGTGGCGAATATGGTTCGATGTCGGACAGTGATCCGCAGGCGACTTTCGGTTATGCCGTCGCCGCGCTCGACGCGCTCGGGATCGGCTATCCATCTGGTCGAGCCGCGCATCAAAGGCACCGAATTGATCGCTGAAGGCGCGCAGCCCGTCGCGGCGCACGATCTGCGACCGCTGTTCAAGCGGACGATCATCGCTGCCGGCGGCTTCACCGGTGCCAGCGCAGAAGCGATCCTGCAGAGCGGCGACGCCGACCTGGTCGCCTTTGGACGCGATTTTCTTGCCAACCCCGATCTGCCCGAACGACTGCGTCGCAAGCTGCCGCTCAACGCCTATGACCGGGCGACTTTCTACGGCGGCGATGCACGCGGGTATAACGATTACCCATTTTACGAAGCGGTGCCGGCCTCTTGATCGAACGGGGTGATAGCCCATTCCGGCCAGGAATAGAGACTATCGCCCCAAGCCCTCGTCCGCGAAACGATCGGGCGGGCTACCCCAACATCGACGGCCCGATCGGCGGGCCGCCACATCCAAGGTAGCCCCGCCATGACCCGTTTCAGTGCCTATCGCGACAGCTTCGCCAATGCCCGCCTGACCCGCTCCGCCAGCGGCGTTCTTGAAGTTGCCCTGCACACCGACGGTGGTGCTTTGCAGTTCAACGGCCACACCCATGAACAGTTCGTCGATCTCTTTCACGCCATCGGCTCCGACCCCGACAATCGCGTCGTCATCCTGACCGGCAGCGGCGACGCTTTCATGGAGACGATCAGCCCGGAAGGCTTCGATTTTTTCACGCCGACCGGCTACGACAAGATCTACCGTGAGGGCAAAAAGGTCCTCATGAACATCCTCGACATCGAGGTGCCGATGATCGCCGCCATCAATGGCCCAATCCGGCTGCACTCCGAATATGTCCTGCTCTGCGACATCGTGCTGGCGACGCCCAATACCGTGTTTCAAGGCAAGCCGCATTTCGATTTCGGGATCGTCCCCGGCGACGGCGTCAACCTGCTGTGGCCCGAAGTCGTCGGCAGCGTGCGTGCGCGCTATTTCCTGCTGACCCGCAAGGAACTCGATGCGCAGACGGCTGAAGCCTGGGGTGCGGTCAATGAAATCGTGCCTGCCGACAAACTGCTCGCCCGTGCCCATGAGATCGCCGAGACCCTGGCCGCACTGCCGCCGTTGACCTCGCGCTATACCCGCATCGCGCTGACCCAGAAGCTGCGCCGCGTCGTGGACGAGGGGGTTGGCTACGGCCTCGCTCTCGAAGGCATCAGTGCCGCCGAAGTCGCCCGCAACATGGCGCCTGCCGCCTGATCATTCCCCGGAGGAATGGCGGTTAGTCGGACATGCTTTCTACCGCCGCCATTCCTTCAGGCGCATCTCCCTATCGTGGCTTCGGCCCAACAGAACCGCTCAAATCCAAGGATAATGTCATGACCCTCCAAGCCAAGCTCGATGCGTTCAAGGCCGACTTCGAGGCCGGCAAGCCGCCTTACAATGTTCCTCCCTCGGTGATTGCGACGATGCATCGCGCGACCGCCGAACTGATCGCCTCGGGTGCCGCCACCCGCGCCCTCAAGGCTGGCGACAAGGCGCCCGCGTTCACGCTAAACGACCCCGACGGCAAGCCTGTCTCGTCGGTTGAACTGCTTGCCCAGGGTCCACTGGTCGTCAGTTTCTATCGCGGCGTCTGGTGCCCTTACTGTAACATGGAACTGCAGGCGCTGCAGGCCGCGCTGCCCGAGTTCGCAGCGGCGGGCGCAAAGTTGGTCGCCATTTCGCCGCAGACCGCGCCTAACAGCCGCAAGTCGATGCGCCAGAATAGTCTGGGTTTCCCGATCCTGTCCGATAGCCATGGTGACGTCGCCGCGGCATTCGGCTTGCGGTTTGCGCTGCCCGACTATCTTATCGAGCTATACAAGAGCCTCAGGAACGACCTGCCAGCCTTTAACAACGATCCCGGCTGGACGTTGCCGATGCCTGGTCGCTTCGTGATCGGACAGGACGGCGTGATCCTCTATGCCGAAGTAAATCCCGATTACACTCGTCGTCCCGAGCCGGACGACATGCTGCCGGCGATCCGCCGCGCCGCGACTATCGCCGCCTGAACCCGACGCTAGCGCTCCCGCCCCACGGCGGGAGCGCTATGGAGAATGACAATGAGCCGCCGAACCTTCCTTATCACCGGCGCCAGCAAGGGCATTGGCCGCGCGCTGGCCGAGCGTCTCCATAAGGCAGGACATGCCGTGATCGGTATTGCCCGCCACCCCGATCCCGGTTTTCCCGGCGACATGGTGTCGCTGGACTTAAGCGACAGACTGGCAACCGATGCCGCTCTCGCCGAACTAGCCAATCGGTTTGTGATCGACGGTGTGATCAACAATGTCGGGCTTGTCCGCCCCCAGCGACTGGGCGAGATCGACTTGGGCGATCTCGGAGACGTGCTGCGGGTCAATCTTCATCCTGCGGTACAGGCAGTGCAGGCGATCCTGCCCGGCCTGAAGGAACGAGGGTGGGGACGCATCGTCAACATCTCCAGCCTGACGATCCTGGGCATGCCCGAGCGCACCGCCTATGCGGCGGCCAAGGCCGCGCTCGTCAGTTTCAGTCGCAGTTGGGCACTCGAGCTTGCCATGTCGGGCATCACCGTCAACGCGGTGGCACCGGGTCCGACCGAGACTGAACTGTTCCGCGCCAATAACGCACCGGGCAGCGAGGGCGAAGCACGCTACCTTGCGGGCGTACCCATGGGTAGGTTCGGCAAGCCCGACGAGATCGCCGCCGCTATTGCCTTCCTGCTTTCGGATGATGCCGCGTTTATTACCGGCCAGACACTGTTCGTCGATGGTGGCGCATCGATCGGCAAGGCCGGGATATAGAACCACTAGCGCTTAAAAGCCGAAACACCTGTATTCCGCGAGTAACTGCAGGCTGCCTATCCGAACATGTAAATCTCAAGGGTTATGCCGTCCGGCAAGGCCGGCGCGGTTCAGCAAGCCCGGCTCCGCCCCAATTTTGTTGAAAAACTCCGCTGCCGGTTTTGGCTGGCAACTTTCGAAAGCAGATCTTGCGCTCGGAGCAATGATAATTCAGCGGCTTGTTCGTCTACGAATCAAATTTTACAGAATGCGGTTTCAAGTACTCACAACTGAGTTTTTCAACACAATCGCCCTCATTCCGGTCGTTCAGGGCAACGGATCGGCTGCGTTGAACTTGCCATCCATTCAGCTACTCTTTTTGCTTAAGCAAACGCCCAAGGCGAAACTTCCTGCCGTTCGCGGTCGTTGCGATGAAGGTTGCTTTAGTCAGGCGCGGCCACAGGAAGCTTCGGGCTGACAGGCTTATATCGCCAGGAATCATGTGCGTCGTATGTCAGCAACGATGCGTTCCCAGTTGCCATGCGCGATGGCCATCCGGTTCGTATCGGACAGGTCAGCGGCTTCAAGAAAATGACGCGCGCTGGCACCGGAGGTAAACCTGTAGGGATAATCGCTCGAGAACATGATGCGCTCCGGGCCGAGCACCTCGATTGCCCAGCGCAGGTAACGCTCGCTCCACATGCCACTCGGCGTCACGAAAGCATTCTGCCGAAAATATTCGGATACTGGCCGTTCCAGTTTTGTCACGCGCGCCAGTCCATCGATGCGCTCGAGATAGAACAGGACGACTTCGCCCCAGTGACCTGTAATCAACTGAAGATCGGGGAATCGATCAAACACGCCCGCCAGGACCATGCGCAGGATCTGCACGCCCGTCTCGTAATGCCAGCCCAGCCCAAATGTCGCGAAGGCAGCGTCCACCTCCTCGCCAAACCCACCGTAGAGGGCGTCGCGCACGGCCGGCACCGGCGATTGCGGGTGAATATAGAGCGGTGCGCGAAGGGCTGCGGCTGTCTCGAATATCGGCCAGTTGTCCGGGTGGTCGAGGTTGCGGTCGCGTGTGCGGCCGAACAGCATCGCGCCGTTAAGTCCCAACTGCGTGACAGCGCGCCTGAGTTCCAGCGCGGCGACCTCTGGTTCGGGCGTCGCGAGCGTAGCAAAACCCTGGAACCGGTCAGGCCATTGCCTGACGGTGCTGGCAATCAGGTCGTTGATCGATGCCTGCAGCGAAATTGCCTGTTCAGGCTCCTGACTTTGCAAACCGGGCGCTGTCAGTGAGAGCACCTGAACGTCCATGCCCGTATCGTCCATGTCGGCGATACGGCGTTCAGCCAAATCGGTGAGACGCTCACCGATGTCACCGCGTTCATGGTGCTGAAGAGCGGGATCTTGCCAGCGCACATCCAGGCCATGCCAGGCAGCGAGAACTTCCGGAGTGACAAAATGCTCTTCCAACCCGATGATCTTCATGCTTCACCTCGCTACGGTCACTTAACGAACGACGCGTCCAGCCGCTTCACCACGGAACGGTTTTTCCGTCGCGGTCGAGATATTGGAGACCGGACTTCCCGAACTGGGCAAGCAGCACCTCCACAACCTTCGGGATGCTTTCCTCGACGCTGAGAGGCGCGTCAGGGCCACCAAGGTCGGTGCGCACCCACCCCGGTGCGATCAGCACAAGCGCGCGCGGATCATCGGCATGGCGAGCGGCGAAACTGCGCATATATTGGTTGAGCGCGGACTTGGTGCCCCGATACACCTCGTGTCCGCCCCTGGTGTTACCGCTGATGCTGCCCTGGCCCGACGACATGATGCCGAGCAGCCCGGTCGGAGGGACAAGATCCTGCAATGTCTCGAGTACCCGCATCGGGCTCAGCGCGTTGGTGACCATCACCCGGATGAATTCTTCCGTCGATACGTCGGCGATGGTTTCGCCCTGCTTCCTGTTGGCGGTGCCAGCGTTGTTGAACAGGATGTCGAACTGGCGGCCGGCAAGGCCGTCGCGTAACGCCGCGATCTGGTCCTGCACGGTTATGTCGAGCGACTGGATCTCGACAAGGCCGGGATGTTGGTCTGCCAGATCATGGAGTTCGGTGTGGTCTTCACCCTGCACTGTGCCCACAACATGCCATCCCTTTTTCACGAATTCGCGGGCGATGGCGAGACCAAGACCGCGCGATGCGCCGACAAGGAGGATGGCACGGGGCGCGGTGCCTGAGGCGTCCATAGTCATTTCGAATACCTTCGATGTTTACAGAGCGTCGCATATGGCCCGAGCCAAGCCCCCGCGCCAGACGCATCATATGCAGTATATGATTGCATGGAACGCTATGCCTTCGAGCGCCCGGGCCTTATGCTGTTCTAATGGATGACATTGATTTTAACCTGCTTGGCGCTCTCGACGCGCTGCTCGCCGAGGAGAGCGTGGTCGGTGCGGCGCGGCGGCTCGGCTTGAGCTCGTCGGCGATGAGTCGGACGCTAGTAAGGCTGCGGGCCGCTACAGGCGACCCGCTCCTCGTGCGGGCAGGACGCCGGCTCGTGCCGACACCGCAGGCGACCGCGCTTCGCGATCAGGTCCATGCGCTCGCTCGCGATGTGCGGACTGTACTCAGTCCCCACATCGATGATCTGGACATCGCGACACTTGATAGAGCCTTCACCATCCGCGCCAACGAAGGGTTCGTGGAACTCTATTCGGCTCGGCTGATCGCAAGAATCATAGAAGCCGCGCCGCACGTCCGGATACGCTTTGCGCCAAAGCCGGATAAGGACGCAGGCCTGCTGCGAGACGGGCAAATCGATCTGGAGGTCGGGGTGCTGGGCACATCCGCGCCGGAGATACGCAAGCAATTGCTGTTTCGGGACGACTTTGTCGGGGCGGTCCGCGTCGGACATCCGTTGCTCGCAAAACCCATCACACCCGAGCGCTACGCGGCCTGCAAGCATGTGGTGGCATCTCGCAGGGGCGCCTTCACAGGACCGGTCGACATCGAGTTGGAGAAGCTTGGATTTAGCCGGAATGTCGTCGCCGTCGTTCCCGGCTTCTCGGACGCGCTACGGATCGCGGGTCAGTCGAATTTGGTCGCTCTGGTGCCGCGTTCCTGCCTTTCCGGTGGGCACGTTGGTTCTGCTCAAGTGATCGAGAGCATCGCCGTTTTCCAACTTCCCGTGCCTACCCCAGAAATCGCAATATTGGCGATGTGGCATCCGCGTATGGACGCTGACGCGGGCCATCGCTGGTTGCGCGAGGTGGTCCAAGAAGTTTGCAGGTGAAGTTTTAGGAATTAGAGCGTCGTGCAGTTAATCTGCAACATACCCTGCATCTTTGAGGTGCCGGATCAGCAGCCCAGACAGCGAAGCCGGATGCGCCGTTACACCCCGTTCCGCCGAAAGCCGCGCCGCCAGTTCGGGCATGGTGATGTCACCATCCGCTTCCACCCAGCTAATCAGCGCAGCAACATGCGCCGCAAGCCGGCCACCGCCTGCAGGGCGGCCTTGCCGGGCCGGCGCCAGCGATCCTGTTGCCGCCTTGCGCTGCGCCAAACGAACGGCCGTACTTGGCGCAACACCAAACCGCCGAGCCGCCGCACGGCAACTCTCACCACTCTCTATCTGCTTGCAAATCCGAACCCGAAGATCCGCCGAGCTGCTTCTGCCCATGATGCACCTCTAAAACAGGGTGAATCACAAAAATCAGCGCAAGGGAATCCCCAACGATTCAGATTTCAGGCGCGATGCTCTAAGCCACTCGAAGACCGCTTCAAGAGGCGAGCGGCATGCCGCATTTAAAATTGACTGCTGCTTTCTTGGATGAAGGGTCGCCGCGTCGGAGTCCGCCCTCAAAATGGACATTTACCCCCGAAAACCGAACCCGTAAAACTTGCCGTTCATTCACGAGGCCTCTTCATAGCCAAGACCGACGCCGCCGGAGCTTTGCGCGGGTCTGGACCAACTACCCCAGAGAGGCTGAAAGCGCGAGGATCGTGCGGGCGTGCCGCAATGCCACGGCTTCTCGGTCCGCGCCGTATCCCCCGCCAAGGGTGCTAGCCAACGGTGTTCCCCGCCGCCACGCTTCCGACGATACCATGCGGTCCCGTGCTGCCAGCCCGTCGTCGGTAAGTGCCAACCGCCCCAATTGGTCGTCCCCGTGAGCATCTACGCCGCCTTGCAGAAGGATGAGTTCCGGCGAGAACTGGTCGAGAGCCGCAGGCAGGCAGCCACTCAGCGCTTCGAGATAATCGGCATCGCCGGTCAGGTCAGGCAAGGCGACGTCCAATGACGAGCGCGCCTTTTGCGTGGGAAAGTTCTTCTCGGCATGCAGGGACAGCGTGAAGATGTCGCCCCGCCCCGCAGTCAGCGCCGCGGTCCCATCGCCCTGATGCACGTCGAGGTCCAAGATCAGGATTCGCGACACATCACCTTCCTCGATCAGCCTGTTGGCAGCTACTACCAAATCGTTGAATACGCAGTAGCCTGCGCCGGTATCCGCCAGCGCATGGTGGCTGCCGCCGGCGCTGTTGGCGGCATAGCCGTGTCGCAGCGCCAGCTTGGCCGCCAGCCATGTTCCGCCGGGCGATAGCTGTGATCTGCGCGAAATCGGCTCATCGATCGCAAAGCCGATCCTGCGCTGCTTCGCTGCCGGAACCGTGCAGCTGACGACCTCTTCGACATACGTAGGATCATGGATCGCCTCGAGCCAGGCTCTCGGCATGATCTCCGGTTCGTGAACTGTCATCGGCACGCCGCTCTTTCCGAGCGCGCGCATGACCAGAGCATATTTGTCGTGCGGAAAGGTGGCCGCGGTCCCAGTCTCAACCACATAGCCGGGATGGTGGACGACATGCAACATAGTCAGGGCGTTAACCGGCTTGGCCACGCCGGTCGAGCCCTTTTAACTCGGCGGCAGCCGCCCCAATTCCTGCCGCTCAAAGTGCTGAGCTTGGCGCCTGTTTTCTGCCATTCATTCATATGCAGGAATTTGGCGCGCGGTGCAGCAGGTTTGAGGCAGGAGGTCGCTTAAAGCCCTTTATCTCAAGCGTGCCTGATTGCCGTCCGCTAAATTTATGTGCCGTGAACTGATCGGCGTGTAAGCTCCCAATAATGGCCAAACGAGAGGATGATTATGCGTACAGGCGCGATAATGGCGATAATTTTGCTTAGCAGTCAGAGCTTTTCGTCGATGGTTCAAGCACAACCATCTGTCCTAACCTCGGACTCAGACGCCCCTCTTCACCTTATATGCGATGGCACATGCGTCGATACTCGGGTGAACGTGGCAACGGCATCAGCCTACGGTTCTGGCGGATGGGCGAACGCTACCGGCTATGCTCGTAAAGCCAGTAATTTCGACGATGAGCTGGAAATCGAAATCAACGGGGGCATCGCCAAGGCTCGCCTTCCGCGCCGTATTGTTTCTAAGCTTCACGGCGGAGACAACGGTTGGTTTGAAATCAAAAAGCTTTCGGTCGGGCCAGATGAGATTACCGGCAAAGTCGCAATGAACTTCACTAATGCACCTTACCTGCGAATTAATCGTGTGAGTGGGGCTGTATCAATCGATGGTCGGGATGGATCATTTTCTGGTCGGTGTCGGAATTATTCCCCCGAAACGACACGTGCATTTTAATAGATCGAACTGCTTATCCGCTACTTCCGCCCTCGAACCGGTCATTCAAGGCGTCGAAGGGCCGCCTGGAACTTGCCCTTCGTTCATCAACAAGGCAGCCACTGTTCTGAAGGACAAGTGGGTCCTTGTGGTCGGCGCCCGCTTACGGCAACATCTCTCCATGCGAAAATTTACTCGTTCCATAATCCTGATTTCGCTGCTCACGGTAGGAGCGGCGCCTTCAGGTCCGGTCGATCCGGATACGCGAGCTTGGTGGAGCATCACGACCGGACTGTCAGGCGACGCGTTAAATGGACGCGACACGGGATCTGCCGATTTCGAACGGGCCGCCCTCTTGGTCGCGGGCAAGTTTGCGGCAGCGGGATTGAAACCGGCAGGCGAGAACGGCAGCTATTTTCAGCGAGTACCCATGGTGGAACTTCGCCTTGAGCAGGCCCGTATTACTGTGGGCGGCCAACCGTTGCGGTTATTGTATGATGTGATGGCCTATCCAACCGTTGGTATGCAGCAAACGATCGACGCGGCGCTGGCCTACCGCGGCTATTGCGCTGCCAACGCGCTGGGCGATGTTCGTGGCAAGATCGTCATCTGCCACGGAACACGCAGGATCGATCATCCTGATGATAAACAGCGAGTGGCATCGATCACTGCGGCCGGTGCGGCTGGCGTCATGACCATTGCCGATCCCGGCTTTACAGTCGAGCCGCCGCGTTGGCCCTTTGCCTATGCGCGCAGTGTCTGGCTGGCGGGTGGACCGCCGGACTACGATGCCTTGCCGCGGATGTCCCTCAACGCTGCTGTGTTAGGACGCGTCATCGCCCACAGCGGTCGTGACGGCGCTGCGCTTATTGCTGCCGGGGCGGCGGGCGCGCCATTGCCATCGTTCGATCCGCCTGGGCGCTTCCATGCCGAATTCACCACAAGCCAGCGCAGCATCAGCGCGCCTAACGTGCTGGCTCGGTTGCCCGGGAGCGATCCCGCGCTGTCAAGCCAAACGATCGTGCTATCGGCGCACCTGGATGGTTATGGTCGCGGCGAGCCGGTGCAGGGCGACGCCATCTACAACGGCACGCTGGACGATGCCGCCTATGTAGCCCTGCTGATCAGGCTCGCGGAACGGCAGCACGGCCACGGCTTCAGGCGACCCGTGCTCTTGGCGGCGTTCACTGGCGAGGAAAAAGGCTTGCTAGGGTCGCGCTGGTTTGTTGCCCATCCGACGTTACCGAACGCGTCTATCGCGGCGGACATCAATCTTGATCAGCTTCGCCCGATCTTTCCGCTGCGCTTGCTGACCGTGCATGCGCTCGACGATACCACGCTGGGCGATGATACGCGCGCGGTCGCCGGCGCGATGGGCATCGCGGTCCAACACGATCCAGAGCCCGAGCGCAATCTGTTGAAGCGCGCCGATCAATGGCCGTTCCTGCAAGCGGGCATTCCCGCGACCGCATTCGTGTTCGGCTACCATCCCGGCACGCCGAGCGAAGTGCGCTATCGCGAATGGTATCGCACCGGCTATCACAAGCCGCAGGACGATGTGTATCAGCGAATAGACTGGCAGGCCGCAGCAGATTTTAATCACTTCTTCTATGCACTGGTAGCGCGCGTCGCGAACCAGCCCACTGTGCCGTCTTGGAAGTCGGATAGCGCGTTCCGGCGAAAAGGCCCAGGTTAACAGACGATCACCGATCAGCGTCCGCTATCCTTCGGGTATGATCTATAAGTTAGATCGAACCTCGTGAAAAAAACGCCTCGGCTGGCGGACAAGCCTAGAGCGACAACGCCCCTGATTCCGGCCGTTCAAGGAGCGAGATATGCTTCCTGTAACTTGCCGGTCGTTCATCGCTTTGCGTCGGATACTGCGGGCGCACGTGCGTCTCGACCGACCATTCCGCGCTCGCCTCCGCCGTCGGATGCAAGCCGACCAGCGAGCGGCGGGTTGAGGTATTGTCATGGGGTGGCATTTAACGTGATGACCAGAAAGCCGTTATGCAGTGCCCGGCTAGCCAGCGCGCGGCGGGCCGCGCCTCGTTCTCGTTCTGGATCCGCCTGTTGCCGCCGCCCTGCGACCAGACCATGGCCCTGCCGTTCGAAAGGGCCGGCGCGAATACCTCCAAAGAGGGTATGGCGATATTCGCCACAGCGCCCTTCATTGACTTGCTCAGCACCCGATGGGTCGCCACCGCCTAGCGGAGTACGCGGCCACAGCCACAGTAGGCAGGCTAGGCGCACAACGAGGCGCGATCAGTGTGGCACCAAGCGGCGGCGATCAGTGAGCGGCGATCGATCATTATAGTGTTCCTCGTAAGGCTCGTGGGGGATGCGCTCAGAAGAAAGATTGTGAAGACCTGCGCCAACGCATAATTTGACGCGTTGGTGCAAGTCTCCGCTTGCGAAAGAGCTGTCAGCCCTTCCAATGCGAGCAGCGGATCACCGAACAGAAATTGCCGCGATGGTAATGCGGTTCCTTATCCGCAATCACGTCGGCTTTGACGTTGCCGAACGCGCTGTCGGGCTTGTGTCTGATGCCGTCGTAAAACGCTTGGATGATGTCTTCCTTGAAATTGGGCGTTCGCGGGAACGCTGCGACGATCGCATCGCGCGTCTGATCGTCATACTTGTTGTAGGTGAGGCCGAGAACATCCATTTCGACGCCGGCCGTGGTCAGCGCGATGACTGGATGCATGAATTCCGGGACCCCAGGCGTCGTATGAAGCGCATGCCGGCCCAGACCTTTTCGACTTCACAAGGATCGACGTTGTGACTCTCGAGGAAATCGCGCGCAGCGTTCGCGCCGTCGACCTCGAATCGAAGGTCGGCGCTGCTGTGGGAAGGCATAAGGCCAACGTCGTGGAACATCGTCGCCGCATAGAGCAGTTCGGGATTGAAGGTCAGGTTGCGCTGTTGCCCGGCAAGCGCACCGAAGAAATAGACGCGGCTCGAATGGTTGAAAAGCAGCTCGGTATCGGTGTCACGGACGAACTCGGTAATGGCCCGGCAAAGCTTGCTGTCCGGGATGCATATACCATTGATTTTTAGCGGCGAAAAAGTCGTATCCGTCATCTTATATACTCCTGTTTCATGGCTTATTTGCTGATGTGCGCAGTCGTAAAACCCAGTGCGGCGGCAACACCGGCACCGTAGGCCGGATCGGCCCGCGCGCAGTTGTCGACGTGGCGTTGCTTGATGTGAATGGCAGCATCGCCCATCGCCCGAGCGGTGTTATCGAACAGCGACTGCTGTTGCGCGGGGTTCATCATCCGAAACAGATTGCCGGGCTGCTCCCAGTGATCGTCGGCGGCGCGGTGATCCCAATGCGCACCTCGGCCGTCGACGGGCATAGGTGGCTCCACAAAGTCCGGCTGGTCAGCCCACAGACCATCGATGTCAGGATGGTAGCTCTTGGTGGTACCGAGATTGCCGTCGGTCCGCATCGCGCCGTCACGATGGTAGGAATGGAAAGGACACTTTGGTGCGTTCACCGGGATGTGGTTGAAGTTGACGCCAAGCCGGTAGCGCTGGGCGTCCGCGTAGGAAAATAGCCGCGCCTGCAGCATCTTGTCAGGCGAGAAGCCAATTCCGGGCACGATATTGCTCGGCGCAAAGGCAGACTGCTCGACTTCGGCGAAATAGTTTTCCTGGTTGCGGGTCAGTTCCAGTTCGCCGATCTGGATCAACGGATAGTCAGCCTTCGGCCACACCTTCGTGAGATCGAATGGGTTGTGCTGGTGATCCAGGGCCTGCTGCTCTGTCATGACCTGGACGAACAGCGTCCACTTCGGGAAATCCCCGGTTTCGATCGCAGTGAAGAGATCACGCCCGTGGCTTTCCCGATCGTCTGCAATAATTGCTGCCGCGTCGGCATCGGTCAGGTTTTCGATGCCCTGCTGCGTCCGGAAGTGGAACTTGACCCACACCCGCTTCTGCGCCGCGTTGACCATGGAATATGTGTGGCTGCCGAAGCCATGCATGTGCCGGAAGCTTTTGGGAATGCCGCGGTCCGACATGACGACCGTCACCTGGTGCAACGCCTCGGGCAGCAGAGTCCAGAAGTCCCAGTTGTTGTCGGCAGAG
Organism: uncultured Acetobacteraceae bacterium; assembly: GCA_964658485.1. Classification (GTDB taxonomy): domain Bacteria; phylum Pseudomonadota; class Alphaproteobacteria; order Sphingomonadales; family Sphingomonadaceae; genus Novosphingobium. The sequence goes on along the minus strand of CAZZYX010000010.1, from coordinate 25,323 downwards.
CGCATACCCGTGCGGGGATCGCGCTTGATCGCATGATTCAGGTCCGGAAACCGGAGTGGGTCGCGGAAAAAGAAGACGGGCGTGTTGTTGCCGACCATATCCCAATTACCTTCCTCAGTGTAAAACTTGATGGAGAAGCCGCGAATATCGCGCTCGGCATCGGCGGCGCCGCGCTCGCCAGCAACCGACGAGAAGCGCATGAACAGGTCAGTCTTTTTGCCGACTTCCGAAAAGATCTTCGCCCGGGTAAGGTGCGTGATGTCCTTCGTAATTGTGAAGCTTCCATAGGCGCCCCAACCTTTTGCGTGCATGCGCCGCTCGGGGATGACCTCCCGGTCGAAATGTGCCAATTTTTCGATCAACCAAACATCCTGAAGCAAGGCAGGGCCGCGTGGACCTGCCGTTATGATGTTGGTGTTATCGGCTACCGGAACACCGGCGGCGGTCGTCAAGCGCGTATTTTCCATGCTGATATCTCCTGTGCTGTGGCCGAACAACGACGTCCCGCTAAGCCCGGTTCGCCATACGGCGGGTGGCGGGTGCGTCCGCCGTTAGAATGTATTGTCGGCGATGATCCGGAGGCTCGCCCGTTGCCTCTTCATCTGGTACCGGGTTTATCCGCGATCCGAGGTTGCCCGGCAACAAGGTCGATCGTCTTAAACCGGCCAAACAACGGTGATTAACTGCCGCGTGATATTAGAGGCAGGCTTGGCAGTCGATTTTGTAAGCAGGAAAAACTGCCAAGCGGACTGTAGTCGAAACCGTTGCGAACGAATGGAATGCTTGGCCCCGAGCTGAGATTGGGGTTATTTAATGACCAGAAAAAGCGTGGCGATCCTGATCCACGACGGGGTGCAGGCGCTTGACGTTGCAGGTCCGCTTGACGTGTTTGCCGAGGCAAACGGGTTTTTGAGCGCTGACGAAGGTTATGATAGCCTGATGCTGGCGACGGAAACGCAACCATTGCACGCATCGAATGGCATGGCGCTTGTCCCACACTTGTCGTTTGCGGATGCGGGACGCGTCTTCCACACCGCGCTCGTTGCTGGCGGACCAGCGCTGCCGGGGCTGCCGGCCGATGAGGCCATGTCCAAGTGGCTGCGCGAGTGGGGCACTCGTTCCCAACGTTATGGATCGATCTGCACCGGGGCTTTCGCGCTGGGCCACGCCGGACTGCTGGATGGGCGGACCGTCACCACGCACTGGCAAAACGCTTCACGGCTGGCTGCGATGTTTCCTGCGGCGAGAGTAGAGCTCGACCGTATCCACGCGCGTGATGGCGTCCTAGTCACTTCTGCGGGCGTCACGGCGGGAATTGATCTCGCACTCGCGCTGGTGAGTGAAGACTATGGCGAGGCCATCGCACTTTTGTGCGCCAAGCGCTTGGTGGTCGTGGCACAGCGTCAGGGAGGACAGTCCCAATTCAGCCCGTTGTTAACCCAGCGCAGCGATCCGCATTCTCCAATCGCACGGGTTCAAGAGTATGTGATGGGGCATCTACGTGAACCATTTCCCGTCAAACGTCTCGCTGAGATTGCGGGTATCAGCCCTCGAAGCATTGCCCGTTCGTTCGTGACGGAACTTGGTGTGACGCCTCACGACTTCGTGGAAAGCGTCAGGCTCGATCAAGCGCGCAACTTGCTTGAGGCAAGTAATCAGCCCCTTAAAGCCGTTGCATACGATTGCGGCTGCTGGTCCGGAACATATGCGTGGTGCGTTTCAGCGGCGCCTTGGCCTAAGTCCGGCACGTTACCGAGAGAGTTTTCAGAACCTACAAGATCGGCGTCCCGATGTTCGACCGTGTGGAAAGTAGCTCGAACAGCTTGCTAATGCGCAGGTATTTAACTGACGCTTGGTGTCACAACCGGTCGGTTGTGACACTGCGGTTCAGAGCGCGTTCTTCTGCCCGTTCGTGGGTGCCAAAACCGCATTTCAAAATCGGCAGCTTCAGAATTCTTAGCATTGGTCCGCGACAAGCGGCACTCCGCGAGTGCCGTCGGGCAGCTTCGTGAAGCTCGGGCGGCTGCACCTGTCGGATTCAGACGTTCCAGACAATGCCCCCAAACTTCGTGATTTAGTCGGCATCTGCCAGGCCGGCTGGTGATCACGCCAGGGATTTCCGCCCCAATTCCTGCCGTTCGATCGCTAAACTTAACCGCCAAAAGCTGACGATCATTCATCCCCATTGCTCTTGAGCGCTGCCCGCACAATTCGACGCCACGCGCATATTCTCCAGACTTTAGCATGCGACTCTGGCGGGACCATCTAATACGGGTATGCTGCCGGCAAGGATTTCACCCTTGTTCGCAAGATCCATTCAGGGAAGTGGGATGCACCCGACTGAACGATACGACGCCCGGTTTTACGCGGTCTTGGCGCTGTTGACCGCAGTGCTCGTCCTCCCGGCATCAGCCAGCGCCGCACCGCGTCCTGCCTGGCATGGCATCTGGCGTGGTACGATTGGCAATGCAGCCGTGCAGGTTTGCCTGCAACACAAGGATTACGGCGATTCGGGCGCCTATTATTACCTGCGTTATCTTTCCATCATCAGCCTGGGTGGCCTGGCGGCACAGGCACCAGCCAGCAACAATCCAACCTGGACCGAAGCGCCCTACTCCGACAATCCGACCGCCGGTCCGCTATGGCATTTCAGGTCGATCGCGCCGGATCATCTACGGGGCGTGTGGACCGGCGGCGGCAAGACCCTGCCGATCGATCTGACGGTCGTCCCGATGGCAAAGCCGGGGGAGGACGAGGATGATATGCCTTGCAGCAATCTGGCCTTCAGCTTGCCCCGCTTATCCAAGCCGGTCATCACGACCAAACCAGCCATGCTCAAGGGTGTCACCTACACCCGCGTCATCGTTGATGTCGGCAAGCAATTCAGCGGCTCGGCAATCGAGAGCTTCCAGCTCCACGGCGGCACACCAGCTATCGCGCGAGTGAATGCGCTGCTTTACAACGACATTTCAACGTCCCCCGATAACGCAATGTATTTCCAGTGCTCGATGGCGGCGCTGGGCCAAAACGGCCTGGATGGGGACGCTTCGTCCACCACCGTGCCGGAAATTATTACCCGCGAATGGGTGGTGTCGCATACCGATAACTCGGACGATTGCGGCGGGGCTCATCCAAATACCGGTAGGGCCTATCAGACCTGGGATCTGCGCAGGGGCATCGCCATCAATCTATACGACTGGTTCACCGCGGCGGCGCTCAAGCAGACGGTGAACGATGCTGGTACTAAAAACCAATATGTCACCGTGGCCTTCACCCCGCCGTTCCGGAAGATGATCGACGATGCTTATGGGAACGATGAACCCGACTGCAAGCAAGCTGAACAGGGCGCCGACTTCTGGGATACGCGCCTGACTGCGGCGGGCGTGGCTTTCACGCCCGAACTGTCGCATGCCGATACTCCCTGCATCGAAGACGCTGTCATCCCGTTCGCGAAGCTGGCCCGCTATCTCAATTCGGCCGGCAAAGCCGGAACCGTGTCATTCATCAGCGCGCTGCGGGATAAGCCATGAAGCTTCGCCTCGGCCGGATGGTCGTGATGCTCGCTGCCATGATGATAGCGGCGCCTGCGACAGCGCAGGACGCAGGGTCCGGGGCTGATCCCTGCACGCTGATCCCGCCCGACGTGCTGCAGGACATCCTGTTCGGCAGCGACGGGGGCAAGCTCGACAGCTGGAGCAATCATCCGGCGCCGGGCCATGCAATCTGCCGATGGGAAGGTCGCCCGCATGGCAGCAGCGATGTCCGCGGACTCGTGCTCGACGTCTATCATCTGCCGGATGAGGCACATGCAATCGCTGAACTCACCCGAGAGCCAGCCAATGTCGCCGATCCATCGGAGGCGCTTTTGGTCAATGCTGAAGACCAGCTTGTACGCCCGAACATCTTCGTCGTCTATGCCCGCCACGGCGCCAACCTGGTGATCCTCGATGCGCGTGGCTCGCATCTCGCCACCAGCCAGCCGCGCGCAGTGCGGTATCGCCTCGACGCAGCAGCACTGGTTGCGGCAGGCGCGATGGTGCGACCTCCACCGACTTTCGCTAGCGCAGATGCTGCCGAAGACACCGGGACTGGCTCCCCGCAACCGTCGGCGAGCCAGTGGACGCCGAAACCGCATAATGCAGGCCCGCTCGCCAACATGGTTGAACCGCTGGTGGCGTTGGTCGCGTGGATGGCAAGCTGGCGCTTTTTCCTGATCCCAATCGTCATCGTGGGCAGCTTATTTGCCGGCGCACGCACTGCACCAGCCACACCAGCGCGGACGCGCCGGTGGTGGAGGCCATCCTCGATAGCAACAATCGGCTTGGCGGCTCTCAACATCTCCATCGGGCCATGGCTGAGCGGCCTGTTGGTCTACCATCTCGGTCGCTCCGGCTCGGCCGTCATCACCGGCACCTTTGCGACCAGCACTCAATACAACAACCACGACGTGGTCGGGTATCACGTCCTGATCCGGGCCGCCGATGGCAAGGTGATGAACACCAGCTTCGAAGACGACGATTTCAACGTCTACCCCTCACATAATGCGACACGCTATCCCGGCGCCGATGATCGATTTACGGTACGCTATCTGCCGCATTTCCCATCGCGCTTCGTGATCGTGAGCGACGATGACAGTCCCTGGGCCAAAGGTTTGCGCTGCGGCGGACTAGAAAGCGACGCGGAACAGGCCAGGCGCAAGCGCGACTTTGCGCCCGGCGATGCCGGCTTTGCCAAGGCGGCGGGGGCGGCACAGGCGGCCTTCAAAGCAGCAGGCTGCTAAACCGGATGGTCAGGCCAGAAATGATCGGTCGTTACTGCTCAACGCGTCCCTTGCCAGCGATGGAAACCGCTGACGTCCGCCTGAACGGCCGCGATAAGCCTGTGGTGGTGGCATAAATGCGTGCGCCGAGCGTCTGCCTCCAACGATTGCGCGACCGCATCCACCGATCCAATGTCGCCCTCGGCTGCTTCGTACTCGTCGGTGCCCCGCTGCTGCTGCTCGGCTTGCCGATCATCCTTCCGGTCGTCGGCTGGCTGGAGGTAAGGGACCGCCGCCGTTGCTTGGCAGTGGCGCGACGCTTCATCTGCGTGCAGTGCGGCAACACTTTAGGCGAAGGCGCCCTAGACCGTGCGAACGCAGAGTGGCATACCCACGTCTCCAGGCTCATGCGCGACCATCCCGGCCATCGTTTTCGGCTAGTCCGCGCAGTGGATGCGATTTGTACCCAATGCAGCACGGCTTACCATTACGCCAACCCGACCACACGTTTACCGCAATGTCTCCAAACGACAACTATCTGGCCAAGTAAGGCGCTGCTCGAGCCGGGATGCAGGCAATGCTTTATGGAGATCAACGCCAGATTTGAAAGTGAAGCCATCGCGCATCCGCCAGTCTCGCAGACGAGTCGGATTGTATCAGTTCCGGCATTTCACCAGGAAGCTCCACTCCCAACCGTTTTTCGCATTGCGTATGGCCTGCGCAGTCCGAATAGCAGTCCTTACCCGCAAAGCGAACTATGGGTTATCTTCTTCGAATGAGTCCGGTAGATTCATGTGCATGGATTATACGACACTCGATTCGATCAATCGCCTCCGTCACAGGAGCAATCTCATCTTCGGGTTTGTTTTCCTGGCTATAGGCCTCATAGCGCTTGGTCTCGCCATTGCACAATTGGCCTCCACCGCGACGCTGTTCTCGCGAACTAAAGGCGCCACGGGGCTCTATGTTGAAAGCGTTGACCGACGTGTCGTCTTCAACGGTGGGACGTTCCAGCACGCCCGCTTCCAGTTCCGCTCAGCGGATGGAAAAATACGGTATGTCACGGCCCGCGATGGCTCGACGCAGCAGAGCTATGCGATCGGCGACACGGCGTCGATCCGCTACGAACCCGCTGCGCCCGACCACGCAATGGTCTGCTCCTTCTGGTCGCTTTGGCTTGGCCCGCTGTTTTGCGGGGCGTTCGCCCTTGCCTTCGGCCTCCCCGGGCTGACAGTGCTAATGCGGGAGCGAAGCGCCAGATGACCGGCAACCTACAACCAGTTGTTACAAGCTGATTGTCGCCGAGCCGTCATCGAAGGTTGATAAGGCCATGATGTGCAGTTGCCGTAGACATTACCTTGACGCTTATCCAAACAATTATGCATCGAAGCTGACTATGGTCTCATTACAATGTACGTAGGAAAGCTTCACAAAGCGGGGGCTGAGCAGCACTTGAACTGGGCCGATGGCGGGCTATCACCATATCTACCACAGCCATTAGTATATTGCATGGTCACGAATCGCCGAGCAGTTAGTAGCTGTCCCACCCGGTGAAGTGATTTAGAGTGTCGGCGCTTAACCAGATTTTCCTGCCTCCAGAACAGCATCTGTGCACAAACCATGGCAGCGTTTCCTGTTCAATGGTCCTTTTGGGAAGGGCAAGCCAGCAGCTTCCGCCCCTATTCTGGTCATTCCGAGCGAGAAATTGACTGCCTGAAACCCTCCGTTCGTTCATCAGCTTATTGTCGTGTTGCGAATGACCAAACCTATGGATTTGCGGCCACTCCCGCTGGCAAAGTCGAACTTCGCTTTGCGAAAGAACCAGACCCTCCAAGCGTCATTCGGGCGATAGGGACAGCCCTCCGAGGCTCGCCGCGTACGCGGCGAGCCTGCGGGACACAAACTCCGTGAAAAGCCGCACGCGTTTCGTCTTGCGTGTCTCCCCCTGCGTAAGGACCCAGAGCGTCCCGTACAAGTGCAGGTCGGTGCCCGGCACCCTCACCAGCAGGGGGTCGGCATCTCCGACGAAGCACGGCAATGTCGCGATCCCGAGCCCTTGTCGTACGGCAACGATCTCCGCCGCGGCATCCGTGACCCTGAAGGGAACTCCCGTGGGGCGAACCTCACCCTCGCTGGCCCATTCCGGAATACCATGCATGTCTATAACGATCCACCGGATGGGATCAGGCGCGTTCGCACGCCAAGCGGCCAGGCGATCGCGGGACATGTAGACGCCGCCGAACAGGTCCGGTCCCTTCAGTCCGTGAAGATTGAGCGGCAGGGTCTTGCGGTCATAGACGACGCGGATCGCCACATCGGCCTCCCGGTTGGTGAGATTTGCCAGCTTGCCGGACGACAGGATTTCCATCTCGATGTCCGGATGCAGACGCGCGAACTCGGCGAAGGCCGGCATGAGCAGGTGTGTCGCCAGGATCGGTGTCAATGTCACCCGCAGCAGCCCACGCACGCTCTGGTCGCGCCCAAGGACGCGCGTCTCCAGCTGGTGTGACGTCGCTTCCATCTGGATGGCGAGTTCCAGGACCTCCTCACCCGCGGTCGTCAGGCGGTAGCCCGATGGCAGCTTTTCGAACATCTGGGCGCCCAGATGTTCCTCGAGCTGGGCGATGCGTCGCAGCACGGTGGAGTGGTTGACACCAAGCCGCTGGCCGGCAGCGCGCACCGAACCGCCGCGCGCCACGGCAAGAAAGTAGCGAATGTCATCCCAGTCGATCATGGTGCATTCCCGAGCCGCGCGGTGCGGCTGCCAAAGCCCGACTCTATCACGGTCGACGGCGGTGCGCGCGATCTTCATCATCCAGTCAGTTAGCCGGATCGTTTTTGCACCACCGAAGTGCGTGAATGGGCACTGATCGCCGGACCCTGGCGCACCCATCTTGAGGTTCTCCGGGGACCTCCCCATGCCGCCAGTGCCCGAGACGGCAAACCCAAGGATGACCATATGACCAGACTGAATGGAAAGACCGCAGTGATCACGGGCGGCGCGACCGGCATCGGCCTCGCGGCTGCAAAGCGTTTTATCGCGGAGGGCGCCTTCGTCTTCATCTTCGGCCGTCGGCAGGAAGCGCTCGATGCCGCTGTGGCAGAACTCGGTCCCAATGCCCGCGCGGTGCAGGGCTCGGTCTCGGATGAGGCCGATCTCGACCGGCTTTATGCGGCAGTGCAGGCGACGCGTGGAACGCTCGACATCGTCTTCGCCAATGCCGGGGTGGGGAGCCAGCTCAAACTCGGCGAAATTACCGCCGCGCACATCGACGAAACCTTCGACGTCAATGTGAAAGGCACGATCTTCACCGTCCAAAAGGCGCTGCCTTTGATGGGTCAGGGCGGTTCGATCATCCTGACCGGATCGAGCGCCGGCACCACCGGCGCCCCGGCATTCACCGCTTATAGCGCGAGCAAGGCGGCCGTGCGCAATCTCGCGCGGACCTGGGCCGAAGACCTGAAGGGCAGCGGCATCCGGGTAAACGTGCTGTCGCCCGGCGCGATCGCGACCGAACTCGCGACGGCAGCACTCGGAGCGGAGGGCCTGAAGGCCTACGGCGCGATGACGGCGCTTCAACACATGGGCGATCCGGCGGAGGTCGCGGCGGCGGCTGCTTTTCTCGCATCGTCGGACAGCAGCTTCATGACCGCCACCGAAATCGCCGTCGATGGCGGCCTGGCGCAACTCTGACCCGGCGCGGTCCACACGGGCCGCGCATAACCAAGGATGAAAGACTATGAAAAAGCTGGAAGGTAAAATCGCAGTCATCACCGGCGGCAGCAGCGGAATCGGGTTGGCCACGGCCAGGCGCTTCGTCGAAGAAGGTGCCCACGTCGTGATCACCGGGCGACGAGAGCAGGAACTGAAGGAGGCCGCAGCCGCAATCGGGGAAAATGTCACCACGGTCGCAGGCGACGTGTCGCGCCTGGACGATCTGGACCGGCTCTATGCCATCGTGAAAGAGAAACATGGTCACATCGACATTCTCTTTGCGAACGCAGGCGCGGGGACCATCGCACCGCTCGCGGCGGCGACTGAGGGCCATTTCGACCAGATCTTCGATGTGAACGTGAAGGGGCTGTTCTTTACGGTGCAGAAGGCCCTTCCGCTCTTCAACGACGGCGGTTCGATCATCCTGACCTCTTCGGTCTCCAACGTGTTGGGGCTGCCGGGGTTCAGCGCCTACGCCGCTAGTAAAGCGGCTGTTCGCAACTTCGCCCGCGCTTGGACACTGGAGCTGAAAGATCGCAATATCCGGGTGAATTCAATGAGCCCCGGACCGATCGACACCCCGGCCCTGGCAACAACCACGGGCCTCACTCCTGAGCAAGCCGAGCAAGCGGCCGCCCAGTTCGCTACCCAAATCCCGATGGGTCGCAGGGGCGAGCCGGAAGAAATTGCCGCTGCCGTCACCTTCCTTGCCTCCGCTGAAAGTTCCTTCATCACCGGCGTGGATCTGGCCGTCGATGGTGGCATGGCGCAGGTGTGATCGCCTTAACGTCTGGCAAAGTCGTGGAGAAATTTTCATGAGCATCGAGCAGAACATCCAGACCGTGAAAGACTTCTTCGCCGCGATCGGTCGCGGCGACAGGGCGGCACTGCTGGCACTGTGCGCCGAAGACATCGAGTGGATCATCCCGGGCAAGGACTGGCCGCTGGCCGGAACGCACCGCGGACACGCAGGGCTGGCGGATCTGCTGGCGACGGCATCCAAGTCGATAGAAACGTCCACGGAACCGCGCGAGTTCGTGGCGCAAGGCGACCGGGTCCTGGTCGTCGGCTTCGCGAGCGGAAAGATCAAAGCCACGAACAAGACGTTCGAGGACGACTGGATCTTCGCCATCACCGTCCGGGACGGCAGGCTGACCAGCATCCGGGAATACGTCGACACGCAAGCACTGGCGCGGGCCACGCAGATGAACGCGTCCGCGCCGGCGTGACGCCGCGCCGTTCAAATACTCAACTGCAAAGGAACTCCCATGTACGACCAATTCAAGTTATCCGAGCTGATCCGCTTCGCGCAAGTTGATGTGGGCTCCACCGTGATCGACGTGTACCCGGGCGACGGTGACTGGACGCGCCGCTTCTCCGACATCGTCGGACCCGAAGGACGGGTTTTCAGTTTCGTCCCGGCCGAAGTTGCTCACTTCACGAATGATCCGGTCGGGCGCATGCGGACGCTTGCAAAGGAGCCGGGCCGAGAGAATGTCATAGCCGTCTCGGCGGATCTCGTGTCGATGCCGGAGGTCACGCAACCGGCAGATGTCGTGTGGCTGCATCTGTTCTACCACGATCTTCATACCGCGCTGATCCAGGCCAAGGGCGCGACGGCAGCCGACTTCAATCGAGCCGTCTACGAGCAGCTGAAGCCCGGTGGGTCCTACGTCATCGTCGATCACGCCGCCGCCGCAGGGTCGGGCACAAGCGACACCCAGGCGCTGCATCGGATCGATCCCGCATCCGTCCGCAAGGAAGTGGAGGCGGCCGGCTTCGTGCTGGACGCGGAAAGCACCGTGCTCGCGAGCAAGGACGATTCGCACGCGATCAAGGTGTTCGATCCTTCGATCAAGGGCGAGACTGATCGGTTCGTATATCGCTTCGTGAAACCCTGATGGGTCACTAACATGCTCACTGGGAAATGTGCATCGTGCGGTCACTGAACGGACTGCAAGTCAGGAAAGGCTCCATAATTGGCAGGCGACCTAACGTGGTCGACACTTGCCGGCTGGTGCCCGGATAAGAGGTTCGCGCCGACTATTCCGGTCATTCACAGCACCGGGGGGGCTGCCCATAACTTTCCGTCTATTCATAGATTCTGCACCTGCTGATCGTACCGGGGATTTCGCGCTCGAGAGCCGCGTTCCCATCGCGATGTGTGTGACCCTGATTGCTTCCGGTCATCCAGATTAGCTGACCAAGCCAGGGTGAACCAAGTCTCGTTATCGAAGTTCATTCCCGCGCCCAATCGACGATGCGTCGGGCATCCATCGCTCCTGACACGCGCTTCACCTCGCGGCCGCCGGACAACAATACCAACGTTGGTATCGAACGAATGCCATGCACGCCGGCCAGCGCCTGTTCGATCTCGGTATCACCTTGAGCAAGCGTAAATTCGGCTCCAGTAAACGCGCGGCCTGCTCGAAGGCGGGGGCCATCGTCTTGCAAGGACCACACCACGGCGCCCAGAAATCCACCAGCGGGCAAAGTGCCTTTGTCGGTGTGGGCGGTGAAAGCGCCCGCGTTCACTGCCAGCGCGTGACCGCTGAACAAAGCTTGGTGGCATTTTCCGCAGTTCGGCGTCTGGGCAAGCCGTTCACGGGGCACCCTGTTGCTGGCCAAGCAATGTGGGCATATGACAATTTCACTCATATTACTCTCCGGCGGACATCGACACCACACCAGCAGAACTACGATAGCGCCGGTTGCGGGCACCACCGCAGCCACCGGCCAGACATGCTGCGCGCGCAGCTTGGCATATCGACTGCTTGCTGGTCAGCTATGCCATTCCTTGCGCCCGTGCGCCGGTAATCATGCGCCTTGCTATCGTCCGGACGGCTTCATCGTCCTTGGTGTCGTCATGGGCAGGATCGCCCAGATGATCAAGGCTGGCTTCGAGATGATCCAGCAGACCGGGTTGCTTCAGCTCGACATACTCGATCAGCTTGAAGAGCAGGTGCTCGGTTGCAATCTCGCGTCGGCGAACGTGGATGGTCGTGTCGTCGGTCATTTTCAATCTCCGTTGCTGGTTTTGTGACAACGCACGAAATCTGGTTTGGCATATTTTGCCCTTCTTCATCCTGTTCGATCCGGAAACCATCCTGAATGGGTCCGGAAGCGTTTGAACATCTGGATTTTGCTACCAATATTCAGGGAATGTTCCGCCCCTACTCCTGCCGTTCAAGGAGCCGAATGGGCTGCCTGGAAGTTGCCGTCTATTCAGCTATCTAAACCGGCTCCCTGGTGCAATCGGCGAGCCGGCAGGTGTCAAATTTCAGTTCGCTCCGATGTGGATCGGCGTTGAAGCAGGAACCCCCGCCTGAACCGAGGTTCCCTATTGAATCTACATCAAAATCTCGAAATCGGCCCGGGTTACGATAGGCGTCGGGCAGGACCGGTGTGGAATTATTTCCTAATGAAAGTGTCTATGGCTGCTTTGTAATGGGTCCCGCTTTAACGCTTATTCACAACCCGGTTCGTCATTCAGCATCGCGAGATAGTCCACGACAATCAGGTTAATATCGCCGTCCGCCCATGTCTCCGCCATAGTCGCTCACAAGCGCAAGTGTCTCTGTTGCAACAGGCGGCGGCTCAAAGGACATGGACAAGACCGTCAAAAGGACCAGACTGCCCTTAAAATTCAGAGGTAACTTGAATGGAGCGGCTATGACATTGACAGGACGGGAGATGCGCTCGACCATCGGCGCGGATGGCACACTGACACTGTCGCTGGAGAAGGTCGTAATTGGCGATCCTGCCGAGGATGAGGTGATCGTCAGGGTCGAGGCCGCGCCGATCAATCCCAGCGACCTTGGCCTGCTGCTCGGTCCTGCAGATGTGTCCACGCTACATGCGTCCAGTGAAGATGGCTTACCATCCCTCACCTTCACGGTTCCCCAAAGCAGCCTGGCGAGTGTGCAGGCAAGACAGAGCCAGTCCCTGCCAATCGGCAACGAAGGGGCGGGTATTGTCATCGCTGCCGGGAGCAACGCCAAAGCGCTGGAGGGCAAGCGGGTCGCCATGATTGGCGGTGCCATGTACGCCGACTATCGCAAGATCGGCAAAGGCGATGTCGTGCCATTGCCAGAGGGTGCCGGCGCGGCTGATGGCGCATCGATGTTCGTCAACCCGCTGACGGCGCTCGGCTTTGTCGAGACCGCGCGCAGCGAAGGGCACAAGGCAATCATCCACACCGCTGCCGCATCTAATCTGGGCCAGATGTTGGTGAAAATTTGCCTTGCCGACGGCATCCCCTTGATCGCTATCGTGCGTTCATCCCAGCAGGTCGATCTGCTACGCAGTCTTGGCGCGACGCATATTTTGAATAGCAACGATGCGGATTTCATCGCCCGCCTTAACGACGCTATCGCCGAAACGGGTGCGACAATTGCCTTTGACGCGATTGGCGGTGGATCACTGGCCAGCGACATCATGCAGGCCATGGAAAGTGCCGCGACGCGGACAATGGCCTCGTACAGCCGCTATGGCTCGAATAAATTCAAGCAGGTCTACATCTATGGCGCGCTGGATGTGGGCCCCACTATCCTCAGCCGCTCTTTCGGGTTCCAGTGGAGCGTGACCGGTTGGTTGCTTTTTCCTTTCCTGCAAAAGTCCGGCCCAGCGGTGAGCCAGCGGCTACGCCAGCGCGTAATTGATGAACTCACTACCACCTTTGCCAGCAGTTATAAGCGCGTCATCGGTCTAGCCGAGGCATTGGAGCCCGATGTTCTGTTAGCCTATCAGCGCAGGGCGACGGGCGAGAAGTTTTTGATCAACCCGACGCAGGGTTAAATTGCATGGAACGGCGAATGATCGATGCATGGGCACAACGCAACGATCCGCCGCTCCCCGCCCCTAAAGCCGTCGTTCCTGACGTCGGATCGGCGCCCTGGGACTTGCCCTCCGTTCACTGACGCTGCTGGCGCTAATGGCGTCGTGCATCGGATCGCTTAAGCCTTTCGAACCCGGCATCGCCTGTCAGCGGCAAGGCGAACAAAGCGTTTTGGAGGCACGACAGCATCATGAATCGATTGCTCGCACTTCAGTCGGGGCGCGTGACACAAGCCTGCACCTCCGCACCAGCCGGACATTGCTCGGCAACGGCGCGCAGAGCGTGTTCGATGTCGGCATAATCGCAACCGTTCACAAGATCACGCCGAAATGCGCCAGGCCGCACGATCAGTTTGCGTTCTGCACCTATCATCTCGACGCCGCGGTGATACGTATGCGACGCACGCTTGTTGGGATCGCTCGAAATCTCGATTGCCCAACGCGCACCGCTGTGCCACGCGACAACGAGGTCAATTTCGCCGGCCTGCTCACCGTCCCGCCGCCAGACGTAACAATCAGCGTGATTCAGCGTAAGACGCCGAAATGCGTTGACGTTGAAACCTTCCCAAGCCTTGGCATCGTGGCGCACGTTCTGCCCCGCTATCGGATCGCGTGACGGCGCGAATGCGCGGGGCCAAAGGCCGGTGTCTGCGAAATAGACGAGTGGGGCGCGGCCCTGCGCCTCGTCGGGCCAGAACGGCAGTTCAAACAGCACATCTTCGCGGCACGCTGCGTCACAGGCAAACTGCCAGATCGTCATTTTGCGTTTAAGTGCGCGCTGGATCGAGGTCGCCGGATCACCATTGCGTTTCGCAAGTACCGACCAGAAGGCGCGAGGTTCAAACTCCGGCGGCAGTAGCGGCATATCGTGGCGAAGGTGCCGGTCGAGCCAATCGGCGCTCACCTCCCCGTTTGCTGCATAAAGACTGGCTTCGTACCCCCCGCGCTGGAAATGCTCGCGAAGTGTGAAGGGCCGAAGCGCCGCTTCGTCCTTTTGCGGTGCATCGAGCGCGAGCGCCACAGCGGTCTGGAGCTCAAGGATGCGATGCGCCTCGATATAGGGAGGTCGCCGGCGGTTCGGGATCATCCGCTACTGGGGCGCGCCAGGTCTATAACCTTGACGCGAAGATTAGACTTGCCAGATGCGCCCAGCCGCTGACTGAGTGCGTTCTCGAGTTCCATTTTCGTTGTTGGTCGTAGCGAGCCCCGAGGCGGCCCCTGAAGGCGCTTCGGGCTGTCGAGGCCGAACCAGTAGACTAGGTAAATGCCATGACCTCCCGCCCTGTGATCGACCGCCTGCTGGTCGCCAAGCTGGCGTTCCGCAGCATGCCACAAGTCTTGGTGCCACTGGCCCTTGGCTTCGATGGGGATTTGGATGCCGTTAACGGTACACGCTATATCGGCTTCGCGATCCGCCCCGAGATAAAATTCGGGATCGAAGCGTACAATGGGTTCTTCCGCACTAAGCAGCACCACAAGATGATCGTTGCAGTCTTCTTCTTTCTTCGGGCTAATGCCATCGTCCATGAAGAAGCCGCGCCAGCAATCGGTGGGGTCGCTGCGTACCCGCGCCTGGACGCGATCGAGCGCTTCGAGAACGACCGCTTGGAGGTCGACCTGCGTCTTTGGCAGCGTGCCACTCACGATGTGCGCGATGCGGCTGAGCGAGGGGGGAGTGTACGCCTGTTCGGCGCGCTTGGCGGCCTGTTCGGTGGCAACGCGGCGCAAGTAGTCGGTGTACCCGTCGGCGGTGGCGTCGCGTAGGGCGGTCAGAACGGCCACGGCATCTTCGCTCGTGTCGTCGCCAATCTGCCCGATCAGGCTGGCCAGGTAGCTGCTGGCATCCCACGGATTGGTATCGCCCCCCGTCACACCATTTGGACGCTCGCGATTTGGGAAGGCTGAGCGAAATTCGCGGACGATCCATCCCATCAGCATGATCGACAGCGCGGTTGTCGCCTCGTCACTATGGCGATTGCCGCAGAGTCGGTCGCGCAATGCCCAGATCAACGCGGGGTCGTGTTCCCCCGCTCCACTAAGCGACGGCGTGACATTTTCGAAGTCGCTCCATAGCGCCAGCGCCTGCCAGTTGCGGGAGCGGCGCTCGTCAAGGCGGGTGTCGGCTAGACGCGCGTCCGCGACCGTACGCAGAGTGTCGAGATCACGATCGCGCACAAGGTGGTCCGTCAACTGCTCCTCGACTTCGGCGGGCAAGAAAGGGAAGGCAGGAAGCCATTCGCACGCAAGCTTGGCCGCAAGGTCAGCATGCGTCGCCTCATGCATGAGTCCGTAAAGTCCGGTAATGTGCGTCACCGATTCCTTGAGGCTGGGCTCGATCAACAATCGCACGTAAACCTCGTAGGCTCCGCGTCGAATGAGTTCGGCCTCGAGCGCGGTACCGAGTTCCTTGCCCTCTTCAGACCGAAGTAACCCGTGCTCGAGCTGGATCATGCCAGCGATCAAGCGCTCGTCGCGCAGGTCATCGAAACCCTTCGCAACCCGCAGTCGCTCCATCAGCGCCGCAACGAGGATGTACGCCGCAGGCCAAACACGGCTCTTCGCCCAGCTCTCAGCAATTGTTTGGGCATCTGGTTCGGGCGGCACGATGCGAAGAAACGCCTCAAACCCGGCGAAAGCGTCGGCTTGCAAGTCGTCGCCAAGCCAGAACGCGATGCGCTCGTGGGGCGGAAGGTCGCGCCCAATATCATTGAACTGCCCAAGGTAGGCTTTTGCGGGCTGGACGATGTCGCCGAAATTGCCTCCGCGCAGATGCTCGCGCCTTGCGACGGCCGAATCCCGATGTTCCGCAAACTTCTTTGCCTGATCGCGCTTGCGCCGCTTCGCCTTTTTCTCTTGCTCGATCTCCCAGTCGGGGCGCGGGCGGTGCGCCTGCGCCTCGATCCACGCAAGGGCTTCGGCGTCACTCGCGAAACGCTTCGCTGCCACACGCGCGCTCTTTCCTTCCGAGCCCTCGTGTGCGGTCAGCATCATGACATCGCGCCAGCGCGGGTCATCCGGTGCTAGTCCGTCCAACAGTGAGATCACGTCGTCTTCGGACAGCTGCGCGCCGGGCAGCGGTTCGAGCAACCGCCAGCGCCGCAGCCCCAAATTGCGGTCACCGGGCGCATCAAGCAGGACATGGCGCTGGACAAGGCGGCGTTCGGCAGCGTGCGACTTAAACCATTCGGCAATCTCGTCGCGGTTCGCCCGCACGTAGCCGCGGTCGCCTCGTAACGGGCGCAACCAGCGCCAAAGCGCAATCGGATCGGACAGTGGCCGTTCGAGCCGTCGCACGACGAGATCCCCGATCAGGTTGGAAACATCGAAGTTGTCGAATTGGAGCGAAAAGTCGTCACCGAACGGGGCAAGATACTCGGCCAACGTATCGAGAACGCCGTCGATTCGGGCGTCGGGCAATTCCCGCCTGACAAAATACAGCGTCCCAACCGTGCGGCGCTCGTCCGTTTCGCGTGGCAATGCACTGAGGGTTATGCCCTCGTAGGCAAGGATAAGCTCAACAATCTGCTGGTCCGAGAATTGCTCGAAGCCGATGTCGTCGATCAGATCGACCGCTAGGCGAGTTGAATTCTCGGTTGCCCGGCGGCCCAACATCGTCTCCAGCAATTTGGGCCAGTTGGGAATATCTCCATGCTGAGCCAACACCTTGCCAAAGTCTGCGCGGATTGCAAAATCCTGACGCTCATCCAGCATGATCGCGACTAATGAGTCGCGCCGCTGCGTGATGAGCTGCTGACCCTTGATCTGTCGCGCCAGCACTATGCGCAGTGCCCAGGAACAACGAAACGCTGTATCGTCGGCTGTCCGCTCTGTCAGTATTCGCCAGACCTCATCGATCAGGTTTGGCTGGACCAGCGCTTCTGCGCGCGGCTCGTATCCGACGAAGAATTGCGGGTTGCGCTTGGCCAGCGCCCGAAGCGCATCAAGCAGCACGCGACCTTGCGCAGGATTCAGCGTGTCTGCGTCGCCATATTCGATGACGCCTGCTGGGTCGGTGCGAATGACATCGTCGGCCAGATGCGCGCTGTGTCTCGCGAGCCAAGCGTGCAGGCCGCGCAGGCTCGACGGCACAATTCCGTTAACGGTGAATACCTCGAGCAGCGCTGAGCGTTTTGCCGGCGTGTCGGCTTGTTTCGCAAGCCATCGCGCGCCTAGATATTCGCCGATGCGCTTGTGCTGGAAGGTTCGCCGCTCTTGCGGGCCGACGCATAACCGGCTGGCGAGAGCGGCGGCGAGGTGGCCAGCATCGGGAAGCGCGACGACGTCGGGGCGCGGAAGGTCGCCCTCGGTGATTTTGTTCCAGGGCCGGTCGGAAAGCGCCGCAGACCCGGTCAGGATCAGCGCGGCAAAGCCTGCCCCAAGCGCATCCAAGACTACGTTCTTCCCGAGTGCCTGCAACGGCGCATTTGGTCGCTGGTCGTTATGCTCGAACCAGGCCAGATCGACATAGGTGTCGAACAGCGTAGTGGTCGTTTCGGGAAGCTGCCCTTGACCCGCCACCTCGCCAAGCATCAGCAACGTCTGCGGATTACCAAGCCATTCGCCAAGCCGCGTCCGAGGAAATGATCGACCACCTCCTTGGCCCGCGTAGCATCGCCGAGCCGGTTAGTCAGGAACGCGGTTGCCTGTCCAGCATCGAGCGGCAGCAAATCGACCTGCAGCGCTCCATCACGATATTGCTCGCGAATTGCCTCGACCATCGTAGCCGCACGCCATTCGGACAAGCGGCACGAAAGGATGAATTGTGGATAGCCTGCATCGCGCAAGGCACGAAGGACCAGGTCGACAGCATCTCCATCGCCGCGCACCGCGACTTCATCGAGCGCGTCGATCACAAGGACGCGCGCATTGCCCCGCACCTGCCGACCATTGCCGTTGATCAGTTGACGCGCCGTGCAGCGGACGTATCCGTCGTGCTTTCCGAGCCACTCGGTCAGGCGTGTCTTGCCCCCGCCCGCTTCGCCGAGCAGGACGACGTTGCCCGGGAGGTTGAGCAAATCCTCGTGCCCCACTTCACGCAGATCGCGGTTGGCAGCGTAGCGCAGGCGGCGGGGCAAAAAGTCATACATAGACCCGCACTTGCACATGCAGGCCAATTCGACAATTCAGCGTCGACAGCGACGAAGATTGAGCAGGTGATTTTCCCTGGTATCGCGCACGAATTTGAGCCGCGTGCCCCTCAATCACGCGAGACTGATCGCCACCGTTGCATGTTAAGGGCGTTTGTTGGCCGACCTAAACGAACGAACGAGTAACGCGTTTTCTGTTCGTTAGCTGCCTGCCAGGACCTGTCCCCAACCCCGGTCACTGGGCGCCGAACCGAGGTGAACGTAAGGCAGCCAAGCGCGATCGCCTACCAATAGCTGCCTTTCCGGTCAGTCCCTAACTTCTGCCGTTCGCCAGTACTATTCTACCGTCGGCTTTCGCACTTTGATGTCACAACTGATCCTTTTTCCAGTCCGCGCCCGGCAGTCCGAAAGCTGTTCCGTATTGCCACTCGCAGGCTGTGTCGCGGCCTCTAGCACTCGAAATTGTTTGGGATCGGAAACCTGGAGCAAATGAATCCCCGCATCCCAGGGGTCACGATTCAGCAGCTTGGCCGCGCGCTGCTCAGGCCATTGCCAGCTCGCAGGCACGGCACGATCGATCCAGCTGGGCACGATGGCGCCAAGCACAAAGCCTACTAAAATGGCGGTTGCGGCTGCTCCTGCTATCCAGCGCTTCTGCTCGCGTGCGGTGACTGCTGAGGCGACAATGCCTTCGATCGAACGAATGGCCTGACCGAGCTGGCGGTGCCCGCTATTGAAGACGGCGTGATCCTCGGCCCGTGCGTTGGCACCAGCCTGCTCGATCTGGCTGGCAATCTCTGCGGGGGTAAGATCCATGGCTGGGCGTGCGGCAAGTTTTAAGACGGCGCTACGAACAGCGTCCTGCCGAAGCTGGATGCGTCCAAGGTCTTCGCTGTAGTCACGCGCATGGATTTCCTGCTGGCGAGCGGCAAAACCATCGATCGCAGCGGTGAGTCCGGCCAGCCTGGTGCCGATCGCCGCAAAAGCAACTTCGGGCTGGTCGAGGTCAGTTATTGGAGACATGCTTTCTGTATTCATGGTTTGATTTCCTGTGGCGTGTTCACAAAACGGCCCGCAGCGGTATGTGTAATCAGACCCCCCTTTATCGGGTGTCCGCAGTCTACAATCCGAGCCCCAGATTACGCGAGCGACTGAGCCAACTTTGGAGGTCATGAGACATTCCACTGCCCTGATGAGCCCCGAGACCCAGCTCGATCCGGCGACTGTGCAGCAGCGACTCGAGCTGTGGATCGCGTTCGAGGCTCTTGGCCATGCCCGCCAACATGGTCCGCTGCTTCGCAGCGGCGCCGAGCTCGCCAGTGCGCTCCAGCGCCTTGAACTGGCGAGCGCGAGCCTGCCATTCACTGACAAAACGGTCGGCGCGCAGTTCGGGATTGGTGCGCAGCTCGGCCTCAAGCTGCATCGCACGGATGACGTTGCCCGTTCGGCCGTTGGCGGCTTCGCCGACGAGGCCGGGCTCCCGCGCGAAGGCGGAAGCGCAATCCTGGCCACCGTGTGGCTGAAGGAGATCGAGCGCCCGGGCCGCTGCTTGCCTTGCCACCTTCTGATGTTCAAGCGAGGGCAGGCCTTGCTCCGACATGCGAGCAATATCGGCCAGGGATCGTGCATAGCGCTCGACCGCCTTGCCAAGACCGGCATGGAGATCGGCCGGCAGTCGAGGCATTGCTGTTCTCAGCTTCATCCCATCGAAACGCCCGCGCGCCTGATCCTGGGGCTCAGGCAGTATTACGTTTGAACCTTGCCCGGCCATGCCAATGTGGGGCACTGCATTCAACCTCAGTCCGTCAAACCGACCGCGCCTCGGCTTCGATGAATGAGACTTCGGTTCAGATGTTGCGGTACGCGCCAGTTCGATCGCCGCCCGGCGGGTCAATGGCAGTGCGGAATGGCTGGGGTCGACTAGCTGTTCGTTACCAAGGGTATTGAGAATTCGGGACCGCGTGACACCGCGCCGTTCGGCAAAGCTCTGTACGGGATCGATGCGCCCATAATCCGAGGCCATGTCCTTGGCGCGTTCGCGCGACAGCGTGCGGACAAGGCGGTCACGATCGGCAAAGTCATCCTCGCCGTAATGGAGGTCGACCTGGCTGCGATGGCGCGACAGCGCGACAGCGCGACATAGGTCGCGTGCCGGTCCAACCCGGGAGTGGCAAGCACGAGCGTGCGATCGACGGACATGCCCTGGGCCTTGTGGATGGTGGCGGCGTAGCCGTGATCGATATGGGCATAATCCTTGAGGTCGAACTCGACCGCCCGACCATCATCGGTGTGCACACGCATGGCAAAGTTGTTGACGTGTTCGACAGTGGCGAGCGTGCCGTTCTTTACGCCAAGGCTTCGCTCGTTCTTGAGAAACATGATGCGATCGCCGGCGGCAAAGTCGCGGCTGCCGCGTTCGACCTGAAGCGTCACATCTTCACCGAGATCGCCGCTCTCCCGCAAGCGGTCGCGCGCCGCAGCGTTAAGCGCGTGCACCTCGTCATTGGTATGCGTCAGAATGATCCGGGTTGCCGCAGGGTTCGCCTGCCTGTCGGCGTTCCAGATTTCAATCAGCTGCTCGCGCGCCGTGTCCCGGGTTGGCGCGGCGTGAACATAACCTGCCTGCTCGTAACCGGTAAGCGCCTCACCTGTCCGGCCAGTGGCCAGCTGCCTCGTCGCATCACGCTGCCAGTCTTCCTGCTGGCGGCGGATCTCGGTGATTTCAGCCGCGCCATGCCGCTCGGCCAAAGAGCGAAATGAAGCCCCGGCCTCGATCGCCTGCAACTGCTCGGGATCGCCGACCAGCACCAGCTTGGCGCCGCGCTTGCCGGCCTCACCGACAAGGCGTTCCATCTGCCGCGTGCCGATCATGCCCGCCTCGTCGATAACAAGGATGGATCGATCGGTCAGCAAGTCGCGGCCCTGCTCCCACTGGTGCTCGAGGATGGCGATGGTGCGGCTCGCGATGCCCGATCCGCTCTCCAGATTTTCGGCGGCAATCCCGGAAAGCGCAGCGCCAATGACCTGGTAGCCTGCCGTCTCCCATCCATCCCGGGCAATGCTCAACATGGCGCTTTTGCCACTGCCTGCATAGCCGGTGACCATTGCAAGATCACCCACCCCGGTTATGTGTTCGAGCGCGGCCTGTTGTTCCCCTCCAAGGAGCAGGCCGCGACTTGCCGAGCGAACTATGGACCCCCGTATTGCCCGCTCGGCAAGACCATGACCCCGTCGCCCAATCATGCGATCCGCCGCGCGTTCCAGTTGCTGCTCGGCATCCAGCATGCCGCGCGACGTAAATCGCTCCTCACCCCGTCCATCCCTGCCGATTGCCACCAGTTGGGGCGAACAGCGCACCGCTGCCATCACGTCATCGAACTGCTCCTTGTCGCTCGATTGGCGGTGCACGAACATGGGAAGATCGCGTGTCGTAAAGGTCGATTGCTGATGCGTTAACGCGTCCAGGGCAATACCTGGATCGGCAAGGATCCTGGCACCATTCTCGCGGGCGATGCGCAGATGATCCAGGCCGCGTTCGCACGCCAGCCCTTGTCCCACCATGCGCGATGCGGCCGGGCCGATCTTGTGCTGCGGCTCCAGCGCAATGCCCTGATCCTTGAAGCTGCGGTGATCGATGGTGGCGTCGATATCGAGATCGGCCAGCCGCTCATTTACGTGGACAGCCCAAGCCTCCCGCCAGTGAGTCAATAGCTCGGTCTTGTTCCACTCGCGCATCTTGGCGCCAAAGCAAGCCTCGCCATCTTTGCCCGTCTCGATCCCGCGCATGGTTAGCATGACATGGGCATGCGGTTTGGCCATGCCGTCGGCGCCCGTATCCCAGTGTACATTGAGATCGGCGACTATGCCGCGATCCACGAACTCGCGGCGCACAAAGTCGCGTGCGAGGGCAATGCCCTGTTGCTGGTTCATCTCGTGGGGAATGGCAAACTCGAGCTCGCGGGCCAGCTGTGCGTCGCGCCGGACTTCTGCGGCCTCAACGTCGTTCCACAGCTTTTCCCGGTCGTGCCAGTCCTCGTTGGCGCCCTCCGGCAGCAGCACTTCGGAATGAACGACGCCGGCCTTGTTGGTGAAGTCGTGATGGCGCTCAAGGCGATGATCGTACAGCCGCGCCGCCGAACGATACGCTGCCGACGCCACCGCCGAAGAGCCGGCGGCGCGGCTGATCACTTTGGCCGAGAAATGGTAGATCGCCATGACAGCGAACCAATTACACCTAAAAGCGCACGTCGGCACGACGTATAAGCGCGCCTTTGAACGATTTCATCTCTCTCGGGACTGCGAAGTCTCACGAGATTTCAGATCATTGCGCCTGATCAATGCCGGCGATACCTGGTCTGTCCGCCACAGATAGGAAAGGCCGGACACATGCGCAAACCCCGGGATTACGATGCCGAGCTCAAGGCGCTCGATACCAGGGCCAGGCAGCTCAAGACCCGCAAGGTCGCCACCTGGGTGAGCTGGTCATGGCCACCGGCGCCGACACGCTCACCTCTGAAGAACTCGCCGGTGCACTGCTCGCCATTGCCGCGACTACTGACGCCACCAGAAAGGAGGCGTGGCGCAAACGTGGCGCCACCTTCTTTCGCGGACGACGCGACAGCACTGGCACAAGCTCTGGCAACGAGCCGGGAAGCATTCCGCCGAGCAGCAGCAGCGCGCCACCGGCTGATGGCACGTCAGGCGCGGCATGACGCTCGAGACTGGCAAGTGATGCGGCGCGAAAGAACCCGCCAGCTGATCGAACTCGGCGGCCTTGTCGTCAAGGCCGGACTGATCGAGCTTACCGACGATGATCGTGCTGTCATCCTTGGTTTGCTCATCGAGGCGGCAGCAAGGTTACGCGGCGCAGATGCCGATGAACTCGAGCAGATACGCCTGCTGTGGCGGCGGCGCGGAAGGCAGGCATTTAGCGACGGAGATAAAATCGCGAGTTGATGATCCGATGATCCGATGATCAAATGGCCAAGGCAGTGACGGTCTCCTAGCCATGCCAACGGGTCAGTGCTTAAAGCAGTTCCCACGATGCCAGGACAGGAAGCTCGGGTGTGGTCGCTCGGCAGCTTTGATCGGCGGCATGGCAAACCCGGTGCGATTGATCAACGCCCGGATACTGTCTGGATCATTGGCTTGGCGGCTCACTAGAATCTCCAGGTTGTCCGCCAAGCTGACAAGCCCGCGATCGAACATCCAGTGGACGGTCCCCGCCAAGGCAAGACCGTTATTGACGATGTCCGGGCCACCGCGCTCGACTGGTCTGATATGTGCTGCCTCGACTTCGGCTCTGCCGCCGCCGTTGATTAATTTGAGGCCAGTTATCGCACAGCGCGCATCATAGGCTGTGACAATGCGGCGGCGAAATAGGCGGTCACGGACCAGACGCGATCCCAGATAGGAAACCCGGTCACGTTCGATCTCATGGACGAAGGGTACATTCTCCTCCCGCAACATTCCGTCGTGGTCATTGACGCTATCAACTCGCGGCAGGAAGTCGCTTTCGTCGGCTGTTCCCAGATCAATGATCCGGTTGAAGTCTTCGATCGAAACTGGCCTTACCGCTGACTGCGCGCGCCCGGAAATCTTTCCATCGTTGTTGAGCACACCGCGCTCGACCACGCCTAGGGCGCCGTTGAAGGGTACCGGAATGACGAAGTCGAGGTAGGTGCCCGGTTCGATCAGAGCCAGATACATGTCATTGGCGCTTGTATCCGGCACGACCTGGGCAACTTTCGCCACGGCAAAATAGCCCCTGGTGTCGCGAATTTTGCTCGGCTCGTAATAAAGGATCCAGTCGCCGATGCAGGCGCTGACGCGGCCGAGATACTGGCGCGGAAACTGGTATCGGTCTGCCGGGCTATCATCATAGATTGAATCGGATCGATGAATGAAAATGCCCTTGGTCATCGATGGCGGATAGCGCTTTGCATGGGTCCTTGGGAACCTTCTGTTTGTGATGGTCGAAATTTGGCAGCCGATTATCCGGCCCATCGCTCTACCACCCGAGCTTGGCGATGCGCTCGAAGCAGATCAAAGCCACCAAACGGCTCAGCGATTCGATCTGTTTGTCGAGCCAACCCAGCCCCTGCGTCCCGGGAAATTTATTTTGCGCATCGTGGGATAGCGCTGGACAAGCCCGGACAGATAAGAAGGTCCTGGCGAAAAGGCAGCGTTTTTGGCTCGCTTGAACATGCGAACAATCGTCTCAATTGCTTTCCTCAAGGCGCGTGACCACCCAACGGCAGCCTGAGGAAATCGCCACGACCGACATCAATCCAGACCGAATTCTCCGCCTCAACACCGTACTCGACCGCACAGGCCTTTCGCGCTCGACACTCTACCGCAAGATCCAGCAGGGAACCTTTCCGGCCCAGGTGCGCATCGCTACCCGCTGCACTGGTTGGCGAGAGTCTGCAGTCCGCGACTGGATGAGCAATCCCATGTTCTACAGCGTGGACGGCCGGTAAGCAGTCGTCTGCACTGCATTCAATTTTCGAACGGACAAGGCCAAACCGCAATCTGCTGGACGATCGGCTGGCGGCATTCAGCGTCCTAGCCGACCATTCCACCCAGGAACGGCAAGATGGTGGCACCACTACGTAGGGAATCAAGGAGATCGGACCACCACTGCGCCATCTTGACCCGCTCCTTCCAATGGGTGCCGCGATGATACGCCGCGCGCACCTTGTCGCCGTCGCCATGCGCCAGCGCCCGTTCAATGGCGTCCGAGGACCATAGTCCCGATTCGTTGAGCAGTGTGCTCGCCATGGCCCGGAAGCCGTGCGCCGTCATCTCGTCACTGGCATAGCCTAGCCGTCGCAAGGCCGCGTTGAGCGTATTCTCCGACATCGGCCGAGTCCGCGATCGCATAGACGGAAAGACATAGCCCCAGGGACCAGTGATCGAACGAA
>CAZZYX010000009.1:34553-56287 GCA_964658485.1 uncultured Acetobacteraceae bacterium | reverse complement strand
GTATCCGCCAGGCCCACGGCGCGGTTCATGTTGGCCTGTTGCGGGATCGGTTCGGCGGTGCGCGAGACTTTGACGCGGACATCGCGCGCGGCGAAGTCCGCCAGGATTGCCGGGGTCTCGTCGGTCGAGGCATTGTCCGACACGAACAGAGTGAAATCGCGGTAGGTCTGCGCGAGGATGCTGTCGAGCGCGGCGGCGAGGTAATTGGCGCCATTGCGGACGGGCAGCGCCACCGACAGCAGCCGGTCGCTCATCGTTGCACCGGATAGGGAATGGTGTCCGCCGGATCATAGCCATTGGCGGCATAGGCGACGAGCAGGAACGGGCCTGCCGCGTCCTCGGGATTGACGAAGACATGCGCCAGCCCCGGCGGCATATACACCGTCTGCGGTTCGGCGGCAGCGAGCCACCATTGCGCGCGGGCACCGGTTTGCGGTTCCTCCACCAGCAGCAAAGCGCGACCTTCGACCACGGTGAACCACTCGGCGGTGGCCGGGTGATAATGATCGCCGCGCGCCTGTCCGGGCAGTGCCATCGTCAGATAGACCTCGCCGGTGCGGGGCGGGATATCGGCCTCGTTGCCGTCGATCACCTTCAGGAACCAGCCGCGCTCGTCGCTGATCAAACGGCGCGGGATCATACGGACGGCGTCGATCAGGGACATCGCGCCAGCTCCATCTGCACCAGATCGGCGATCCCCTGTTCCAGCGATACGCGCGGCTGCCAGGCCAGCGTAGCTCGCAATCGGGTGAGGTCGGGCAGGCTGACCATCGGCTCGTGCGCGCGATACGCCAGCTCGCCCAGTGCCAGATCGGGGGCAAGCCCGGCGCGGCGCAGCTCCTCGCCGAGCAGTTCGATGAAATGGCGCAGGGTAATGGCGGTGCCCGAGCCGCAATTGAGCACGGTCAGTCCGGGGGTCTCGCCAGCTTTGGCCAATGCCGCCCAGATACAGCCCGCGCAATCATCGACATGGAGAAAATCGCGCTGCTGCCCACCGGCGGTCAGCGCCACGCGTTCCTCGGCATGCACTTTGGCGATCAGCATCGGTCCCAGCCGCCCCGCCGCCTCGCCCGTGCCGTAGATATGAAACGGGCGCAGCAGCGTGATCCGCAGCCTGGCCGCATAGCCCCCCGCCACTGCCGCCGAAGCCGCCTTGGCCGCGCCGTACAGGCTGGCCGACGGCACGATCGGCGCGTCTTCGCTCACCGGGACGGCGCTGGCGGCATATTCGAAACCCGATCCGACATGGACGATCACCGGGGGTTCCGCGAGCGCGGCGCAGGCGGCGTACAGCGCCTGCGTCCCGCTCACCGCAACCGCCAGCATCGCCGCAAAATCCATCGCGCCATAGCGGACGCCCGGTGCGGCGCAGTGAATGACCGCTTGCGGCTGGACCTTGGTCACGACCTGCGCCACGGCGGTGGCATCGGTCAGGTCCGCATGATGAAACCGCGCGCCGGCCGCCCCCGCCCGGCGCCCCAATTCATGCAGTTCGACCTTTGCGCCGATCGCCTGTCGCGCCAGATGGCCGCCCAAAAATCCGCTCGCCCCGGTCAACAACACGCGCCGTCCGGCGAATTGCGCGGCGGCAGCGACGGACAGGATGCCCGTCGTCATGTTGCGAAGCTCGCGCCGCCGGTCGCGGCAGCGGCACAAAACGCGGCGATATCGGCCTCACAGGCGTCGCGGGCGCTGGCCGCACCTTGCCCAACATCGCGATACCAGTCGGCGGTACGTGCGACCGTCTCGCCGAAATCCCAGACCGGTCGCCAGTCGAGCAGGTCCGCTGCCTTGTCGATTGCCAAGCGTAACACAGCCGCCTCATGCGGTGCGGCGGGATCGCTGGCATCGTCCCAGCCGATGCGCCCCCAGCGCGCCAGCATCGCCTCGGCCAGCGCACCCACCGGCTGGATCTCCGCCGGGTTTGGCCCGAAATTCCAGCCCTCGGCAAAGTCGGCGCCATCCGCTGCCGCCAGCCGCGCACCGAGCCACAGATAACCCGCCAACGGCTCAAGAACATGCTGCCACGGTCGCAACGAAGCAGGATGGCGCAATTCGGGCACCGCATCGGCGATCAACGCACGGGCCAGATCCGGGACGATACGATTGGCGGACCAATCTCCGCCGCCGATGACATTCCCGGCGCGCGCGGTGGCGATGCGCACGCCGTCCCGCGCAAGGAAGCTGTCGCGCCAACATGCCACCGCCACTTCCATCGCCGCCTTGCTGGCGCTGTAGGGATCATGGCCGCCCAGCGGATCATCCTCGCGGCAGGGGCGCCCGGATGCAATATCGCGATAGACCTTATCGGTGGTCACCATCACCACCGCCGCGCGCGTTCCGGTCAGCCGGATCGCTTCCATCAGCGCGATCGACCCGGCAACGTTGACGCCGAAAGTTTCCTCCGGCGCGGCATAGGATGCCAGGACCAGCGACTGCGCCGCCAGATGAAAGATGAAATCGGGGCGCGCCTGTTCCAGCGCCGCGCGCAATGCCGTGCCATCGCGGATATCGGCCTCGATATGGGTCAGCCCGGCGGCAATCCCCGCCGCCGCGAACAGGTTGGGCTCGCTTGGTGGTGGCAGCGCGTAGCCGGTTACTTCGGCACCCAACTGCGCTAGCCACAAGCACAGCCACGACCCCTTGAATCCGGTATGGCCGGTGACGAACACACGGCTGCCGGCGTAGGTATCCGCGAACATCCGGAGCTTCACCGCCGCCACGGCGCCTTACCCGCGTCCCACATGTCGTTCAGCAGGCGAAACTCGCGAAGAGTATCCATCGGTTGCCAGAAGCCGTCGTGACGATAGAGCATCAATTGCCCATCCGCCGCCAACCGTTGCAATGGTTCGGCCTCGAAGATCAGCCCCGGATCGTCATCGAGATATTCGAACACCCGCGCGTCGAACACGAAAAATCCGCCGTTGATCAGCCCTTCGGCGGCCTGCGGCTTTTCCGCGAAGGTCGTCACCTGCGCGCCGTCGCCAGCGGTTTCGTGGATGCTCATCACCCCGAAGCGGCCCGGCGGCCTGACCCCGGTAACGGTGCCGATGCGGCCATGGCGGCGGTGAAAATCGACTACCGCGCCGATGTCGATATCGGCCACGCCATCGCCGTACGTCAGGCAGAACAGATTATCCGCGGCCAGCCGGTCCCGCACCCGCCACAGCCGCGCCCCGGTCTGGGCGGCCATGCCGGTCTCGACCAGCTCGATCCGCCAGTCGCGCTCGGGAAAATCGCCCTGGTATTCGACCTCGCCGGGCCTGCCGGGGCAAACCGTGATATCGGCGACCTGGGCGTGGAAATTAAGGAAATATTCCTTGATCGACCAACTTTTATACCCGAGGCACAGCACGAAATCGGTGATTTGGGCGGCGGCATAGATCCGCATGATGTGCCACAGGATCGGGCGCTCGCCGATGCGGATCATCGGCTTGGGAAGGTCATCGGCCACATCGCGGATGCGCGTGCCCTGGCCGCCGCATAAAATAACCGCCTTCATCGCCGCATTCCCCTGCCCGGTCCCGTGCCCGGCCGCAGCCGCCGTGCCATATCCAGGCTATAGCGCCACGCGGCGGCAAACACATCGCGCGGAACGACACCGGCGCGATACCCGAGCCGCCACACGCAATTGACCATCGCCGCCTCCTGCAGCACCAGCGCCCAGACCATGCCGATCATGCCGAAGCGCCGCTGCAGCAAGGTCCCGACCCCGATCGCCAGAACCGCCGATATCAGGAAAAAATACGTAAACCCGGCGTGCCGATTGATCGACATGATCAGGTTCGACAATGGCACCCAGGCCGCATCGAGCAGCATCGCCGCGACCATCAGCGCCAGCAGCAGGAACGAGGGATGGACCAGGCCGTGCGTCCAGATGGCGACGATCGGCTGGCCAAGCACGAGAATGACCGCCGCCGCCGGTAGCACCAGCAACGCCGTACCGACCAGATTCAGCAGAACCAGCCGGTCCATGCCCACGCGATCGGCAGTGGCGGACAGGCGGGTGTAGCGCGTCATGGAGGCGAAATTGAGCCGAAACGCAAATTGCAGCCCGGTGCGGCTCAACGTGCGGACCGCGGTAAAGGCCGGCACCGCCGCCGGCCCGCTGACCCAGCCGATGACCACCACCGTTCCCTGCATGATGATGGTATATGCCCCCGGCAACACCAGCGCAGCCATGGCCGGGGCGAACAGCTTGCGCAATTCGGCGCGGTCGAGCCGCCATGCCACCCGCCGCAACCAGCCGGCACGAGTGAAGACATAGACATTGAGCGCCAGTGTCCCAACCAGCCGCGCCAGGAAATAGGCCAGCGCGACCGCTGTGGGCCCGTGGCCCAGCATCACCGTGACCATGGCACAGACCGCCTCGGCCAGGACAATCGTCTGGGAAATGGCGATCGTCGAGGCATAGGCGTCGGCAGCGAGCGAGGCGGCGATCGGGCTGGCGTTGATCAGCGACAAAAAGCCATAACCCAGCAGCAGCCACGCGGTTGCCACGGCATGCCCTGCGGTGGCGCCTTGCGCAAAGTCGAGCGAATGCGGCCGGATCACCAGCAGCACGATAGCGATCATGCCGACAATTCCCGCCCCGGTGACCAGCGTGATCAGCCGCAGCGAGGCATAGATCGCGCGCGCGCGGGCCAGCTCGCCACGCGCGGCGGCGGCGGTCATGGTGTTGCCGCCGACCGCCGAGAAGCCCAGATCGGCCAGCGCCAGCGACGACGGGATGGTAAACAGGATCAGCCAGGTGCCATAGCCGGCCAGGCCCCAATGCGCGGTAAACACCGGCAGCGATACCAGTTGCACGCCAAGCTGGATGAACTGGCCATAATAGCCGACCAGGGTGCCGGCCACGATGCGGTGCGAAAACAGGGCACGCCAACGCGCCATCGTTACGGTCGCTGGGGGCCGGGCAGGCGGGGGCGAGGGGGACCATTGAGCGGTTTCACAGCAGCTTGCCAAGATTGCCGGCGACGACCGGCTCCTTGCGACAGATCAGCACCAGTTCGCTTTCCAGCCGATCGATGATGTGTTCGCGGGCCCAGCGTTCTTTGGCGCGAAGCTTCCCGGCAAGGCCCAGCTCGCGTCGGAGGGCCGGATCGTCGATCAGCTCGCAGACCGTGCGGGCCAGGCTGGCGGCATCGCCGGGGGGCGTCACCACGCCGCAACCCTCGACCTCGTCCGACAGGCCGGTGCCGGGGATTGCCGTTGCCACCACCGGCCGACCGGAAGCGAGCATATTGGTCAGCTTGGACGGCAGCACCAAATCAGCCGCGCCGGCTATTTGCGGCAGCACATGCACCGCTGCCATGCCCAGCAATTCGCGCATCCGCGGCGTGGGCTGCAAATTGTGGAACTGGACATTGTCGAGCCCTGCAGCCAGCACCTCCAGTCGTTGGCGATTGGGTCCCTGCCCACAGATCACCCAGATGATGTCGCGGCGATGCGCCGACAGTTGCGCCGCCTCGATCAGGATGGCGATGCCCTGCTTGTTGGCTATATTGCCCGCATAGAGCGCGATATGTTTGTCACCCAGGCCCCAGCGCTCGCGCAGCGAGGCCGCTTCGGCGGGGGCCTCCGCTGGTTGCACATCGGCCCAGTTGCGGATTTGCAGCACGCGATCCGGCGCGAGCCCTTTCTGTACCAGCCGCGCGCACATTTGCGGCGATATCGTCGAGATCCGGTCCGCCAGCCGCAGCAGGCGATTTTCCACCGCCTGTGCGAAGGTCGCGACACTGCCGTACGCGGTCAGCAGTCCGGTCGCAAAGGCCGCCTCGACTTCGAAATCCTGGACATGGACCCACAGCTTGGCACCGGTCAGTCGCGCCGCCAGCCATGCCACCGGCAGGCTGAGCAACGCCGGGACCACGCAGATCACCACCTGCGGGCGATTACGGCCCCGGCGGAACGCCAGCCGCAGGGCCGGCCCCAGCGCTGCCGCGGCAAAGCTGGCGAGATGGATGATCCGGCGCCGGCCATCGGGAATGGCGGGCACGTAATGCGGGCAGCGCGTGATCGCTACGCCGCGCTCGGTATCACGATGCCAGCCGGGCTTGCGATAAGGTAGATAGGTCGTCCATTGCGGATAATAGGGCTTGCCCACGATCGCTTCGACCTGGTGGCCCCGCGCTGCCAGCACCACCGCCATATCGGTGGTATAGCGGGCGATGCCGATCTCTTCGGGGGCGTAATTAATGCCCAGGATCGCGACGCGAAGGCCATCGCTTTTTACCATGCTCGAGAATGGACCATAAAATACCGATCGCCGCCTGGTCGGAGGTCTGTCTGGATACGCAGCGTACCAGCCAATTGTTCAGCTATCGTATTAGCTCGTCTTTGGTTCTGATTTCAAGCCCCGGATATTTTTTCTGAAATCAGGTGGAGTGGGTGCGAACCCGCCATACGGTTCTCAACATCGGCTGCCAAAATTTTCCGCCGCCGCAATTCGTAATTGTTCTTATAGGACGGGGAAAGACTTAAGGCTCTAGCGAAATCCGCGCAAGGTAACGAAAAATTTGACTTTTTTATTGGAAATTTTGGACTTTATTACCGATTTCTTCAGAAAAATGCCGGTACGCATCGACGATGCCTCGCTCCAGCGTGATCCGCGGTTGCCACCCCATGCCGCGCAGCAACGATGAATCCATCAGCTTGCGCGGGGTGCCATCAGGCTTGGCGAGATCGTTGACGACCGCGCCTTGATAACCGACCGCTGCCATGACCATCCCGGTCAGCTCCCGAATCGAAACGTCGGAGCCGTAACCCACGTTGACATGGCTGTCGCCCGAGTAGCCCCGCAGCAGGAACACGCAGGCATCCGCGCAATCGTCGGCATGCAGGAATTCGCGGCGCGGCGTCCCGGTGCCCCAGATTTCGACCGGGCCGCCGGTCCGCCTGGCCTGATCCACCTTGCGGATCAGCGCCGGCAGGACATGACTGGTCGCCGGGTCGTAATTGTCGCCGGGGCCGTAAAGATTGGTCGGCATTGCCGAGATGCAGTCAAAGCCATGCTGCCGGCGATAAGCCTGCGCCAGCTTGATCCCGGCGATCTTGGCCACGGCGTACCACTCGTTCGTCGGTTCGAGCGGGCCGGTGAGCAGCGCGTCTTCGGAGATCGGCTGGTCGGCAAGCCGGGGATAAATGCAGGACGAGCCAAGGAACAACAGCTTTTGCGCGCCGCTGCGCCAGGCAGCATCGATCAGATTGGCCTCGATCATCAGATTGTCGTAGAGAAAATCGGCCGGGTATGAGGTGTTGGCCATGATTCCGCCGACACGCGCGGCGGCGACGACCACGACATCGGGGCGCTCCCGGTCCAGCCAGCGGCGCACGTCCTGCTGTTCGCGCAGATCCGCGTCGGCGCGAGCGGCGGTCAGCACCGTGCAGTTCTCGCGAGCCAGGCGCCGGACGATGGCGGAGCCGACCATGCCCCGATGCCCGGCGACGAAAACACGCTTGCCCGTCAGATCGAATAACATCTGGTACTGAGTCCCCGGACCAATAGCGTGAATTTACGATCCACCAAACTAGAGCGTGATGACAAAAAGTGGGTACCGGTTTTTGTTCTTGAATCACGCGAAAGCAAAGATTCCAGAGTATGATGCGATGCTATCTTATCGCATCATACTCTGGAGCGGCGCGCCGAATTCTGCATCATCCCCGCAGCATGGCGTGAAACCTAGCTGACATGCCAGGCGGACGTGCCGGCCAGCAATTCAAGATCGGCCTGCACCATCTCGCGAGCCAGATCGCGCACGGTTATCTCTGCGCGCCAGCCCAGCTTCTGGTGCGCCTTGCCAGCGTCGCCGATCAGCAGATCGACTTCGGTCGGGCGGAAATAGCGCGGGTCGACCGCCACCCGCAACTGGCCTGTCGCTCGACAATAGCCCTTTTCCTCCGTCCCGGTGCCCCGCCATTCCAGCTCGATCCCGGCGTCGGCAAAGGCCCATTCGGTAAAACTTCGCACCGGGGTCGTGATCCCGGTGGCGAGCACGTAATCGTCAGGCTCATCCTGTTGCAGCATCAGCCACATGCCCTGCACATATTCACGGGCATGACCCCAATCGCGCCGTGATGCCAAGTTGCCGAGGTACAGCACGTCCTGCCGGCCAAGCTTGATCGCCGCCGCCGCACGGGTGATCTTGCGGGTGACGAAGGTTTCGCCGCGCAGCGGGCTTTCATGATTGAACAGGATGCCGTTCGACGCGTGCAGGCCATAAGCCTCGCGGTAATTGACCACGGTCCAATAGGCGTACAATTTGGCCGCAGCATAGGGGCTGCGGGGATAAAATGGCGTGGTTTCGCGCTGCGGCACATTCTCGGCCAGCCCGAACAGCTCCGAGGTCGAGGCCTGGTAAAAGCGGCACTTGGTTTCGAGTTTGAGGATGCGTATCGCCTCCAGCAGCCGCAACGTCCCCAGCCCGTCGGCATTGGCGGTGTATTCAGGCGTTTCGAAACTGACCTGGACATGGCTTTGTGCCGCCAGATTATAGATTTCGTCCGGCTGGGTCTCCTGGACGATGCGAATGAGATTGGTCGAATCGGTCATGTCGCCATAATGCAGCGTCAACCGGGGGTCGGGTTTGTGCGGGTCTTCGTAGATGTCGTCGAGACGCTCCGTATTGAACGATGACGAGCGACGCTTGATGCCGTGGACGCGGTAACCCTTGTCGAGCAGCAGCCGCGCCAGATAGGCGCCATCCTGCCCGGTCACTCCGGTAATCAGCGCGGTTTTTGCAGCTGTGTTCATTTTCATATCTGCTTGACTCGCCTCTTCGCCCAACAGTCGCTTGCCGACCCGTTACGCCCTATTCCTTGCCGGCGAGTATCTTCGCGATCGGTGTATATTCCAGCTCCAGCGCCACCGCCACTGCCTCGCAAGTCACCGTGCCGGCGTGGACATTCAGCCCGGCGGCGAGATGAGGATTGGCTTTCAGCGCGGCTTTCCAGCCTTGGTTGGCAATATCCAGCGTGTGCGGCAGGGTTACGTTATTCAGCGCGTAAGTGCTGGTGCGGGCCACCGCACCAGGCATATTGGCGACGCAGTAATGGACGATCCCGTCAACCACGAAAGTGGGATCGGCGTGCGTGGTCGGCTTGCTGGTTTCGAAACAGCCACCCTGGTCGATCGCGACATCGACCAGCACCGCGCCGGGCTTCATCGTCGCCAGCATGGCGCGGGTGACCAGGCGTGGTGCGGCGGCGCCCGGCACCAACACCGCGCCGATCACCAGGTCCGCGCCGGCGACGCTCTTGGCGATATTGGCATGATTGGCGAAGCGGGTCTTGGCGCGCGACCCGAAGTGGTTGTCCAACCGTTCGAGCACCTCGATGTCGCGATCGAGGATGATGACGTCGGCGCCCATACCGGTGGCAATCAGCGCCGCGTTGAACCCGACGACGCCGCCACCGATGATAACGACCCGGCCAGGCATCACCCCCGGCACGCCGCCCAGCAGCACGCCGCGCCCGCCGTGTTCCTTTTGCAGCGCGGTCGCTCCGGCCTGGACCGCCATGCGCCCGGCGACCTGGCTCATCGGCTTGAGCAGCGGCAGCGAATTGCCGGGACCGGTCACCGTTTCATAAGCGATGGCGGTGACCCCGGTCTTGATCAGATCCGCCGTCAGTTCGGGAGCGGGGGCGAGGTGCAGATAGGTGAACAGCACCTGGCCCTTGCGCAGCTGAGTGCGCTCCGCCGGCTGCGGCTCCTTGACTTTCACGATCATCTCGCAGTCGGCAAAGATCACCGCAGCGTTGAGCTTGATCGTCCCACCCGCCGCTTCATAATCGCGATCGGTGGCGCCGATCCCCAGTCCGGCGCCGGTTTCCACCCATACCTCATGGCCGTGAGTCGTCAGTTCCCGAACGCTTTCCGGCGCCAGCCCGACGCGATACTCATGATTCTTGATTTCGCGTACGGTGCCGATGAGCATTTAAAACTCCTGCTGCATTGCAGCGACGTAAGGGGCCGTGTCATCGGACGCAAGGTCGTGATGTACCGGGTCAGGTTAATCATGCCGAAGTTGGCGATGGCCCTGGTTCTGGGAATTTAAACTCACAGCGGGTTGCCGTCCTTGTCGCGATAGATTTCGCGTCGCCCGACATGGTTGGCCGGCCCGACGAAGCCGTCGGTTTCCATCCGCTCGATCCATTTCGCCGCGGTGTTGTAGCCCACCGTCATCTGGCGCTGCAACCAGCTGGTCGAGGCCTTCTGGCTTTCGAAAACGATCTGGCAGGCCTGGCGATATTTGCGATCTTCGGGATTGTCCGAGCCAGCCGCATCAAGGTCGTCGAACGAGAACACGCCGTCTTCGGGTTCTTCGGTGACTGAATCGACGTATTCGGGCTTGCCTTGCCTGCGCCAATGCTCGGCGACGCGTTCGACTTCTTCATCGGACACGAACGGACCATGCACCCG
Organism: uncultured Acetobacteraceae bacterium; assembly: GCA_964658485.1. Taxonomy (GTDB): domain Bacteria; phylum Pseudomonadota; class Alphaproteobacteria; order Sphingomonadales; family Sphingomonadaceae; genus Novosphingobium. Next base: position 45,867 of record CAZZYX010000009.1, on the reverse strand, counting down.
CAACACCGGCGAGCTATTCGGGCGATACAGCATGTCGCCCTTGCCCAGCAATTGCTCGGCGCCCTGTTCACCCAGAATGGTGCGGCTGTCGATGCGGCTGGTCACGGCAAAGCTGATGCGGGTGGGCAGATTGGCCTTGATCACCCCGGTGATGACATCGACCGAAGGCCGCTGCGTCGCCATGATGAGGTGAATACCGGCAGCGCGGCTTTTTTGCGCCAGCCGCTGGATCAGCACTTCGATTTCCTTGCCCACGGTCACCATCAGATCGGCGAGTTCGTCGACGATCACCACGATCAGCGGCAGTACCTGGTAATCGAGCTGTTCCTCCTCGAACAATTCCGCGCCCGTGTCGGCGTCGAAGCCGATCTGGATGCGGCGGCCCAACGGCTTGCCCTTGGCAGCGGCAGTGCGCAGCTTGTCGTTGAAGCCGGTGATGTTGCGCACGCCAATGGAGGACATCATGCGATAGCGCCGCTCCATTTCCTCCACCGCCCATTTCAGCGCGCGCACCGCCTTGGCGGGTTCGGTCACGACGGGCGACAGCAGATGCGGGATATCGTCGTAGCTCTTGAGTTCCAGTACCTTGGGATCGACCAGGATCAGCCGGCACTCGGCGGGCGTCAGCCGGTACAGCAGCGACAGCAGGATGGCGTTGAGCCCGACCGACTTGCCCGATCCGGTGGTGCCTGCGACCAGCAGATGCGGCATCGCCGAGAGGTCGGCGATAATCGGCTCGCCGGCGATATTCTTGCCCAGGATTATCGGCAACAGCGCCTTTGACTGGGCAAAGGTTTCGCAGGCGACCAGTTCCTTGAAGCTGACCATCTTGCGATCGACGTTAGGCAGTTCGATGCCCATCACCGTCCGGCCGGGAATGGCGCAGACGCGGGCGGAAATCGCGCTCATGTTGCGGGCGATGTCGTCCGCCAGCCCGATCACCCGGCTGGCCTTGATGCCCGGGGCGGGTTCGAGTTCGTACATCGTCACCACCGGCCCGGTGCGGACGGCGGTAATCTCGCCCTTGACATTGAAATCGTCGAGAACCGTCTCGAGCAGCCGGGCATTACGCTCCAGCCCCAGCTTGTCGATCTTGACCCCGGTATCGGCAGGCGGATCGACCAGCAGATCGAGCGATGGCAGCTCGAACTTGTCGAACAGGTCGCCTTGCCGTGCATTGACCATGCCGGGTTGCGCCGGCATCGCCGCGCGCGCGGGATCACTGATATCGGGCGGCCTGCGACTGGGCGCGATAGTGCTGGCGGCGGCAACCGCCATCTCCTTGGCCTCGCGCTGCTTGCGGGCCTTGGCGCTCATTTGCGGCACCCCAGGCTGAAGCGCGGCGCGAGAACCGCCACTGTCGCGACTGCTTGCGGCGCGGTGCAGCGATCTCGGTAGCGTCAACAGGCTGACCCAATCCACCGCGAACACCCGTCCGGCCAGCAATGCGCCGCTTACCAGGCAGAAAACCGCCGCCCCCAAAATCGCCCAGCCCTGCGCTACTGGCGGCAGATGCGCCGCGCCGCCGCGGATCGCCCCGGCGCCCAGCAGCCCGGCAATCCCGCCCATCGATGCCGGCAATGGCCCGCCGGGCGCAGTAAACATCAGTGACAATACGCTGGACAGCAGCGCCATCGCGATCGACAACAATGCCAGCGGTCGCCACCAGCGCTGGTGCAGCCGCGGCACATCGTCGCCATCTTCAAGCGCCACATCCTCTTCGGCAAAGCGCCACAATTTCCGCGCAAAGACATACAGCAGCGGCAGCAACAATGTCGCCACCGGGCCAAACAGGAAAAGCGCCCGCTCCGCCGCCCAGGCGCCGGGCAAGCCCATCCAGTTAGCGACCTCGCCCCCCGCCGCCGTCGAAGGCGAGGGGTCGGTCTGCGTATAGCTCGCCATCGCCAGCCCCAGAAACAGCATCGCCATGAACAACCCGCTCGCCCCCAGCAACTCGCCGCTGCGGCGCAAACTGCGCCCGAGCACAACCCGCCAATGCGCCCGCGCGCCTGCCCCATGCGCCGAAGAGTTTGCCGGTGAAAATGCCCGTGTCGCCATGTCCGTCCCTTGGTATCTTCGCGATAATGCGCCCTGGGGGGAGTCCTCGTCAAGAATTGCGTTGAGGCGATGGCGCAGTATAGCAGCACGCCATGGATCACCCCGATAGATTGCCAGCCTTGCCGCTCGATCAAGTCCGCGCCCGCATCGCCGCCGCCGCGCGCATCGCCCGGCGCAATCCTGACGAAATCACGCTGGTGGCGATCAGCAAAACCCATCCCGCAGAGGCGATCCTGCCGCTGATCGCGCAGGGCCAGCGCGTCTTTGGCGAGAACCGCGTTGCCGAAGCGGCGGAAAAATGGCCGGCGCTGCGGCAGGCGCATGGCGATATCGCGCTGCATCTGGTCGGGCAATTGCAGTCCAACAAGGCGGACGAGGCGGTGGCGCTGTTCGATTGCATCCATTCGCTCGACCGGCCCAGCCTGTTGGCGGCGCTGGCCCGCGCGATGGACCGGGCCGAGCGGCGCCCGCCCTGTTTCATACAGGTCAACATCGGCGCCGAAGCGCAAAAGGGCGGCTGTGCGATTGCCGCGCTGCCGGCGTTGCTGGCCGAGGCGCGCGCGGCGGAGATTCCGCTGGCCGGGCTGATGTGCGTACCGCCGATGAGCATCGAACCGGCGCCGTTCTTTGCCCTGCTCGACAAGCTGGCCGCCGATCATGGCCTGACCGGGCTGTCGATGGGAATGAGCGGCGATTTCGAAACCGCGATCCAGTTGGGCGCGACGCATGTGCGCGTTGGCAGCGCCTTGTTCGGGACGCGCGAATGAGCGGCGGGCTGCTGGCCGCGCAGCGCGACGATCTTGCCGGGCTGGCGGCGCGGGGGCGCCTGCGAAAGCTCAGCACGCGTTCCGGGGTGGATTTCGCCTCGAACGATTATCTCGGGCTGGCGGGTTCGACGGCGCTGGCCGACGCGATGCGCAGCGCGCTGGACCGGGGAGTGCCGGTCGGATCGGGTGGATCGCGGCTGCTGCGCGGCAATCATCCCGAGCATGAGGCGCTGGAGGCAGAGGCGGCGGCTTTCTTCGGCAGCGAGGCGGCGCTGTTCCTCGCCACCGGTTTTGCCGCCAATTCGGCGCTGCTGGCGACGCTGCCGCAGCGCGGCGACCTGATTTTGGCGGACGAATTGATTCACGCCAGCAGTCACGAAGGCCTGCGCCTGACCCGCGCCGAACACCGGCTGGTGCCGCATAACGATGTCCCCGCCTTTGCCGAAGCGATTGCGTCCTGGCGCGGCGATGGCGGCGCGGGACAGGTTTGGATCGCGGTTGAAACGCTTTACAGCATGGATGGCGATTTTGCCCCGCTGGTGCAGCTATCCGCATTGGCGATGGCTGACGGCGCGATTTTGCTCGCTGATGAAGCGCATGCAACCGGCATTTACGGACCGGGTGGGCGCGGGCTGGTTGCCGACTTGCCCAGCCGCGATCATGTCATCAGCCTGCATACCTGCGGCAAGGCGCTGGGCGTCGAAGGGGCGCTGCTGTGCGGGCCGCTCGCTATGCGCGAAGTGCTGGTCAACCGGGCGCGCGGGCTCATATTCTCGACTGCGCCGTCGCCGCTGGTGGCCGCCGTGGTGCGCGCGGCGCTGCGGATCGTGGCGGGGGACGATAGCCTGCGCGAAGAATTGTCGGCGCGGATCGCGGCGGCGACCGGGTTGCTGTCGCCACTCGGCGCGCAATGTCACGGATCGCCGATCATGCCGCTGGTGCTGGGCGCCGATGAGCGGACGATGGTGGTCGCGGCGCGGCTGCAGGCGGTCGGTTTCGACGTGCGCGGCATCCGCCCGCCGACCGTGCCGGAAGGCACTTCGCGGCTGCGCATTGTCATCACCCGTAATGCCGGGCTGGACGATATCGCCTCGCTGGCTGGCGCGTTGCAGGATGCCCTGTCGCAATGAAGGGGCTGGTGGTCACCGGCACCGACACCGGAGTGGGCAAGACCGTGCTGGCCGCCGGGCTGGTGGCGGCGCTGGGCGGTCGCTATTGGAAGCCGGTGCAGGCCGGACTTGACGATGGTAGCGACAGCGCAACGGTGGTCGCGCTGGCGCCCGATGCGTCGATCCATGCCGAAGCCTATCGCCTGACCACCCCCTGTTCGCCGCATCATGCCGCCATGCTGGACGGGGTGACGATCGCGGTGGAACGGCTGGCCCTGCCCGAGGGCGATGCGCCGCTGGTGGTCGAGGGGGCGGGCGGGGTGCTGGTGCCGTTGCGCGAAGACTTGCTGTTTGCCGATGTCATGGCGCGCTGGGGCCTGCCGGTGGTGCTGGTCGCACGCACGACGCTGGGTACGATCAATCACACGCTATTATCGATCGAGGCGCTGCGCGCGCGCGGGCTGGTGCTGGCCGGGGTAGCGTTCGTCGGCGATGCCAATCCCGCCAGCGAACGCGTGATCGGGGCGATTTCCGGGGTGGCGCGGCTAGGCCGGTTGCCGTGGCTGGCGCCGCTCGATGCCCGTGCCTTGCGCGCGGCGATGGTGGCGCATTTCGACCTCGGGGGGCTGACATGACCCGCTCGCCGGTCTGGCATCCCTTTACCCAGCATGGGCTGGAAGAACCGGTCCCGCAGGTCGAACGGGCCGAGGGTGCTATCCTCCATACCCGCGACGGGCGGCGCGTGGTGGATGCGATTTCAAGCTGGTGGGTGACGACCCATGGCCATTGCCAGCCGCGCATCGTCGCCGCCATTGCCGCGCAGGCGCAAAAGCTCGACCAGTTGATCTTCGCCGGCTGGACGCATGAGCCGGGCGAACAACTGGCCAGGGAACTGGTGGCGATGATGCCGCCTGGCTTGCCTTATGTGTTCTATTCGGACTCCGGCTCGACCGCCGTCGAGGTCGCGCTGAAGATGGCACTGGGTTTTTGGGCCAATCATGGCGAACCTCGCCATCGCATCCTGGTGCTGGAACACAGCTATCACGGCGATACCATCGGCGCGATGAGCGTGGGCGCGCGCGGCGTATTCAATCGCGCCTATGCGCCGCTGCTGTTCGATGTGGGCATGATCCCGTTCCCGGTGGCGGGCGCCGAACAGGCGACACTGGATGCACTGGAAGCTGCTTGCGTGGCGGAGAAACCGGCAGCGTTAATTGTCGAACCACTGGTGCTGGGGGCGGGCGGAATGCTGATGTATGCGCCGGAGCTGCTGCGCCGGATGCACGCGATCTGCGCGGCGCACGGCGTGCTGTTCATCGCCGACGAGGTCATGACCGGTTGGGGCCGCACCGGCACGCTGCTCGCCTGCGAACAGGCCGGGATAGTGCCCGACCTGCTATGCCTGGCCAAGGGGCTGACCGGCGGCGCCATGCCACTGGCGGTAACGCTTGCCAGTGAAGCGATCTACGACGCGCATTACTCGCCGGACCGGACCAGGACGTTCTACCATTCGAGCAGCTACACCGCCAACCCCATCGCCTGCGCCGCCGCCCTGGCCAATCTGGCGATCTGGCGCGAGGAGCCGGTGCTGGAACGCATCGCCGCGCTGGCCGAACGGCAGGATCTGGCGCGGGCGATGCTGGCAGGCGTGCCGGGGATCACCGATGCGCGGGTTTGCGGCACGATCCTGGCGCTGGATTACGAGATTGGCACCGGCGGCGCGGGTTATCTTTCCGCGCTAGGCCCGCGCCTGACCGCGTTCTTCCACGAGCGCGACCTGCTGCTGCGCCCGCTCGGCAATACCGCCTATGTCATGCCGCCATACTGCATCGCGCCGGATGACCTGGCGCGGGTGCATATGGCGTTGGCGGAGGCGGCAGGGCTTTGACCGGGCCAGCGGCTTCACGTGGCGGTTGCTTTGGCGCTATCGCCTCCGTATAGGCTCGCCGTTACCCTTTGCTCAGCAACCGTTGCATGATCGCGCGGATGTCATCCGCCATGTCGGGCCGTTCCAGCGCCAGTTCCAGCGTAGCTTCGACAAAGCCAACTTTCGATCCGCAGTCATAGCGTTTGCCTGCAAACGTCACGGCGTGGAAGGGCTGGTTGCCGATCATCCGGGCCATGGCGTCGGTCAGCTGAATTTCACCACCCGCACCGGCTTTCTGCGTTTTCAGCACTCCCATGACTTCGGGCTGAAGAATATAGCGGCCCGACACGATGAGGTTGGAAGGGGCGTCCGCCACGCTGGGTTTTTCCACCAGCCCGACCACTTCGGTCAGAGTGCTTCCCGGAACGTCGAACCTTTTCCCCGGCGCGATCACGCCATAGCTCGACACTTCGTCATGCGGCACTTCGAGCACCGAAATCAGATTGCCGCCGACATGGCTGTAAGCATCGACCATCTGCCGCATGCAACCGGGTGTGCCGATCATCAGCTCGTCCGGCAGAAAGATCGCAAACGGTTCGTCGCCGACGATCGCGCGGGCGCACCAGATGGCGTGGCCCAGCCCCAGCGGGACCTGCTGGCGCACGGTGACCAGATTGCCCGGTTCGATCCGGGTCGGGTCCAGCACATCGAGCGTTTTCGAGCGGCTGCGCATTGTCGCTTCCAGCTCGAACGCATGGTCGAAGTGCTCGACTATCGCGGTCTTGCCGCGCCCGGTCACGAATACGAATTGCTCGATGCCGGCATCGCGCGCCTCATCGACGGCATATTGAATCAGGGGCCGATCGATGATCGGCAGCATTTCCTTGGGAATGGCCTTGGTCGCGGGCAGGAAGCGCGTGCCCATGCCGGCAACGGGAAAGACGGCGGTACGGATCGGCTTTATCAAGGACTTATCGGGCATAGGTTTTTGGTTTCCATAGCTGAGCCGGGCGTCGGTTAAGCCGGTTTTACTACCTAGCGCAAGCGCCGCCATCGCGCCGCTTGCACGCATTGGCGAAGAGGGTAGATGATCGGAATGGACAAGATCATCATACACGGCGGCAAGCGCCTTTCGGGCACGTTGCCCATATCCGGGGCCAAAAACGCGGCACTCACGCTGCTGCCCTGCACGCTGTTGACTGACGAGCCGCTGACCTTGCGCAATCTGCCGCGGCTGGCCGATATCGACAGTTTCCAGCACCTGTTGAACCAGTTCGGGGTGTCGACCACCATCGCCGGATCGCGGCCGGAGGATTTCGGCCGGGTGATGACGCTGGCGGCGACGCGGATCACCAGCACCGTCGCGCCGTATGAACTGGTGCGCAAGATGCGCGCCTCGATCCTGGTGCTGGGGCCGATGCTGGCGCGGATGGGCGAGGCCAAGGTGTCGTTGCCGGGGGGGTGCGCGATCGGCAACCGCCCGATCGACCTGCATTTGAAAGCGCTGGAGGCGTTCGGGGCCACGATCGAAACCGCATCGGGCTATGTTCGGGCGATTGCTCCCGATGGCGGCCTGCCCGGCGGCACTTACAGCTTTCCGGTGGTTTCGGTCGGTGCCACCGAGAACGCGGTGATGGCCGCTGTGCTCGGCAACGGCACCAGCGTGCTGCACAATGCCGCGCGCGAACCGGAAATCGTCGACCTGTGTCGCATGCTTGTGGCTATGGGCGCGCAGATCGAAGGCATCGGCGGCTCCGACCTGACCATTCATGGCGTCCCCCGCCTGCACGGCGCGACCTATATGGTGATGCCCGACCGCATCGAGGCGGGCAGCTATGCCTGCGCCGCGGCGATCACCGGTGGCGAGGCGATGCTGAAAGGTGCCCGGATCGAAGACATGGCGGCCAGCATGCAGGCCCTGCGCGATGCCGGCGTCACCTGCGAGGCGCGACCCGGCGGGGTCTATGTCGCAGCGGATGGCCCGATCCGCCCGATCACCCTGTCCACCGCGCCATACCCCGGCTTCGCCACCGACATGCAGGCCCAATTGATGGCGCTGCTGTGCCGCGCGGAGGGTGCCAGCGTGCTGACCGAGACGATTTTCGAGAACCGCTACATGCACGTCCCGGAACTCAACCGGATGAGTGCGCATATCGAGACCAAGGGCCGCACCGCGATCGTCCATGGCGTTCCCCAGCTGACCGGCGCCGAAGTGATGGCGACCGACCTGCGCGCCTCGATGAGCCTGGTCATCGCGGGCCTGGCCGCTGCCGGCGAAACCCAGGTTCACCGGCTTTACCACCTCGATCGCGGTTATGAGCGGCTGGAAGAAAAACTGGCGCTGCTGGGGGCCGACATCGAGCGGGTCGGGGGAGATTGACGGCCAGTTCGGGAACCTTATCAAGCCACTGCCGTTATTGCAAAAGTCTGTTGCCCGTACCACTCGCCCGGCGATAGGGTGGGATTGGATAGAGTCGGTGTGCTGGCATGGACAAGGAAAGAACGTGCAGGATGATCCTCAGAACTTGACACCCCCGGTTGCCGAAACACTGCCCTCGGTCGCCAAAGCATTGGTTCCGGTCGCCGAAACATTGGCCCCGGTCACTAAAACACTTGATCCGGTTGCCGAAGCACTGGCCCCGGCAACCCCGGTCCCGGCCAACCCGGCCTGGGCAAAAGATTTGCGTGAGCTTTATAATGCCGTTGTGGAAGAGCCGCTGCCGGATAGTTTCATAGCGCTGCTATCGCAACTGGATGCGGAGGACTGATGGCTGATGCGACGGCGCAAAGCCCTGAATTCAAGCGCGATCTGACGGCTGTCATTCCGCACCTGCGTGCATTTGCCCGTGGCCTGTGCGGAAAAAGCGATCTTGCCGACGATCTGGTCCAGGAAACCCTGTTGAAGGCATGGACCGCGCGGGAACGGTTCGAGCCGGGCACCAGTATCCGCGCCTGGACCTTCGTGATCCTGCGCAACGTCTATCTGTCCGGGTTACGCCGCAGCCGGTTTCAGGGCGATTACGACGAATCCGCTGCCGAACGCATCCTGTCCGCTCCAGCCGAACAGGAAGGCCCGATGCATTTGTCCGATTTGCACCGCGCGCTGATGACCCTGGCGCCCGAGCGGCGCGAGGCGCTGTTGCTCATCGGTGCAGGCGGCTTTTCGTATGAAGAGGCGGCGGCGATTGCGGGCTGCGCCGTAGGCACGATCAAAAGCCGGGTTGGTCGGGCTCGCGCGCAACTGGCGATCATGATCAACGAGGGCTCGATCGCCCGGCGCGGCAAGGACGATCCGATTGCCAACGCCGCCATCATGGAAGAATTGCAGCGGGCAACGCAGTCCCGGCGTTAACCGCTACGATGCGACCATCGGTCCACCATCACCGCCGCCGCTACGTCCATATTGACATTGCCCAGCGTGCGCATCAGGTCCGGCAGCATCTCCACCGCTACCAGTAACGCGAGTGGGCCAACCGGTACCCCCATCGCCAGCGCCACCGGCCCGATCGAGCTGATGAAGCTGACCGTGCCCGAGATCGACGGCGCACCCAATGTGGTCAGGCAGGCCACGATTACCCCGGTCGCCAGCATCGTCGGGGTCAGCGGCACCCCGCTCAACCGCGCGACATAAATCGCCACGGCCAGGTTCATCGCCGGCCCGGTGGCGCGAAAAAGTGCTACTGCGAGCGGCAGCACGAATTCCGCATTGGCATCGGCAATGCCGAGTCGGCGGCAAGCGGCCAGCATGGCCGGCAGGCTGGCGAGCGAGCTTTGCGTCGACAGCGCCACCGCCTGCACCGGCAGCATTACCCGGACAAAGGCGCCCAGCGGTATCCGCGCGACCGCGACAACCAGCACATAGCTGGCCAATAGCACAATTCCCCCGATGCCGCCGACCAGGGCGATGTAATGCGCCAGCATCCCGATCGCGGCGCCGCCACTTTGCGCCGCCACCGTCAGGCTGAGCGCAAACACGCCGATCGGCGCGACCGCGAGCACCCAGCCGATCATCACCATCACCGCGCCCGCGATCGCCTCGAACAGCAGCACGATATGATTGCGTTGCGCCGGGGGCAGACGCATCGCCGCCAGCGCGAACAGCGTGAAAAACACCAGCGTGGGCAGGATCGCGCCGACACTCGCTGCCGCGACGACATTGGCGGGCACCAGTGTCTCGAAGAACGCACCCAGCCCCGGTATCGCCAGCACCCCGGACCCTGGCGCGATCGATGCGCTGGTGATGGCAGTCATCGCCAGCGCCGGAACCGGCAACAGGTTCAGCAGCAGCGGCGTTACCAGGGCCGCCAGCACCGTACCGCCGACGAGTACCGCCGCAAACAGGCCCAGGGTGCGCCGCGCCATGGCTCCAGCCTGCGCCGCCGCGACTGTCTGGGCGATGCCCACCACCAGCAGCGCCACCACCAGCGGCAGGATCGTCATCTGCAAACCGCGCAACCAAAGCGCGCCGATCGGCGCTGACGCGGTGACCAGCCAGCCCAGCGCACCGGTCCGGCCCGCAACGATCCCCAGCGCCAGCCCGGCAACAAGCGCTCCCAGCGTCCACCCGGCGGATACCCGAATGTCGGGCAAAGTCATGGCCTTGGGACGATCGCTGCCCGGTACCTGCGTATTTTCGTCCGTGGCGATCATGGCTGCCCTTGTTCATGCGTGGTTGTTCAGGGTGACATTACCCGGACAACGCGACATAGCAAAATCCCGGAAACATCGGCAGTCCGGGTGCAATACGGGGACACACATGGGACGGCAGTATTTCGGCACCGACGGCATTCGCGGCCGCACCAATGCGGGAGTGATGACCGCGGACATCGCCATGCGCGTTGGCCAGGCGGCAGGTATCCGCTTCCTGCGTGGCGGCCACCGCCATCGCGTCGTCATCGGCAAGGACACGCGGCTGTCCGGCTATATGCTGGAAAGCGCTTTGGTCGCCGGCTTCACCAGCGTCGGCATGGACGTGGTGATGACCGGGCCGATGCCGACCCCGGCGATCGCGCTGCTCACGCGCGAAATGCGCGCAGACGTCGGCGTGATGATCTCGGCCAGCCACAACCCCTATGAGGACAACGGCATCAAATTGTTCGGCCCGGACGGCTTCAAGCTGTCGGACGAGGACGAACTGGCGATCGAGGCGATGATCGCTACCCAGCAGCCGCTTGCCGAATCGAACGACATCGGCCGCGCCCGCCGCATCGACGACGCGCGTGGCCGATATATCCATGCGGTGAAAAGCTCGCTGCCCGACGAAATCCGGCTGGATAAACTCAAGATCGTCGTCGATTGCGCGAACGGCGCGGCGTATCAGGTCGCCCCCACGGTCATGTGGGAACTGGGCGGCGAGGTGATCGCGGTGGGCGTCACTCCCAATGGCCGCAACATCAACGACCACTGCGGCTCGACCCATCTCGACCTGGTCAAGGAAACCGTGGTCGCTGCGGGCGCCGATATCGGCATCGCGCTGGACGGCGACGCCGACCGGCTGATCGTGGTCGATGAAA
>CAZZYX010000009.1:0-34543 GCA_964658485.1 uncultured Acetobacteraceae bacterium | reverse complement strand
GCGCGGCGGCGGCGTGGTGGCGACGGTGATGTCGAACCTGGGCCTCGAACGCTGCCTCCATGCGCGCGGGCTGTCGTTGCTGCGCACCGCGGTTGGTGACCGCAATGTCCTGGAAGCGATGCGACGCGGCGGCTATAACGTCGGCGGCGAGCAATCCGGCCACATGATCATGCTCGATCACGCCACCACCGGCGACGGCACCATCGCCGCGCTGCAGGTGCTGGCCGCGCTGGTCAAATCGGGCAAGCGTGCGAGCGAACTGCTCCATCAGTTCGATGCCGTCCCGCAATTACTCAAGAACGTGCGTTTTTCCGGCGGCAAGCCGCTGGACAACGCCCGCGTCCAGGCGGTCATCGCCGATGCCGAAGCGCAGTTGGCGGGACATGGCCGGCTGGTCATCCGCCCTTCCGGCACCGAACCGGTGATCCGGGTGATGGCCGAAAGCGACGATGCGGCCGAAGTGGTGAGCGTGGTCGATGCGATTTGCGCGGCGGTGGCGGAAGCGGCAACATAAGGCGATGATCGTTGAGCTTCGTACTTTTTTCCCCCGCGATATAATGGCATGATGGCATATGCTCGAGATGCGCCCCGATTGTGAACGATGCGGCACCGATCTGCCCGCGCAGGATGCCGGTGCCTTCATCTGCAGCTTCGAATGCACATTCTGCGCCGATTGCACCGAAAACCTGGACGAACGATGCCCCAATTGTGGCGGCGAATTGCTTGATCGGCCAACCCGCGCGCGGCACCTCCACGCCAGGAACCCGCCTTCGACCGAGCGGCATTTCAAGGCTTGATCGGTGGCCCGAAGCTACTGAACTTCTCTCCTTCCGCAGCGGAAGGAGAGAAGAAGCACTTACTCCTCGATCCCGTAGAACCGCGCGATTTCCGCCCAGGCTTCTTCCGCCGTTTCGACCGGGGTAAACAATGCAAGATCGGCTTGGCTGACCACGCCTTCTGCGGCCATCTCCTCGAAATTGATCACCTTGCGCCAGAAATCGCCACCGAACAGCAGCACCGGGATCGGGCGCATCTTGCCGGTCTGGATCAGGGTCAGCAGCTCCATCATCTCGTCGAGCGTGCCGAAGCCGCCAGGGAACACCGCGACCGCACGCGCACGCAGCAGGAAATGCATCTTGCGCAGCGCGAAATAATGGAACTGGAACGCCAGGCGCGGCGTGACATAGCGGTTGGGCGCCTGTTCGTGCGGCAGCACGATATTGAGGCCGATGGTTTCCGCCCCGGCCTCCGCCGCACCGCGATTCGCAGCCTCCATGATCGAGGGACCGCCGCCCGAGCATACCACGAACTGCCGCAGGCCCTTCTCGACGATGGCTTTTTCGCCGGCGATCCTGGCCAGCAGGCGCGCCTGTTCGTAATATTTCGCCTTGTCCGCCAGCCGCTGCGCCACCGCCCTGTCCGCCGGGGTGATGGCGCGATCGATCAGCGCCTGCGCCGCATCGGGTGACGGGATGCGGGCCGACCCATAGACCACCAGCGTCGAGCCGATGCCCGCCTCGTCGAGCAGCATCTCGGTCTTCAGCAGTTCGAGCTGGAACCGCACCGGGCGCAATTCCTCGCGCAGCAGGAAATCGGTGTCGCGGAATGCGAGTTGGTACGACGGGCTGCGCGTCTGGGGCGTATTGCTGCCCTGCGCATCGACGAAATCGGCTTCCTGTTCGGCTTTGTAAAAGCGGCGATGCGCGATTTGCGCCTGTTCATCCTCGGTCATGGCCGGGCTATAAGAGCAAAGCTTCAATAATTGCGGAAAATCTTGCGCACCAGTTGGCCGCGCCATGGGCGACCGTGATAATTGAAAAAAACCCAGCCATATAGGCGAATGAACCCCAACGCGACCCACGCCAGCGGATCGCCTTCGTCGCGCATATGCCGATACAGCCGCAGGTCCGCCGCCCGCCGGTCCGCCTCCGTGCCACCGCCGTTGATGCCATAGGCATTGTCGTGGCGCTTGCAGGCGATGTTGCGATTGTATCTGCTGCCATCCATGAACAGGCAATATTGTCGTTTCGTTTCGGGCATCGGCCCGCTAGACAATCGGCGATGCACGGTTTCAAGCGGAAAGTTCTGCATCTCGGCGGATTCGATCCGCGTGGTGCCCGGTTCAACTACCAGTTGCTCGCCGAGCAGGTCGTGCACGCCAATCGCATAGCCGAGGATCAGGGCGACAGCTTGCGGCTCGACCTCAGCCCGCGCCGCCGCGAAGGCAGCCGCGATTCCGCCTGGGACGTGACGCGCAGCGACGGCGCCTGCCGCACCCGCTTTCAATTCCTGGCATGGGACGATGTCGTTCGCCTGCACTGGCCTAAGGGCGCGTGGCCGCTGGTGAGCCGGATGGTCACCGCCTATTGGCGCTATATGGTGCAGGGCCGCTGGCGCGAAACCGGCAGCGTGCCGCGCGGCAGCAAGATCGCGCTGATCTTTCCCGGCATGATGCTGGCCCGTACCGGGCTGGCAATCACGCTGCTGGCGTGGCTGGCGCTGGGGCTGGTGTTTCACTGGCTGCACTGGCCGTGGGCGCTGGCCCTGATCCCGGCGTTGGCGATCGGGTTCGCGGCGGGGTTTGCGCTGGTCGAGCGATCGCATAGCCTGTGGCTGCTGCGGTTCGTGCTGTTCAACGACCTGCTCGCGCGCGGGCGTACCGATCCGGCGCTGGCCGCGCGGCTGGACGAATTCGCGGCGACGGTTTCACAAAGCCTGGATGAACTCTGGGACGAGGTGTTGCTCGTCACCCATTCCAACGGTTCGATCCTGGCAATGCCGGTGATGGCGCGCCTGCTGGAATTGCGCGGCGGCACCTTGCCCGACAATTTCAGCCTGGTAACGCTAGGCGGCAGCATCCCGTTGGTGGGATTTCGCCGCGATGCGGGCGCCTTTCACGCGGTGCTCGACCGGGTGGCGGTGGCGCAGTTCCGCTGGCTGGACATCGGTTCGATCACCGACGGCGCCAGCATTCCGCTGGTCAATCCCTGCCTGACCCGCCCGGTCGGCCCGCCCGCCGGGCTGATCCAGCTCAGCCCCCGCTGGCACCGCTATTGCGCCCCCGCTACCTATGCCGCACGCCGCGCAGACAAATACCTGACCCATTTCGATTACCTGCGCCGCTTGGACAAGCCATCGGCGCTCGACTACATCGGCTTGACCTGCGCCGGGCGCCCACTGGCGCAATCGATAGCCGCGTTTAAGGACGATAATGGCTGATTCCGCTACCGACGTGCCGCAATGCCCGTTCACCCCGCCCTATCCGAAGCCGCTGAAAAGCAAGGCCGGGCTGATAAAGCGTTTCATGATCGGCTGGACCAGCTGGATTCACACGCTGTTCGAGCGCAGTTATACGATGAAGATGGGCCAGGTCAGCCTGCCCGGGATGAAGCTTTACGTCGTCAACGACCTCGATATCGTCGGGCGGGTGCTCGACGATCCGCGCCGCGAATATCCAAAGCATCCGGTGCTGATGGACATGCTGGGGCCGCTGATCGGCAACAGCGTATTTTCCGCCAATGGCCAGGATTGGGCCGACCAGCGCGAAATGGTCAATCCGGCCTTTGCCCATACCAACCTGAAGCGCGCCTATGCGATGATGCACGGCGCCGCGCAGGATGTGATCGCGACCATGCGCGGCCAGGACCTGTCGCGCCCGGTCGATGTCGATCCGATGATGACGCATGTCACCGCCGACATCATTTTCCGCACGATCTTTTCAGTGCAACTGAGCTTTGCCGAAACATCGCGGATATACCGCGCATTCCAGCGCTATCAGACGATGGCGCAGCGCAGCACCTCGCTCAACATGAACGGCTTGCCCCGGCTGGGCTATGCGCGGCGCACCCGCAAGGTGGCCGGCGAAATCCACGATATCGTCGCGGCCGTGATGCGCCCCCGGTACGATGCGCGCGCTGCCGGCCAGCGCCCCGCGCAGGCGGATATCCTGGAAGCGCTGATGGACGCGCGCCACCCCCGAACCGGCGCAGCCTTCACCTTCGAGGAACTGGTCCACCAGACCTTGCTGATTTTCCTGGCCGGGCATGAAACTTCGGCAAGCGCGCTGGCCTGGGCTTTATACCTGCTATCCGAACATCCTGCCCTGCAGGAGGAACTCCACGCCCAGATCGAGGCCGAAACCGGCGGCGGCCCGCTGGAGTTCGAGCATGTCCGCAAGCTGGAGGGTATTCGCAACCTGTTCAAGGAAACGCTGCGGCTATACCCGCCGGTCGGGTTCCTGCCGCGCTCGGTGATCACGCCCGAAACGATGCGCGGCAAGGATGTCCAGCCCCGGGATCTGGTGGTGGTTTCACCGTGGCTGATCCAGCGCAACAGCGCCAATTGGACCTGCCCGCACAGCTTCGACCCGGACCGGTTTACCCAGCCCGAGAATGCCGAGGCGATGCGCAAGGCGTGGCTGCCGTTCGGCGGCGGCGCCAGGCTGTGCATCGGCGCGGGCTTTGCCCAGCAGGAGGCGCAAATCATCCTGGCCAGCATCATCCGCGCCTTTCGCCTGACTCACCCGGCGGGCCCCCGCCCCGAACTGATCAGCCGGCTGACGCTGCGCCCGCGCGACGGCGTACCATTGATCCTGACCCCGCGTGAGTAATCGGCAACCGACGATTGGCTGAAAGAACGGCGACGTTTGCGGGTTAAGGGCGGCGTTCTCCCACCGCTGGCGAGGTCGTTTTATCATGGGCGGTCGCGGACGAAGCCACCAGCGCTACGCCCGAGACGATCACGAGCAAACCGAGTATCCGCAGCGGTGGCAATGTTTCATGGAGCAGGAACCGACCTGAAAGGGTGGTGACGACCATGCCCAACGCGACAAACGGATAGGCATAGGACACGTCGGTCCTGGATAGAACGACCAGCCAGACGCCAAGGCTCAGGACATACAGAGCCATCCCGACCCATAACCATGACGACATCAGCAACGCCCTCGCGATATTCACGGCGCCCGCCGCGTGCAGGGCGAGCTGAACCCCAGGGTCGGTCATTCCCAGCTTCAATACTACTTGCGCGGCCGACGACAGCAAGACCGCCGCCACGAGCATGACTATCAGCAGGACGCTCATGGAATGAACTTTCATGTCTGGATCGCGCTCTAAAGTCTTTGTTCTCGCGTGATTAAAGAACAAAACCGGTCCCCACTTTCGTCATCACGCTCTGGCCGGCGATGCTTCGCTTGGGCATATTCACGCCAAGCAACGAGCGATCGATGGTCACTGCCACCAGCAGGATCAGCACCGGATAGCTGATGCTGAAATTACGCATTTCGCCCGGGGATGCAAACAATACGACTAGCACCAAATTCACCCCGACCGTCAGCGCGATGTACCGCTTTAGCTGCAGATCGAAAGCGCCGCGGGCGACCCGTACCATCGCCGCGATCGCCAGCAATGTCACCAGGCTGTACGCGCCGTATGTCGGCATTCGATAGACCTTTTCCGTCGATAGCAAGCTTAGCGGATTTAAATAATATTTCATATTATCGAACAGATGGAATTCAATCGCACCGCCGGGATTAGTTTTGAAGCGCACGACGTCCAGGATATGCACGACCGCTCCGCTCAGCACGCAGACCGCTAGCGTTGCCGCAGCAGCCATATCGCGACGGTCGCGGATGACCAATGGCGCGGCGCACAGCATAAAAAACAGGAACGATTCCTTGTTCTCGACCCCCAATATCGCCAGCGGCACTGCCAGTATCAAAAACCGGCGATACAAGAAAATGTTCAAGAAGGCGAACAGGAACACTATTTCGGTAAAGTCATAGTAATATGCGCCGATGTTTTCGAGCAGCGGGAACACGGTTACGAACGCGACCGGGGCAAATACCCTGGCAGCGCGGGAAAAACCCAGCTTGGCGCAAAATGCATAGATCAGGCCCATGCCGACGAACAGGCTGGTGAAGCAGATCATATACGTCAGGTAATACCGGATAGCGTATCTGGCATCGTTGCCGACCCCCACCAGCATGCCATTATAGGTTTCCCAGGCCCGATCCTTGTTCTGGGGAGTGAGCCATCGATTGGCCTTGAGCCTGATCGCCTGAGGCAGGGAGCTGTCGATAAGATTGACTGTCTCGGGGACCAGTTGGCGGTAGACATATGGCTTTCTGGCGGTGCCGTCGGTCATCTGGGCAAAATCGTGACCCCACCTGTCGGTATCGTTAAGTCCATACTTGCCGTAAACTCCGTCGAGGCTGGCGGCCGCAACAAGGTAATAGAGCATTATCACCAGCAGCCATGCGCCCAGCCGACCAACCCGCCCCGCCTGTCGCCCCGTGTTCCCGTCGTTCATAGCCCCCACTTTCATATCGTCGCGAAGATCTGCCCACGTTGTCAATAACTAATTAATTTAAGCGAACCTTGGACCGAACCTGCCAGGAATACGATCCCGCCCATGATTAGCCCCACACGCGAAATACGATCCTTGAGCATCCAGATGACTGGATCGTCGTTCATTTCGCGGCGGTGTGCGACTAACAGCGCCCGCGCGATCAGATATAGCAACAGCGGCGGCAGGAGCCACAGGATCTTGGGGTGCGGATACATCAACAGCACTTGCGGCGAGGAAATGTACAGCCCTAGAATAGTGACCGCATTCGCGCCGGTGGCGGCGGCGATCGCCAGGATCACCGGCAAGTCATCCTTGCGATAACCGCGATTGCGGGCATCGGGCAGGTTCTTGTCGTGCCGCATCAACAATTCCGAATACCGTTTGACCAGTGCCAGCGAGGTGAAGGCAAACATGCACAAGCCCAGCAGCCAGTTTGACAGGGCAATGCCGGTAGCCGCGCTACCAGCGACCACCCGCACGCTGTACAGCAACGCCAACAGCACGACGTCGGCTAGTGGCTTGCGTTTCAACCAGAATGAATAGCTCGTGGTCATCACCAGATAGCTTAACAGGACCAGCGCGAACTGCGCGGGCAGGGCGGTTGCCAGTCCCAGACTGATGGCGATCAAAATGGCCGAGGCGACCAGCGCATAACCGATCGACAACTGCCCGGCGGCGAGCGGACGGCGGCTTTTCGTCGGGTGGCCGCGATCGTCCGATAAGTCGATCAGGTCGTTGACGAGATAAATCGCCGAGGCGGCCGCCGAAAAGGCAATGAACGCCAGCGCTGCCTGCAGGATCGTGCCGGACGCAGTCGCGTGGGCGGCAAGGACCGGCAGGAAGATCAGGGCGTTTTTCGAATATTGATGAACGCGCAAGGCCCGCAGCCAAGTGCCCACGCCCAGCTTTCGGCTGGGCAGCAATTCGCAATCCGGGCGCATTTGCCTTAACTGTCGCAGAGTCGATCCGGATACCGCCACGGCATAACAGGTGCGCGCCGTTCGCCATACCTGGAGGTCTTCGGAACTGTTGCCGACATAATCGAAGCCGGCGGCACCGAACCGGGCGACCAGCGCATCAGCCTTGGCCTGGCCGCTGAGGTTGGTGGTGCCGTCGGTCGCGAACACTCCGGTGAACAGGCCGAGATGATCGGCAATCGCGCGGGCCCAGCTTTCGTGACTGGCAGTCGCGAGATAAACCGGCCGGTCGGCGGCACGGGCCGTCCTGATCAGGTCGAGCACGGTTTCGCGCCAAGGCAGGCCATTGGCGATCACGCCCTGGCGCTCAGCGAGCCAGCTTTTCATCACGGCCTTGCCAGTCGCCAATTGCCGGGCCAGCGGTAAGATATCGAGTGGCTTGCGAGCGAGATGGGCAACGGCGGCTTCTTGCAACAGGTCGGTTGCGATCAACGAGCCATCCAGATCGACAATCAGCGGAACGCCGGGATCGTCGACATCATCCGTGCCACGCGAGCGCAAGATATGGTCCGAATGATTGTCCATATCCGTTCTCCTTCGTCCAAGTTCCGAGCATCTCTATGGGGAAGAGCCGCTTGCCCGGAAGCGATTGTACCGCGTTTAGCGCTCGATGCGACGCGAAACTGTGATAATGGTAGCTCTCCGACATCACCAAGTTACGGAAAGACAACGTAGAAAAAGAATCTGGGTGAATTGGCTCGTTCGGGCAGTATTGTCAAACCGAAACCGGCGCTGCGGCCTCCGGCAGATGCTCGATAGGGAAGTCGGCTGGGGATGCGGACGCGAGCGGGCAGCGAATTTATTTCCGTACCGGCGAACCTGCCATATGGGCATGGGTCACCGCCACCGCGAGCGCGTCGGCGGCATCGGCGCCTGCCAGTTTCACCCCCGGCAGCAACACCTTCAGCATCGCCTGCACTTGCGCCTTGTCGGCGCCGCCTGTCCCGACCAGCGCCTTCTTGACCAGCCGCGTCGCATATTCGGCGACCGGCATACCGGTCCGCGCCAGTGCCAGCAGGCAGACGCCGCGCGCCTGGCCCAGTTTCAGCGTCGATTGGGCGTTGGAATTGACGAATACCTCCTCGACCGCGCCGGTGTCGGGCTGGTGGCGCAGGATGACGTCGGTCAATTCGCGATCGAGCGTCACCAGCCGCTCGGCCAGCGACTGCGTGGTGTCGCTACGGATCTGGCCATTGGCGATATGGCTGAGCCTGTTGCCGGACTTGGCGACGATCCCCCAACCCGTGCAGCCGAGCCCCGGATCGAGCCCGATGATGATCACTAGCCCAGCTTTTCCATTACCTCGTCGGGAATTTCGTAATTGCCCCACACCGTCTGCACATCGTCGTCATCGTCGAGCACGTCGATCAGCTTGAGCAGCGTGCGCGCGTCGTCTTCGTTGACGATTGCCTTGATCCCCGGTTTCCAGCCCAGCTTGACCGCATCGGCCTCGCCCAGCGTCTTTTCCAGTTCGCGCGAAACCGGGTGCAGCACGTCGCTGCTGGTCCAGATGGCGTGGCCGTCCTCGTCGCTTTCGACATCGTCGGCGCCGGCTTCGATGGCGGCTTCAAGCACCGTGTCCTCGTCGCCCGCCTTCGCGCTGTATTCGATCAGGCCCAGCCGCTCGAAACCATGGCTGACCGCACCGCTGGCACCAAGATTGCCGCCGTTCTTGGCAAAGGCGGTGCGGACATTGGTCGCGGTGCGGTTGCGATTGTCGGTCAGCGCCTCGACGATCAGCGCGACGCCGCCGGGGCCATAGCCTTCATAGCGCACTTCCTCGTAATTCTCGGCGTCGCCCTTGGTCGCCTTGTCGATGGCGCGCTGGATATTGTCCTTGGGCACAGACTGCGCCTTGGCTGCGTTGACGGCGGCACGCAGGCGCGGATTCATGTCGGGGTCGGGCATGCCCATCTTGGCCGCAACGGTAATTTCGCGGCTGAGCTTGCTGAACGACGCCGAGCGTTTCTTGTCCTGCGCACCCTTGCGGTGCATGATATTCTTGAACTTGGAATGGCCTGCCATGGGTCTGCTTCATCGGATAAATTTAACGATTGGCGCCACCTAGCCGACAATGGCAACGCGGGCAAATCGGCGTGCCCCGCTCACTCCAGCCCCAGCGCCGCCTTGTACAGATCAAGCACGGTTTCCATCTCGCGACGGTCATCGGGCTTCATCTTGCGCAGTGCGACAACCTTGCGCATGATCTTGGCATCGTAGCCCACTGCCTTGCCTTCGGCATAAACGTCCTTGATATCGTCGCCGATGCCCTTTTTCTCTTCTTCCAGTCGCTCGACGCGTTCGATCAGCAGGCGCAGGCGTTCGTCAGTATTTTCGGCCATTGGGAAATCTCCAGAGAATCGATGTCCCTTCAATCGGGTTGGCGGCTGATAGCGGGGTGCGCCGGGCGGCGAAAGGCACTGGCCGGATAATCCCCAGACTGATGCGACGTTGCAAAACTTGTGCTACGGCGCCGCCATGTTGCAAACCGTGCCGACGACGCTGACGAGCTGGGTTGTGGGCAGCGTCGCCGGCAGCTTCTTGGCGCTGGTCGCCGACCGCTGGCCGCGCGGCGAGGACATTGTCGTGGCGCCTTCACGATGCCGGGCCTGCAGGCAGCGCCTGGGCGCGGCAAGTCTGGTGCCGGTGGTCAGCTATTGCCTGCAACGCGGGCGCTGTGGGTGGTGCCGGGCGCGCCTGCCAATCGACCTCCTGCTGGCCGAACTGTCCGGTGCCGCGATTGCCGGGATCGCGCTGGTCCGCGCACCCGATCTGGCGAGCATGGCCGCGCTGGCGATATTCGGCTGGGCGTTGCTGCTGCTGGCCTTGCTCGATGCCCGCCATCTGTGGTTGCCGGATGCAATCACGCTGCCGCTGGCGGTGGCCGGGCTGGCGGTGGCAGCGCTGTTGCCGGAGCCGACGCTGGCCGCCCGGCTGGCCGGAGCGCTGCTGGGCTTTGCCGCGCTGGAGGGACTGCGGCGCGCCTATCGCGCGTGGCGCGGGCGTGAAGGGCTGGGCGGCGGCGACCCCAAGCTGCTTGCCGCGATCGGCGCCTGGCTGGGCGCGGCCAGCCTGCCCGGCGTGGTGCTGGTCGCGGCGCTGCTGGGGCTGGCCTGGGCCGGGCTGGAGCGACTGCGCGGCCGACCGTCAGGCGGCGGCGTGCCCATTCCGCTGGGCACGGCGCTGGCCGTCAGTGCGCTGCTGTGGCTGGCCTTTGCGCCGGCAACGCTGCGCTGACCGGGTTTTGATCCAGCGCGTGACGCACGGACAGGTTTCGATATCGGGCGGGTGCCGACCAGGCGCTACACCATGCAGCACCCGGCGAGCAGAAGCATGGCTTTCGTCATCGCCACTGTCCTTCGGTGTACCCTGACCAGCCCGCTACGCGGGTGTTGCGCCACGCTCTTGTGGCACATCCGTTGGCGCTGTGTTTGGGGCCGGGGTAATTCGGCGCCTTGGCGTGCCTCACACCCGACAAGGCGTGACTGATGATCGAACTGGGTGAACAAGGCTATCCAGCAATTCCCGATACGGGCGGCAATCGCGGTGCTTGTCGTGCCCAGATGTACACGATTGGCACCACCGCCGCTGCCGGGACGGTCGCCAGGGAATGCGGCTTTGCCAAGACGCGCCTGGATCAGGTCGCACCGATCGGCACCAAACTGATCCTGAGCCATGTTGCGACGCATATGCTGCGCCTGCCGAAGTCGTTCCGATGAGCGCTGGCCTTCCACTCGACGGCCTGCTGGTGATTGCGCTCGAACAGGCGGTAGCCGCGCCGCTGTGCACCGCGCGGCTTGCCGAGGGCGGTGCGCGCGTGATCAAGCTGGAACGGGCGGAAGGCGATTTCGCGCGCGGCTACGACTCGGTTGCGCACGGCGAGAGCGCCTATTTCGTATGGCTCAACCGTGGCAAGGAATCGCTGTGCATCGATATCAAGCAGGCCGACGATGCGGCGCTGCTGGAACGGATGCTGGCGCAGGCCGATGTGTTCGTACAGAATTTGGCACCGGGTGCGACGGCCCGCGCGGGCTTCGGTTCCACGGAACTGCGCGCGCGCTACCCGCGGCTTATCACCTGCGACATCAGCGGCTATGGCGAAGATGGACCGGCTGCCGCGATGAAGGCCTACGACTTCCTGATCCAGTGCGAAGCGGGCCTGGCCAGCGTCACCGGCACCCCCGAAGGTCCGGCGCGGGTCGGCGTTTCGGTCGCCGACATCGCCTGCGGCATGAACGCGCATGCCGCCATCCTGCAGGCGCTGATCGCGCGCGCGCGGACGGGGCAAGGAACCGGAATTGCGGTATCGCTGTTCGACGGGATTGCCGACTGGATGACGGTGCCGTTGCTGCACCATGATTACGCGGGCGAGCCACCCGGGCGGGTCGGCCTGCAGCATCCCTCGATCGCGCCCTATGGAGCATTTTCCGCAAGCGATGGGCGGCAACTGGTGATCTCGATCCAGAACGAGCGGGAGTGGCGCAGTTTCTGTGTGACGGTGCTGGAGCGAGCCGATCTGGCGACTGACCCGCGCTTCGCGACAAACCCGCTGCGCGTTGCCCGTCGGGCACTGCTCGACGAACAGATCAACGCGATCTTTGCCACGCTTGATGCGGCAGCCCTGATTGATCGGTTCGAGCGGGCGGGGACGGCCTGGGCTCGGCTGAACGGGGTCGATGGATTATCGGGCCATACGCAATTGCGCCGTGTCGAGGTGCAAACCCCGAGTGGACCGGTGACTTTGCCCGCACCGCCAGCGCGGATTGCCGGGCAGGCCGCGTTTGCAGCGCCGGTGCCCGCCCTGGACGAACACGGCGCCGCGATCCGTAGCGAGTTCGCATGACCGCGCGAGGCTGAGCAGGCCATCGTCGCCCCACGTGAAAAGCTCATCGATCCCAGCGCCAGTCAGAGCAGGGTAGGAAAATTCGTCCGC
Organism: uncultured Acetobacteraceae bacterium; assembly: GCA_964658485.1. Classification (GTDB taxonomy): domain Bacteria; phylum Pseudomonadota; class Alphaproteobacteria; order Sphingomonadales; family Sphingomonadaceae; genus Novosphingobium. The sequence goes on along the minus strand of CAZZYX010000009.1, from coordinate 22,288 downwards.
CCCTGATACAGCGCGCCAGCCCTGCATCGACCGGCCATTGGCAAGCCCATCGAGTCAAGATCGTCAAGCCGTGGCATCCCCATGGTCCGGCATCCGGCTCGAACGGCCACCACCCGCACCGCCGTCAACGCACCGCAATTACTGCCGGGCAGCCCGATTCCGCTGCGGAAGGACAGGGCGAAAGTTTGCGGCGTCAGTGGGGTCGCCCTTGCCCGCGTAACGCGCCTGCAACGGATAAGGATAGAGCGGCCGCGTAGCGATGACGTTATCCGGCTTTAGCGGATAGTCCATGAGCGGAGACATGGCCTTCGCGCCGTCCTTTACTGCCGAAGCGATGATCACATCCGGGGCCTTGCCTTGCTCCACCCAGGCCTCGATCAAGGTTACGAAATCGGCCACATCGCAAATCTGGTTCTGGCCCGGGTTGTGGAAGCCGCCGGGGATAGTGAAGAAACGGAAGAAATCATCCACCTGGGCGTGGCCGCCCATATAGGCCACCATGCGTTCATAATAGTCTATGGTTCGCTGGGGGAAGACCGAGCTGTCTGCCAGCGACTGGGTGAGGATCATCTTTCCGCCAGCGCCCTTGAAGGGGCGCAGTTCCGGGCTGTTGGCGCTGTAGAGGGTTTCGTTGATGCCGAACCGCTTGTAATCCTTGTCCCAGTCGAACTTGCGGATGTCCCAGTCCGGTCCCACGTCTATGGGGAAGGCCATATAGCGGAAGTTTTCATTCTGGAATTCATAGTGGTTCCCCGGTCCGCCATCCCCGCTGATGATCGGCCCGATCCACGACAACTCGGATCCGACCGGCGCATGAGAAATGTAGAGCGCCTCGCCCTTGCTGTTCACCGGGCCGCCATAGATCTTGCGTGCCGCCGCGATCTTTTCGGCCGTCAGGCAGTTACCTGCCTGCGCGGCGCGGCACAACAGCGGGCCAGGATCGAAATGGCAGGTCTCCGGGTCGCCGATTATGCCGTCGGCAAGCCCGTCGAGCCGGTCGCACGCCTTCAGCGCGGCGGCATGCAGGGTGCGGGCGTCATCGGGGTTCAAGATGTTGCGGTTGTCGGCATTCAGGTTGGCCAGCACGTTCCAGATCAACACCATGCCGTCGCCCATCTGCTCGATCGGCGGATTCTGTCCGACGATGCCGTCGAAGTCCCATGGAAAGCGCTGGGCAAACATCAGCGCCTGACGTCCGCCGGTCGAGCCGCCATAAAAATAGGTATGCGTGGGCGGCCTTCCATAGAAACATTCGGTGAGGTATTTGCCGACCAGGGCGCTGAGATGGAGCGCGCGCACGCCCCAGTCGAATTTGTTCGAAAGGTTGTTGTACGCCCACTTGCCGTCAGCAGCCGAGCCCCGGTGTCCGGCATCCTGGGTCAGGCACGCGTAGCCGCGCCGCAGCAGGATTTCGCAGGCGGGCTTGAGAGTCCGCAAGTCGCCGCACAGGCCACCGCAGCCGAATTGCCCATATCTGCCGTTCCAGTGCACAGTTGGAAGGCGCAGTTCGAATCCGACATTGGGCGAGATATAACCCTCTAGCTGGCAGTATTCGGGGGAGGTGTCCGCGGCAGGGACCACTTGGGCGGAAAGCACCCGCGTCGGCGCGTCCTGGATATGGCCAAAGCCTTTTTGCATGGCGCTGCATTGGGCAGTCGGCATCGTCGGTGAGCCGGGCTTTGCGTCTGCGGCGAAAGCCGGTTGCGCAGCAAACAGGCAGGTCACCAGCCCCCATATGACGGGCAGTCTCGTCAAGAGCGTCATTTGGCGGCACTTGGCCATCGGGGTGTCAACCGGTCGCCGTTGAACCATGAGGGATGGGCGGCTTTCATGCCGTCCCAGGCGGCGCGGTCGATGACTTGATCAAGGCTTGCCTTGTGCATGAGGCCGCGGACGATCATCTGGCCCCGCGAACCTTCGGGAAAGCCGGCGAACGAAGCTGGCAGTTGGTCGGACGTGCTGAGGTAAACGCCTGTCGAACGAACCGCCGACCGAGTCGCGTCGAACGCCGCGGTCCGGTCGGAGGTGATCGACATGATAGTGCGGATGTTCGCCCGCGTCGGGCCCGTCGAGCGCTTGTGCTCGTCCTGTTCGAGCAGGACGCGACCGTCGTGCATGCTCACCAGGACCTTGGTCTGCAACGGGGTCACACCAGGTTGGTTGATCTCCACAGCGACGCCCTGGCTTTGCCGCGTGAACACATATCGACCGGGTCCATAAGGCTTGTCGGTGCGCAACTCGCCGCTCTTGCCGGTAAAAGGATTGGTCCAGCGGGTGTCCGGTAGGCCCGTGAGCGCGTTGCGCGGGGCATTGAGCTCGATCCAGTCGATGGCATAGGCATCCTTCGACAGGGTCGTGGCCCGATAGATCATCAAGTTGTCGCCATAACGAGCCATGACCTCGGGATAGCCATCCACCGCGAAGTACATCTTGCCCAGGAACCACCAGACCACTTCGACCCCGTCGGCGTCCGCGAACATTCGCCGATGCAGGTCCAGCAGGTCGCCCGCGTTCTGGATAGCGCCCGCCAGAGCAGCCGACCACGGAACGGCCAATAGTCCGGCAAGCATGCTGCGGCGGCTGGTGACTGCGAGCGGCCCCATTATCCATTGTCCCTGGCTGCAAAGGAATAGTCCAGCCACCCCTTTATCAGTTAGCGGTGCCGGTGAAACTGCACAAGCGCGGTTGCTTTGCCGATGGCGACGACCTCACCAGCCGATGGGAACATAAAGTGCGATTTGCGACAGTCGTGATGATTAATTGTCATGGTGACTGTCGTAACAGTCACTTTCGCTTGTTTCCTGCCGCGGCTAGACTCGTGATTTGGGAGGGTAGAGGGGCCAGCTAAAGCTGACACAGCCTTATCTAATAAGTCTTGGCGCTAAGGGTCTTCTATTGAAGCAGTCCGGTCGCTCGTCCAGTTCATCAGGGGGTCAACATGTCCACTTCAACACCGCTCAAGGCTTACGTCGCCGCTCTACTTGCGGCCAGCGTCCTCTCCGGCTTCGCCGCCGCTCCGGCCTTCGCCCAGGATACCAGTTCACCGGCGCCCGAGCCGACCACCGCCGCTCCCGCCTCGGTCGACGCGGCCACCGTCGGCGATATCATCGTCACGGCGCGGAAGCGGAAGGAAAGTCTCCAGAAAGTCCCGTTGACGATCACTGCCCTGACGTCGGAAACCATCACCAAGACCGACACCAAGACCGTATTCGATCTCGCGACGCGGACCCCCGGCCTCTATTACGGCACCAGCGGGGGTCGCAATGGCGGTAACAAGCTGCAGATTCGCAACCTTTCGACCGGTACATCGGGCGGCTCGAAGGCATCGGTGTTCATCGATGGCGTTTTTGTCGCCGGCGATTATTCGAGCACCCCGCTTAACAATCTCGAGCGCGTAGAAGTGCTCAAGGGTCCGCAGAGCGCCTATTTCGGTCGTTCGACCTTCGTCGGGGCGGTGAACTTCGTGACGCGCGATCCTGGCGACAAGCTTGAAGGCAAGGTCGAATTTGTCGCCGCGACCCAGGAAGAGACCGACATTACCGGCTACGTCACGACCCCGATCATCGGCTCGACGCTCAGCAATACCATCAGCGGGCGCATCTTCGACTATCACGGGCCGGCCGCCTGGACGGGCAAGGGCGGCTATCATTTCGGCGACCAAAGTACGCGCGCGATCACCGACAAGCTCGTTTTTCGTCCGACCAGCGATATCACCATCCGCTGGTACAACAGCTATGTCCACGACCGGGACCATCTCCCGCAGACGACCTATGCGCCGCTCAGTTCGCGCAACCTGAAGGTCGTCCGGCCCGACGGAACGGTGGCTTATTATTTTGCCGGGGACGTCAACATCGACCATAGTTCCGCCAACGCGTCGACGCTCTACCAGACCCAGGTCTATAATGGCGCGATCAGGGATCCCGGCGTCAACCGCAAGCAGTTCCGGTCGGTCCTCAGCGCCGATGCCAAGATTCTCGGGCAAACACTCAGCGGGTTCGGCGCCTACGGCAACGAAAAACTCCAAAATAATTACGACGCCTATTTTCTCGGCGCGCAAACCGTCAGCGCGCCCGACGCCAACGGGGTGTTGCAAAACTATACCTTCAACCAGCAGAATTATTACGCTTTCCAACAAACCAAGGACAAACAGGCCGAATTACGCCTGACCGCCCCTAGCAGCTGGCGCTTGCGCTACACCCTCGGCTACAACTTCACCAAGATTTCGGGGGTCACCACCTACGACTATGATCCGACCCGTGCCGACGGCAGCCACGTCTACGCGAGCCCGGTCCGCATCCTGTCGAATACCAACACCGTACTGGGCAATCCTTCGACGACCAACGGCGTCTTCGGTGGCCTTTACTTCGACTTGACCCCCCAGATCACCGTTTCCGGCGAATTGCGCCATCAATGGGATCGCATTTCGGCAGTGACCACGGTGCAAGCCTATTCGGCAACCTTCCAGTCGACTTTGCCGCGCTTCAACATCCAGTTCCAGCCGAACAACCACCTCAATTTCTACGCGGTCTATTCGGTCGGCAACAATCCGGGCGGATTTAACACCAACGTGCCGGAAGCCAACCTACCTGACGGGGTCAAGGTCGCTTATGGCGAAGAAAAGCTCTACAATTACGAGGGCGGCGTGAAGACGACCTGGCTTGACGGCAAGCTGACTTTCAACATTGCCGCCTATCACATGGACTGGAAGAACGAACAGGTCCTTCAGAGCTACCTTACCAACTATCCGTCGGTTGGCGCGGTTACTGCGCTCTACAGCAATGCCGCGTCATCCTACGTAAACGGCTTCGAGGCCGAGCTCAATGCGCAGGTGACCCCCGCGCTGGTGCTGCGTGCTACCGCATCCTATGGCAAGGCCAAGTACAAGACCTATTGCTCCAGCAACTATTACGCGCTGACCGGGGTCGCGACCGGCCTTGGCTGTCGCTCGGTTGCGGGCAAACAGCAGGAGGGGACACCGGCAACGCAGATTTCATTGTTTGCCGATTATTCGCATGAGCTGAACGACACGACGACCGGTTATATCCGTGCAGACTATCAGTATCAGAGCAAGATCTTCCTGGACGAATGGAACTCGGCATGGATCGGGGCCGCCAATTTGGCCGGCGTGCGCATCGGCATCCAACAGAAGAACCTCGGATTCGAGCTATTCGTCCGCAACCTGCTCAACGACGACCACTCCGCCCGCACCACCCGTGCGTCGTTCGTCGCGGTCGGCGGATCGGCCTGCTCGGTCGCGGCGAGCGCGGCGAAAACCTGCGCGGCGGGCAGTTATCCGGCAGTCGTCACCGCTTATGGGACCACCACCGCGGGCGCGGCCGGCTACCAGGACATCGCCGACACCGCCCGGCGCCCTCGCCAGTTCGGCTTGCGCGCCACGCTCAGCTTCTGATTTCGATCCTCCGACCGGAAAGGATGGCGTATGAACAACACAGCCTTGTTTGCTACCGTTGCACTGGCGGCGTTCGCAACCCAGGGAGCGCTCGCGCAAGTCACCGCGGCGCCCAATCCGATCGGACCAATGACGGCGCCGGGGGCAACCTCGGCGTCGGCTTGTGAGGCGCTTGCCAGCCGCGCCAACGCGGAGACGTTCGCCCAGTTCACCGACGCGCCCACTGCGATCAATTCGGCACGGGTGATCCCGGCGGGCGGAACCCATGGCGTCGCCGATAACGACCTGCCTGAAATCTGCCGGGTCGAAGGCACGATCAACCCGACCATCGGGTTCCTGCTGCGCATGCCGACCACGAACTGGAACGGCAAGTTCATGATGGGCGGCTGCGGCGGACCCTGCGGCAATTACCTGGAGGACCGCATCGACCATGCGCTGGTCCGCAAATATGCCGTTGTCACCACCGACATGGGCCACAAGGGCGGTGGCTGGTTGTTCGCCTACAATAATCCCCAGGGACAGCTCGACTTCGCCTTCCGGGCGACACATCTGACGGCGCAGGTCGCAAAGGAACTGGTCGCGGCCTATTACGGCAAGCGAGCGGGGGTGAATTACTTCCTCGGCTGCTCCACCGGCGGGCGCCAGGCGATGATCGAGGCGCAGCGCTTCCCGCTCGACTTCAACGGCATCGTCGCGGGCGCACCCGTCTATGACGAGGTCGGCGATACGCCTTATTTCCTGGAATGGAATTCGCGCGTGAATACCGCGCCCGATGGCAGCAGTATCCTGACCGTCGCCAAGGTGGGGGTGATCCATGCCGCCGTGCTCGCCAAATGCGATGCCGCCGACGGACTCAAGGACGGGCTGCTGACCAATGCCGGCCAGTGCAGCTTCGATCCGAAGACCATCATCTGCAAGCCTGGCGCCGATCCCTCGCAGTGCCTCACCCCCGAGCAGGCCGACGTCGCCCAGAAGTTTCACGACGGTGCCCGCAACGCCAAGGGGCAGAAGCTATATTGGGGAATGCCATGGGGATCCGAGCAGGCATGGATCAACTATTTCGGCTGGGTCAGCCCCAGCGGCAGACAGTTCACCGGCGCGGGCGGATCGATCACCGGCTACGTCGGCTATGCGATGGGGCCCAAGAGCGGTCCGACGTTTCGCGCAGCGGATATAGATTATGATCGCGATCCCGAGCGTTACGACCTGACCGGTTCGATCTTCAATCCGGTCAATCCCGACTTGTCGCGCTTCCGCGCCGCGGGTGGCAAGCTGATCATGTTCCACGGCTGGAACGATAACAATATCCCGGTCGAAGCCTCGATCGACTATTACAGCAAGGCCGAGATGGCGAACGGCGGACCCGCCGCAACACGCCAGTTTGCCCGCCTGTTCACGCCACCTGCGGTCGATCACTGTCGCGGCGGCGATGGCGGCGGCGAGATCGACTGGATCAGCGCGATCGAAAATTGGGTCGAACATGGCCACGCACCGGATCAGGTCATCGCCTATCACCCGATTGCCCCGTACCCGACCGCGCCGCGCACGATGGAGGATTACGGCGCGCCTTACTCAAAGTTCGGCCGCCACCCGCTTGCGCCTTCCTACTATGATCGGGCGCGTCCGGTGTTCGCGTGGCCGCTGGTCGCGCGCTACTCGGGCAAGGGCGATCCGGCCAGTCCCGACAGCTGGCGCAGCAGCAGCAAGTAGCGAAGCAGGCCTGTCGGCAGCAGCGGCCTTGGTGAGAGTTCTTCCTCGACGCCGGATAGCATCAGGTCGCGATGCCGGCGCGATCCATCGCCCGGCGATAAGGCGCAAGACAAAGCGTAAGCGCTATGGCGGACAGAGCGGCCGCGATGCCCGCGACGGTGGCGATCGACCGGCTTACTCCGCGATCGCCGCCGAACAGATGTTCCGTCACTAAAGCGACGACGGTCGAACCGAGCCCGATCCCGGCGAGGTTGAGCCAGAACAGATAGATCGCCGAAACCTGAGCGCGCATGCGATTGGGCGTGATCTCCTGAAAGGCCGCCGCAGCGCCGCCGTAAGGCATCGCGCCGCAGAACAGAAAGCAGGCCACCAGCACGAGCGACAACTGCCCCGTCGGCATCAACGGTGCCACCACGATGAACGGCAATGCGGTTAGGGCAGCGATGATACCGATGCGGATATTGGCGTCCCGCAGGCCGTGGTCACGCATTCGTTCGGCGAGCCAACCGCCGAACAGGCCGCCGCACGTGCCGGCGATCGCGATCGCCGGTCCGTAGCTCCAGGCGACCTGGCCCGGGGTCCAGTGATAGGTACGCATGAAATGTGTGGGGATCCATGCCGACGCCCCGTTCCACATCACGCTTTGGCAGCACAGGCCCAGGATCAGCAGGCCGTAGGCACCGCGATGATCCGCGACTTGCTTGAGCACGACGGGGAAAGATTGCGGCGCTGCGCTCGCACCGGCGCCGCGCCTGGCGGGCTCGCGCAAGCTGGCGACGAGCAACGCGACCGCCATGCCCGGCAGCCCGACCAGGACGAACACCTGCTGCCACGGCTCGAAATGGCCGAGTGCAGAGTCGAGCGGCGCAAGATGCCCAAGCAACACGCCGCCGGCTAGCGTCGCGATGGCCGGGCCGATATAGATTGCGCTTTGATAGACACTGAGCGCGCGGACGAGCCTTTTGCCATCGAACTGGTCGGCGAGCATCGAATACGCGGCGGGCGAGAGCGCCGCTTCCCCCACTCCGACCCCCACCCGCGCGGCGAACATCGCCCCGAAACTGTTCGCGAAGCCACATGCTGCGGTCGCGATGCTCCACACGCCGACGCCGGCCGCGACGATGCCGGTGCGCCGGCGTTGATCGATCAGGCGGGCGATCGGGATGCCCATCACGGTGTAGAAGATCGCGAAGGCGAGGCCTTGAACCAGGCTCAACTGGACGTCGGTGATGTGCAGGCTCGCGCGGATCGGCGCGACCATCAAGGTCAGGATCGAGCGATCGACATAGGAAAAAGTATAGGCAATGACCATGACCGCGACGATATACCACGCGTAGGCCGACGATTTCGGGTTCTCGCTGCTCACCATGTCCGAAGCTCGGTCTTGAGCACCTTGCCGTTGGTGTTGCGCGGCAGCGTTTCTACCAGCACGATATCCTTGGGAATCTTGTAGCTGGCGATGCGTCCGGCACAATGCGCGGTGAGTGCTTGGATGGTGAAGCCCGCGCGCCGCGGCACGATGAATGCCTTGAGCCGCTCGCCCCAGGTCTCGTCCGGAACGCCGATCACCGCGACATCGGCAATGTCCGGGTGCGCGAACAGCACTTCCTCGACTTCGCGGGGGTAGATGTTGACCCCGCCGGAGATCACCATGTCGTTCTTGCGATCGACAATATAGAGGAAGCCCTCGAAGTCGCGCCGCGCCATGTCACCGACCGAAACCCAGCCATTCTTGACAGCCTTGGCGGTCTCGTCGGGGCGGTTCCAGTAACCGTTGAATAACACCGGTCCGCGCGCCCAGAGCTCGCCGACTTCGTCCACATCGCAAACCCGGCCATCGTCGCTTCGTATTTCGACTTCGACATGCGGAAAGGTCGTGCCGACGCAGCTTTGCTTGCGCAACTGATCCTTGGGGCGAAGATTGCAGACCAGGCCGGTCTCGGTCGCGGCATAAAGTTCGTGGAGCACGGTCTCGCCGAAATAAGGGATGATCTTCTCCTTCATCGCCTGCGGCAGCGGCGCTGCATTGGCGAGAATCGCGCGGATCGGCGGGCGGGCGTATTTGGCCAGTGTCTCGGGAGGCAGCGCGAAGATCATCTGGAAATGCGTTGGCACCATGAACAGGCCGGTAATGCCGCCGAACTTGAGGCGCTCCAGCACCGTTTCGGGATCGAATTTGTCGAGGATCTCGATCGACCCGCCTGCCGCCAGGACACCGGTCGGGAAACCAAGGCCGCCGCCGTGGTTCATCGGCGTCATCGCCAGGAAACGGTCGTCGGGGCCGAAGCAGCCAAATTCAGCGGCGCAAATCAGGCCCACCAGCATGCGCGAGCGGTGCGAAAGAATGACCCCCTTGGGCCTGCCGGTGGTGCCCGAGGTATAGGGGATCGTCCAGGCATCCCATTCGTCTATCCGGGGGTAGGTCGCCGGCGCAGGCGCTTCGCTGAGGAGGGCTTCGTAAGCGGGACCGAAAGTCACGATGGTGAGCGCCGCTACGCCGGCAGCTTCGACCAGCGCGCGCGCTTGGGTATCGACAAACACGATCCGCGCACCGCAGTCCGCCAATGCCCGTCCCACCTCGCCCGCTGCGAGGCGGGGGTTGATCGTCGCGATTGCCGCACCGGCATCGGGCAATCCCGCGACGACCTCGATGAACTCGGTCCGGTTGCGCGAGACGATCGCGACGACATCGTTCTTTATCACGCCCATCCCGATCGCCGCATCGCGCAGCCGCCCGACGCGATCCGCCAGCGTCCGGAAGTCGGTCGATCGCGCGCCATCGACGATCGCTACCTTCGCGGGATGCCGTGCCGCAGCGGCCCTAAGCGCTGAGCCGAAGGTCATCGAACGGAAGGTTTCGGGCAGTTTCAACGGGGTAGCTTCGTGAAGACCGCCAGCGCATTCTCGCGCATCATGTTGGCATGGCTCGCCGGCCGCAGGCCCAGCGCCGCCACTTCCGCCACTGCCCGTTCCGGGTCGATCACCGGCCAGTCGGTGCCGAACAGCACTTTGTGACTGCCGTAACTGTCGGCATAGCGGACATATTGCTTGGGCCAGTGCTTGGGCGCGTAGGCGTCACCCGCAGTATAGATGTTGGGATGCTTCCAGCACATCGCGATCATTTCGTCGGTCCACGGCACCCCGATATGGATGCCGATGATAGGCAGGTCGGGGAAATCGATCGCGACCTGGTCGAGAAGGATCGGCCGCGCGACCGAGGGCAGGCGCCGCTCTTTGGAATAAACGAGATTTTGCCCGACCTGCATCATGATGGGAATGTCGAGTTCGCAGCACTTGGCGTAATACGGATAGATCTGCGCGGCATCGGGCGCGGTGCCGAACCAGTGCGGATACCAGTGCGCGCCGACGAAGCCGTATTCTTCGACCGCCTGGGTCAGGTCACGCAGGCCCTGCATGCCACGCGTCTGGTCGATCCCGGCGAGCGCGGAAAAGCGATCGGGATGCCGGGCACAGATATCGGCGATCACCTTGTAGGGAATTTCCCAGGATCCGCGGATGTTGAGGTCACCGGCCCGCACCGCGATCAGCAGCGAGCGTTCGATCCCGGCACGGTCCATCTTCTTGAGATAGTCGTCGATCGAAACGCCGCCGAACATGTCGGCGGGCATGCGCACCTGGCGCTTGAAATCGTCGTCCAGGCCAGTCCAGCCGTTTTCGACCGCTTCGGGCGTGTATATATTGCAGACGATGTCGATATAGCCGGCCATCAATTAAGAGCCTGTTCTGCCCGAAGGCGATAGATGGCCTCGCGCCCGATGGGCGATGTGTGGCTCGGATCGAGCAGGTCGAGCGCCGCCGCCTGCGCCGCCGGCGCGGCGTTACTGCGATAGAACAGCTCCCAGGCCGCTTTCTCCACCGCGTTGAGGATGCTGCGGCGCGGATAGCCGGCATTGGTGGCGGTGTGCTCGGCGAGCACCAGGGCCTCCGCCAGGCGGGTATCCAGCGGCCGGGTGTCCGCCACGATCGCCGCATCCTTGCCGACCGCGACGCTGCCCTTGGGATAGGCCTGGTGATCGCGCTCGAACACGTAATATTTGCGATCGAGATATGGCAGGCCGACCCCGAAGAAATCGAGTGGCGCACCGGCGGCGACATGCACCCCATGCAGCTTGTCCGGCGCAGTGCCCCCTTCGGCCCAGGCGGTAATGGCGCCCATGTAATCGATCGCGGTAGCCCCTTCGCCCCCCGCGCAATGGTCCATGCCGGGTACCGTAAACAGCCGCGCAAAGATCCGGGTCGCGGCGGGACCGTCCATGGTCTTGGTCATCGTCTCGTAATAATCGACCGTCGGCGGGGCCATGACCGATTGGTCGGACCATCCCTGGACCAGGATCAGCTTGCCGCCGTTCGCCTTGAAGGGGCGCAGGTCGGGATTGTTGGGGTTGACCATGCTCTCGATCGTCGCCGGATCGCCGCGACCCACGGCGAGGTCGGAAATCGGTGCCCACTTCTCGCCGGGCAGCGGCGCGTTGCGGATATAGTTGCCGATCCAGTTGAGTTCAGAGCCCTTCATCGCGCCGCGCCATTCGTACATCTTGTGCAGCATCGCGATTTGCGGCGCGGTCAGGCAGGAGCGAACGTCGCTACCGGTGCAAGCCAGGTCCTCGGGTTTCCACCGGCAGGCGCGGGGGTCGCCGATCAGGCCGTCCCGGACACCGTCGTTCATGTCGCACGCGTGGACGACCGCCTGATGCACCAGCATCGCCTTGCGATTGGGCAGGATCGGCGAACCATCGGGATTGGTGTTGAAGGCATCGACGTCCGATACGCTGGCAGCCTGTTTCGTACCGTACGGTGCCATGCTCGCCGGTGCGATCGCGACGATGCCATCGAAATCCTGCGGAAAGCGCTCGGCTTCGATCATGCCCTGGCGGCCACCGGTCGAGCAGGCGAAGAAATAACTTTTGGCCGGCGACCGGCCATAGAACGCCGTCAGGATCGCCTTGCCGGCGATGGTGGTCACATGGGTGGAGCGATAGCCGAAATCCACCAGTCCCTGCAGGTTGTTGTCTACCCAATTATTGTCGACCTGCGTCGAGCTGTGGCCCATGTCGGTAATCAGGCAGGCATAGCCGTCGCGCAGATGCGGTCCGCAGGCGAGTTCGGTCGCGACCGAACCGCAACTGCCGCCACAACCCCGCACGAGGTAACGCCCGTTCCAGTGATCGACCGGCAGGTACATGCCGAAATTACTGGTCGGATTCACATAGCCCGCCACCGCGCAGTACGCCTGGCGTTCAGGCTTTGCGCCGATGTACGTCGCCTTGGTGACCCAGGTCGCGGCACCTTTGAGGCCCTGGAAACCACCGCCTGCCAAGGCCTCGCACCGGTCGGCATCCAGCATGACGGTAGCTGTTCCGGCGAATGCCGCTGGCTGTTGCGCGAGCGCGGCGGACGCAAAACCCAGGCACAGCGCAAGCAGTAGCAGCAGTCGCCGGATCATGCCGCCTTCCAACTCGGCAAGCGCTTTTCGCGGAACGCGGTATAGCCTTCGCGGCCATAGGGCTGCGTGCGATTGTAATGCGCGAACGCCTTCAACTCGAGCGCCGCGCCCTCGGCGGTGGTGAGACCATGCCCGTCCCGCATGATCTGCTTGAGCGTGGCCAGCGTCGCGCGCGGCTTGTCGGTCATCGTCTTGGCATAGGCGATGGCTTCGTCGCCCAAGGTGGCGAGCGGGACCGACTTGATCGCCAGCCCGATGTCGACCGCTTCCTGCCCCTTGTACCAGCCCGCGCCCCACAGAATTTCCTTCGCGCGCTGGTCGCCCACGCGGCGTTTCAGCCGCAGCGTGACGGCGGCGGGGACAACACCGGCGTCGGTATGCACGTCGCCGATCTTGGCTTCGTCCGCGACGATCATGAAGTCGCAGCCGAGCGATATTTCGAACCCGCCGGCGCGGGTGAAGCCGTTGTTAGCGACGATCGTCGGGATATCCAGATTCTCCAGCCGCGTGATGATGCCGTTCACGCGTCCGACGATCACGTCGAAATAGTCGAGATCGGCGAATGCGCGGTCGAGCAGGCCGAGATCGAGACCGACGCAGAAGGCGCGGCCTTCGCCGGTCAGGATCAGCGCACGGATCGTTTCGTCGGTCTCGCAATCGGTCAGAACCGCTTCCAGTTCGTCCAGACTTTCCTCGGTGAGGCCATTGAGATTCTCGGGGGTGGCGAAGGTCGCTATGGCGATGCGGTCGATCTTTGCATAGCGTAGCGTCGTGAAGGTCATGCCCGTCTCCTGGTCTATCGCAATAGCTACCCGCCGTGTCTCGGAGAGAGGAGCGGGATGTTTGGCCGTGCCCGCATACCGGGTGATAGCGTGGCGGTCGGCGGGCTTCGAGAACAAACGGGCGCGTCGATGTTTCAAATCGGCGCCGCTACCGGATCGTAATCAAGGATGGCGGGGTCGCTCGCCGGCGCGGCTGTTGCGTCGTAATTTTCCGGGTCCCTGGCCTGGGTGAGCACCCCCTGCTCGATCGATTTCGCCTGCATCAGCGTCGTCCGTGGAATGCGTGCCGCCTCGTAGCGCGCAAAGGCCGGCGCGACGTCGCCCTCGGCTTCGAACGCGCGCGTGAGGATCATCGCATCCTCGATCGCCATGGCAGCGCCCATGCCCAGGAACGGCAGCATCGCATGTGCCGCGTCGCCGAGCAGCGTCACGCGTCCGGCGCTCCACCGGGGTAGGGGAGCATGGTCGAAAATGCCCCATTTGATCAGCCGGTCGGCTGCTCCCATCAACCCGATGACGGCGGGGTGCCAGCCCGCGAAAGTTGCCAGCAATTCGTCGCGTCCCGCCGGTGTCGACCAGCCTTCATCGACCCAGGCATCGGTCGCGGCGATGCCGACGCAGTTGAGCACGGCGCCGGCCCGCAACGTATAGCGGTTGAAGGTCCGCTGCGGCCCGAGGAACACGGCGCCGCGGCCATGTTCGAGAAAGGGCGCGGCAACAGCACGATCGACAAGGAAGCGATACGCCATCTGCCCGGTGAAGCGCGGCGCAGTTTCGCCCCACAGGATCGCGCGCGCCTCCGACCGGACGCCATCGGCAGCGATCAGCCCATCGCCTTCGGCGCTGCTGCCATCGGCGAAACGCGCACGGACCCCATGCGCGATCTCGTCGATGCCGATCAGGCGATGGCCAAGGTGCAGCGGCCCGTCGAACGCGTTCGCCAGCACGCCGTGGAGATCGGCACGGTGGCATTGGCGCGAAATATCGGCGATGCCGTCGTCGGGCAGGCCGATGCCATGATCGAGCGCACCGGCCAGTATCCGACCGGTTCGATAATGCAGAAAGGGAAAGCCGGCCGATGGCGTCGAGCAGCGCGCGACCGCATCCTGCACACCGACATGGCGGAACACGCTTTGCGCCCCGCGGCTGATCGTCAAGCCAGCGCCGACCTCGCCCAAGCGCGACGCAGCCTCATGGACTTCGACCGAGAAGCCCGCCTTGCGGAGGGCGAGTGCGGCGGTAAGTCCGCCGAGCCCGGCACCTATCACCAGCAAGCGCGCGCTCACGACTTGGGGCCGAGGTTGATGCTGATCGCCTTGGTCTTGAGATAGCCGTCGAGCCCCTCGCGCCCGAATTCGCGGCCCCAGCCCGACTGGCGATTGCCGCCGAACGGCGTCTCGGCGCTCATCGCGGCATGGATATTGACCCCGACCTGCCCTGAATCCACGCGCTTGGCGACGCGCAGCGCGCGCGTCACGTCGCGCGTCCAAACCGAGCCCGACAGGCCGTAGGGCGTGCCGTTCACCGCGTCGATCACCGCATCCTCGTCGTCGAAGCGGATCGCGACCAATACCGGACCGAACACCTCTTCCTGTTCGATCCGCATCCCCGCCGTCACGTCGGTAAACAGCGCCGGGCCGACGAAATGGCCGGGGCTGTCGATTGCATCGCTTTCCAGCAAAGGCGTCGCGCCATCGGCCTTGGCAATGCCGATGTAATCGAGCACGCGCGCTTTCTGCCGCGCGGAGATCAGCGGCCCGAGCACGGTATCCGGCGCCAGCCCATCACCGACCTTCATTGCCTTCGCAAAGGCCGCGACACCCTCGGCGACCTGGTCATGGATATCGGCGTGAAGGAACAGGCGCGAGCCCGCCATGCATTGCTGCCCGCTCG
Source organism: uncultured Acetobacteraceae bacterium (assembly GCA_964658485.1). Classification (GTDB taxonomy): domain Bacteria; phylum Pseudomonadota; class Alphaproteobacteria; order Sphingomonadales; family Sphingomonadaceae; genus Novosphingobium. The sequence goes on along the minus strand of CAZZYX010000009.1, from coordinate 7,029 downwards.
AGAGATAGCAGGCCATTGCCGCCGCCGGGATAACCGCGTCGAGATCGGCGTCGGGAAAGACGATGACAGGCGACTTTCCCCCGAGTTCGAGCGACACTCTCTTGAGGTTGCCGGTCGCCGCCTCGACGATCTTGCGGCCGACGGCGGTCGAGCCGGTGAAGGCGATCTTATCTATATGCGGGTGCGCCGCCAGCGCCGCGCCGATATCCTCGCCGTGGCCGTGGATCAGGTTGAACGCGCCCGCCGGCCCGCCCGCCTCCAGCCACAGGGCGCCGAACAGCTCACCGATCAAAGGCGCAAGCTCCGCAGTCTTGAGGACCAGAGTACAGCCCGCTGCCAATGCCGGCGCCATCTTGAGCGCGATCATCCCCGGCGGAGCGTTCCACGGCACGATCGCACCGACCACCCCGATCGGCTCCCGCGCCGTTGCAACCAGGAAATCGAAATCGGGCCGCGCCGTCAGGCTCGGCTGGAAACTCTCCCCGGCGATCTTTGTCGCCCAGCCGGCATAGTAGCGAAACAACTCAGCCGCGAGATGTCGCACGACCATGGTGGACGAGACCAGGGGCGATCCGTTGTCCAGCGTCATCACTTCGCCGATCAGGTCCGCGTGCGTATCGAGCAGATCGGCGAACCGGTTCAGGATCACGCCGCGGTCGCGTCCACTCAACCGTCCCCAGTGCCCGTGCAGCGCCGACCGCGCCGCGCCGACCGCGTCGTCGAGCTGCGCAAGCGAAGCGGCGCGGACCTCGGCAATGATCTCGCCGCGCGCCGGATTTTCTACGGCGATGCTCCGCCCTTCGCCTTCGACCCAAACGTTGCCGATCAGCAGTCGGTGCGGCCCGTCGAGAAAGGCCCGAGCGGCGGTACCCGGGTCGCGGGGCGGGGCGGTGGTGGAGCGGATCAGAATGGCCATGAGCTGACATGACGACGACGCATTGGTCAGCGCCATCCGGCGTCGACCGGGCAACCGACATCCGGGGGGCGTGACTTGCACCGACCTCTCCCGCAGTCTGCTCAAAATTTTGAAGCGCATTTGGGTTTAAAGCACCACGCAATGCACCACCTGGATCAGGCTCCTCCCGTACTATCAGTGCAGGACCGCCATCGATTCTGTCTGGAAGGCGAGCCGTTCGATCTCGGCCGCCATCGACTTCAAGCGCGGCACGAAATCCTTGATGACCTGGTCATGGGTCAGCCCACCGGCCATGAATACCATCAGCAGCGCGGCTTTCACTTGGCCGTGTTTGAGGATCGGCACGCTGACGCTGCGTTCCCGCCCGAGGTCGAGCCCAAAGCTGTAGCCATGGTCACGCGCCTGGTCGATCGCATAAGCCAACCGATGCTCTTCGCGAGCCGGATCCTGAGCGGGATCTTCCGATTCGCGCAGGATGCGCAGGATGATCTGCTGTTGGAGGGGGTCGAGAAAGGCAAGGTGGACGATGCCGCTGGACGATACCGCCATCGCGATTTCCGATCCGATATGGCGTCGGTGCAAGTTCAGCGACGTCACCGGATCGGTGGTCAGGCGCAACCGCATATATTCGCCCGCCGGGGTCGCGATGCACAGCGGCCAGCCGATTGCGCGTGTCGTCTCGAACAACATCGGCGCGGCGACATGCGCGATCCAGCTGTCGTCCGAATAGCCTCCCGACAATGCGCGTACCCGGTCGGTGAGATAGAAACGCTTGGTATGCGGGTCGCGATCGAGAAATCCTTCGGCCATCAGGGTCATCAGTACGCGCTCCGAGGTCGTTCGCGGCACATTAAGTGCGCGACTCAGGTCGGAAATGGCCAGCGAGCCTTGCGCGTTGATGAGAATCATCGCCTTCAGGCCGCGCTTGAGCGATTTGAGTTCCTGATCTGCATTCACGCGCGCCATGATGTCGCGGGCGCGCCGCATTGGCAAGCTTGCCAGAAGCGCAACTCTCCATGCGCAATTCGCCATGGCGCTCGCGCGGACGAGCGATCACGATCGCGACGGAAGCATATATATGCGGACCGAAGCCGCCGCCTGGAACTCGATCCAGCCCGACCGGGCGATGTGCCGGTTCGGATGAGGCCGCGGGCAGGCGGCAAGCCGTGATTGCTTAGGAGAGACGATGGTTATCGCGAATGATCTGTTCATAGCCGGCCCGGCCGGTAAGCTTTCGGTCCGGACGAAGGGGCTGGAGAATAGACCCGAACACGTCGTCATCCTCATCCAGGGCGCGAATCTCTCCGGGCAATTGGGGTATGATTTCGCCTTCGACGGGCGGAGCGACTATTCCTTCATGGAAGCGCTGGTCGCGCGTGGCTTCGGCGCGGTAACCTTCTCGGTTCGCGGCTATCGCGACAGCGAACTCGACGGGCACCCACACAGCGTGAAGACGCCCCAGGCGATCGAGGATACCGCCGCCGTCGTCGATTGGGTGATCGCGCAAGGCTATGCGCAGCCGCATCTGCTCGGCTGGTCGTGGGGCGGGCGGATCGTCGCGCGCTATGCCGAAACGCAAGGGGACAAGATCGGGCGGATGGTGATGCTCGACCCGGCAATCGGCGGCGGCAACATCGTGCCGTTCCCGGAAAAGACCGATTGGTGGGCGAACACCGCCGCCTATTTCCGCGACCGGCTCGAACTCGAATTCATGGAAGCCTCGGCGCACGAGGCGCTGGCGACCCAGGCCGAGGCATGCGAGCCGCGCTCGCCCAACGGCATCCGCGTGGAAAACGAAGCGGGCAGCATCGCTGCGGTCGCCGAGCGGATCACCGTGCCGACGTTGATGCTCTATGGTTACGCCGCCGGCATGCAAAATTACATGCAGGGAGGTTCCGGCCGGGCCGACTTCTTCGAACGGCTGGCGACGTTCGACAAGGCGCTGGTGGTCGTGCCCGACGGCGGCGATTATGGGCATCTGCAAAACGCCCGTCACCGGATGTGGAAGACGGTCGCCGATTTCCTCGATGGCTGAAGACGGTCAGAACCGGATCGGGCGGTTGCTTGAAGGGGCTTAACGGTTGATCGCCAACAGGCGCGTGAATGCCGGAGCCGATGCCGCTCAGCGCCACCGCGGCATGATCGTGTCGCCTTCAAAATATTGCGGAAACAGCTGCTTGAGATCGGCCCAGCCGCGCGGATTGAGTGGCGGGTCGAGCGGCGTCTTGTGCATCAACCCCTTGACCGAGAAGACGCCTGGACGCCCATCCATGCCAAGCCAGGGCGGCACGCCGATCTCGAAACTGTAAAGCCCGGTCGCCGGCACGCTGGGCGCATCGCCGGCGAGATCGGCTGCAGCGGCGAACCATTGCAGGACGGTACGCGACCGCGTGCCTTGCCCCTGATCGAGATCGGGGATGCCGTCGCGGCCGGGAAACGAGCGCAGCTTCTCCTCGACCTGCCTCACGCAGACACGACCCTGGTCCTCGGTCACGGTAACCGTGGCGGTATCCAGCCGTGCGAACGCCTGCACCGCATCGGTCAGCGCGATGCCATCCCCGCTCGGGCGAATGGTATAGCCCGAGGGCCCTTCCTCGAACGTGCGGGCGGCGGCGACCGTCGCGCCGGTCAGCGGGTTGGTCCACTCGCTGACGACCTCGCCGGTGATCGCGTCGCGGAACAGGCCGATTTCCCACCAAGGCACGCGAAACGCATCGCCATCCAAGGATTCGGCGCGATAGAGCATTACCGTCTCGACATGGTTGACGATGATCTCGGGATGGCCCTGGCCGACGAAGGTCGTCGTGCCGAGATACCACCAGGCGGTAGGCGTATCCTCCCGCGAGATCAGCGTACGGCGGTAGATCTCGGCAGCTTTCATAATGAAACCTCGGTTTCGAGCAGGGCATAAGCGGCGGCCCGTTCGGCCACCGCAACCCGGATACGATCGACCACGATCTCGGCTTGCGGTGCAATCAGTCCGCCGTCGCGGAAGATCAGGCCGATGCGCGTGCGTTCGACCGGCGTGGCGCAATCCAGCGCAACCAATTGGCCGGCGTCGATTTCAGGCTGCACGACTTCCTGCGGCAGGATGGTCAGGGCATCCGATCGGGCAACGACGTGGCGAATCAAGGCGATCGAATTGCCTTTCAGCACTTGTGGCGCGACGGGCAGGCCATGCGTTTCGAAAAACAGGTCAAATCCGCGCTGGACGCTTTCGCTGGACAGCATCGCCCATGGCGCATCGGCCAAATCCTTGATGCTGATATTACGCTTGCCCGCCAGCGGATGGCCGCTCCGCGCGACGACGCGCGACCGGTTCGCCATCAGCGGCTCGATGACGATGCCGTCGCTATGGTGGATACGGCCGATCAGCCCGAAAGCGAAGTCGATCTCCTCGGTCTTCACCTTCTTGACCAGTTCGAGGAAACCGTCGGCGATGATCGTGACGTGGAGGCCGGGGCGCTCGGTGTGGAGCGCTGCGAGCAGGTCGGGCATCAGGTAATTGGCGTAATTCTGGGTAATGCCGAATTTGGTATCGCCGATGCCGCCGCTCTTGATGGCCCGTACTTCTTCCGTGGCGCGCGCTACCTCGTTCAGGATCAGCTTGGCGCGGCGGATGACGGTGAGCCCATAAATCGTCGGCTCGACGCCTTTCGGACCGCGCGTCAGGAGTGGCACGCCAAGCCGATGCTCCAGGCTCTTGAGGCTGCGGCTCATCCCGGACTGCGAAATATAGGCCTTGTCGGCAGCCTTGAGCAGGTTGCGATTTTCGGCCGCCGCAATCAAATGACGTAGCTGCTGGATTTCCATGGCACCCTCCGATCCATGTCGCATGACATGCATGTTACGTAACGATGACAGGTTTTTGGTGCGCTTCCCACATGATCGCATCGCCGACCGCTATTCGGGGATCAAAGCCCCAAAGCGCCCGGATTGACAATATTGTGCGGGTCCAGCGTCTCATTTACTGCCAGGACCAGCGTGCGCATCGGCGCGCTGCGCGTGGTGAGCCATGGATAGGACTTGCCGATCTGTACGTGTGCGCTGCCGTGCTTGATGAAAATCGCCACCAGTTCCTTGCGGATTTGCATCACCAGCTCGGTCGAGCCCGGTGCCGTGTCGTGTGCATCGAGCCCGGCGAGATTGCTGCGCTCATCGATCCGGTCATGGTTGAAGTGCTGATGATCGTCCCAGTAGAACACCGGCTCCAGGCAGGCGGCTTGCAAGCCGACGCCGAAATAGATCACGCCGCATTCGATCCCCATCGCATCCATCGCCGAACGGTGCAGGTCGAGCAGTGCGCGAACATCCTTGCTCAGCGCGGGCAGGCGCGAGTGCGGGACCAGGCCGTGAGTCGGCAGGTTGCGGCGCGGCAGGCGGCGATCGGGCGTATTGAAGTTGATAAACGGCGTGCCGCGCATCGCCATCGGGGCAGATGCGGTCATTTCTCGGCCACCGGCCTGCTCTGCGGCCTGTTTGAGCAGGGCCATGCGCGCATCGGCGCCGGTACGCGTCGCGTCATCGACGGTGAGGTTCAGCATGAATACTTCCCCGGAAAACGCGCCCTTCCCCGCCTTTGCCAAACGTGCCGCATTGACCAGCCCGCGAGCTATCGATCCGCCGCCCCGCGCCACGCCGGCCAGCAATTTCAGATCCTCGGCAAGGCCGGCTGTCGCCGTCGCCATGATCTTCACGAAATAGGGATCCCAGCAATAGCATTCGGCTGCAATGCCCAATCGGCCGATGGCGTTCACCGCGTTTATGGCGGCAGGCTCGTCTGCCATCGCGAAACTCGCGAAGGCCTGATGTGCCGGAAACGGAATCAGCTTGAGCACCGCTTTGGTCTTAAAGCCGAAGGCGCCGGTGTCGCCCAGGAACAGGCCAGTCATATCGGGGCCGTAGCTGCGATAGAATGGCGACGGGTCGTCCGCGCCACCCCAGGATCCGGTGCGGAGCAGGGTGCCGTCGGCAAGGGCCACCTCGATCGCCAGTACGGAATCGGCAACAGGGCCGTATTGCGACGACCCCAGGAAGAAAGATCCCTGGCTGAGCGCGCCGCCGATCGTCGCCTTGTATCCGGACATTGGCCCGAAATAGGGCGTGCGCAGGCCTTCCGCCTTTAGCGCCTCGTACAACTGGTGCCAGGTGCAGCCGGATTCGACGACGACGTACATATCGTCGCGGTTGATCTCGACGATCCGGTCGAGCCCGCGCAGATCGACGATGACGCTGTCGGCGCGGGTCGGGACATAGCCGCCGGTATAGGAAAACCCGCCGCCGCGCGGGATCACCGCGACGCCGCGTGCGGTACAAAGCCTGACCGCAGCGGCGACCTGCTCGGCATTTGCCGGGCGGATCACGGCGGCGGCAGCGGGGCCGCGCAGGCTCATGTCGGTGGCGAAGAAGGTGCACTTGGCAAGGTCGGTCTCGACTTGCGCGACGCCAAGCAAGGCGATCAGCTCGCTGGCAATATCACCCGATACAGGTGTGGCGGTGGGGGGTGGGCTGGTCAACATCGGCAAAGTCTGCGCGAATGCCGCGCGATCCGCCAAGCCAACTCGGGGGCCCCCCGCTATTCGGGCGCAGCTGGGGCCTGATGCGGTGCCCAGCCATCCGAGCGCCTGGTGCCGGAAGCCGGCAGCGCGGCGCGGCCATGCGTGACTAACGCCGGCGACAATGCGAGTTTGTCATGGCGGGTTGATTGCAGGGCGCGTGTGGCCGACAGCGGAGCGATGACCGAAGACGACACCACCGCCGCCGCCGGGCGCCAGCGGCTCGAGCGGATGCTCGCGCTATTTCCAGATGAGGTTGCCACGGCGGCGGCACTGGGGGCGGATCAGGCATGGGCGCTCAGTGCGATTCCGGGCGATTCGCGAGCCTCGGCGCCAAACGCCAATCCTCCTCTTGCGCAAACTGGCGCTTTCGCGGCAACATCGGAGGCGAGCGATACGAGTCCATTGTGGCGACTGTCGCTGGCGCAGATTGCCCAGCGCTACCGCGATCGAACACTCGATCCGGTTGCACTGCTCGAAGCGCTTCTCGCGCGGATCGACGCGATCGACGGGCGTCTCGACAGCTTTGTCGCGCTCGACCGTGACGGCGCGCGCAGC